>JBBFKT010000003.1 GCA_037482015.1 Thermodesulforhabdaceae bacterium
CTTGTCCATCGGCTCGCAGTTTCGTTCCACGCTTCCTCCCCACACTCGGTCACCCTCGTGCAGTTGCGCTTCCCTTCACTCGCTGTGATCAACTCACGGGAGGACTCTCACCTCCAAGAGCACGTCCATGCCGGGCGCACAATATATACTGTAGAGGCGACGCATGCGTCGCCCTTACAATTTATTACGGAGTTTTTTAGAATACCCTCAAATTATGTTCTAAAGGATTTTATCAACTTTTCCATTTCAATTGCTAATAACGGACACAAACCTGTAGCCAAAGTAAGAAACAGCTCCATATGTGAAAGGGGTGTCGTGTGAAAGATGGTATTAAGCGCTGGTATATATACCACAGCTAATTGAAGTCCCAGGGTTAACAAGACTGCTCCCATAAGGGGCCTATTAGTCAGAAAACCTCTTTTTATAATAAGCTCTTTTTCAGACCGGAGAGCGATAACTACAGCCATTCTGCCGGTAACGAGGGCTGTAAAAACCATAGTCTGCCATGGCATACCCATTTTTATAGTCACAGATTGAAATAAAAGAGTAATAAGACCTATGATTAAGCCAAAAGAAATTATAAACAATCCTCTTCCTTTGGAGAATACACCTTCTTGAGGATCTCTAGGAGGTCTTTTCATTGCGTCTGTTTCTGCTGGTTCTGCCGTAAGAGAAAGCCCCGGGAGGCTATCGCAAAGAAGATTCATCCACAATATTTGAATTGGTAGAAGCGGTAGTGGAAGACCTAAAAAGGGTGCAAGAAATATTGCCCATACAGTTCCTGCGTTGGATGTCATGGAATACTTTATAAATTTCAATATGTTGTCGTAAATTCGGCGACCTTCCCTAACAGCCTTTACGATTGTTGCAAAATTATCGTCGAGAAGTATCATAGCAGAAGCTTCTTTGGAGACCTCTGTTCCTGTAATGCCCATAGCAACGCCTATGTCGGCCTGTTTAAGAGCGGGAGCGTCATTTACGCCATCTCCTGTCATGGCAACAATGTGCCCCTTGTCCTGTAAAGCTTTAACTATCTTGTATTTATGTTCGGGGGCTACCCTTGCATAGACTCTTATTTTTTCTACCTTCTCTTCAAATTCACTCATTGATAGGTTTTCCAGTTCCCTACCCGTAATGATGGATTCCTCATCATTATTTTCAAGAATGCCAATTCTTCGGGCAATAGCTTTTGCTGTTAGCGGATGATCTCCCGTAATCATTACAGGAACAATACCGGCGGATTTGCACATATCGATAGACTCTTTTGCTTCCTCTCGTGGAGGATCTATAATTCCAATGAGACCGAGTAAAATTAAGCCACTTTCCATGTTATCTGGCCGTGAATCCTGAGGTAAATCTTTCCACTTTTTCATTCCTACTGCCAGGACTCGAAGCCCTTCCTCCGCCATTTGTTCACTGATTTTAAGGATTTCTTCCGAATCTAAAGGTAGAAAATCGTTACCCTTAAAAATAAACTCGGCTTTCTCAATTATTATCTCAGCACCGCCTTTTGTGAAGGAAACATAATTACAATCCTGGCAAAAATTATCGGTCACCTTGTGAAGAGTGGTCATACATTTTCTATCGGAGTCAAAAGGAATTTCAAGCACTCTAGGAAAATTCTGTTCCAGGTCTTCCTTTCTAAAACCAAAATGTTCTGCTATGGCATAAAGAGCTGTTTCTGTGGGATCTCCAAGGAGGTTTCCTTCCTTGTCTTTTTTTGCGTCATTACAAAGGGCGAGGGCATGCATAATTAATCTGAACGTTTCATCTCCTTGTTTTGCCCATAAATTATTTCTTGTAATGATTTTATCGTCCAGATATATACATTCGACAGTCATTTTGTTCATTGTAAGTGTGCCTGTCTTATCTGAACAGATATAAGTCACAGAACCAAGAGTTTCCACGGCGGGTAATTTTCTAATTAAAGCCTTCTGTTTAACCATCTTCTTGGCGCCAAGGGCAAGGGATATGGTTATTACGGCGGGAAGGGCTTCCGGTATTGCCGCTACAGCAAGACTGATTGAAGTAAGAAGCATAAGAATTACATCTTCGTTTCTAAGAAGCCCCATTAAGAATATTATGAAACTTATTATAAGTATTGCTATAGCAAGCTTTCTCCCAAAAATGGCGAGTCTTTTTTGAAGAGGTGTTTTTACCGTTTCCGCTTGTTGCATCATTGATGCAATTTTGCCCATTTCAGTATTCATGCCTGTGGCTGTGACGATTCCTTTGCCTCTGCCATAGGTAATGATCGTTCCCTGATAGACCATATTTTTCCTGTCGCCTAGAGGTATATCTTTTTCAAAAATCGGTTTGGTATGTTTTTCCACAGGAACTGATTCTCCCGTTAGGGTAGCCTCTTCTACTTTCAGGTTTACTGCTTCGATGAGTCTCATATCGGCAGGGACGATCTGACCAGCCTCAAGTAAAACCACATCTCCAGGAACAAGTTGGGAAGCCGGAATATTTAGGGGATTCTTATCTCTGAGGGCGACAGAAAAAGGTGCAGCAATCTTTTTCAAAGCCTCCAAAGCTTTTTCTGCTTTATATTCCTGAATAAAACCTATTATGGCGTTGAGTATTACTATTGCGATGATTGTTAAAGAGTCAGTAAGTTTTCCTACAAAACCAGCTACAATGGCGGCTCCTATAAGGACTATAATTAAAAAGTCTGTAAACTGTTGAAGAAGCATCAAAATAGGGGACCTTTTTTTCTTTTCTTCTAACTCGTTAGGACCAAATTCCTGAAGTCTTTTACTGGCTTCTTCTGATGAAAGCCCTTCTTTAGAAGAATTGAGAAGCCTAAAAATTTCATCTATTTCCATCTGATGCCAAAGTTCCATAGGTTCCATCACCTTCTTATTGTGGAGTTTCTGTTTTTCAACCTGGGAAACAATCCCTGGAGCTATTACCATAACTGGCTGGCTGATACAACTTGCATCCTTTTATTACTATGAAATACTATATTCGCCCTTTAAAGTGCCCATGTTAAGCGCTTGAGCAACTCTCAGGAATAGAAGGTCAAAAAATTTTTCACGGATTCATGGCTGAATGCTTTCTTTATGACCCATAACAAGAAAAAAGAGAAAAAGGATTTTATAATTCCCCATTTAGCAAAGAATTTCTAATCTCCTCAGTTTTTATGAGGGGGTTTTAAAATTAAAAATTTAGATGTAAATTTATTATTGGGTTCTAAGAAGAGCTGGAACGATTCCGGGGTTTTAACGCTGAAGATGGTGCCAAAATAAAATGCGGTGCGCAGCATCCACAAGATGCCGTTCAACACCTCCCGGGGATTCCTCCAGGGACGACCCCGCCTGCCGGTCGGGATGCGCTATTCTTCAGGTAAGAGTGGCTCCAACACCGCCCACTGTTCATCCGTAAGATCCATCATTCACACATCTATCGTAACGAATCATGGTAGTGGGTATACTACACACCAATTTCGGGTATTTATGAGATAACTTCTAGTTTTACTTTTCAGCGGAACAATCTGGTAAAATTATTGGTTTGATCTGGGGTTTGGATCTGCTGGTCAGGATCGCTAAGTCCGTATTTTTTCAATTTTCGCCATAGGGTAGTCCTAGAAAGTCCCAGAATTTTAGCTGCCTTACCAAGTTGATGGTTTGTAAAAGAAAGGACTTTACGAATATGCTCTTTTTCTATTTCTTCCAAAGAAGAAAGTTGGCGGTTTGATATCATGCCATATTCTTGAAGATCTGGGGGAAGATCAGATAAGGTAATAACATCTGATTCTGCTAGAGCAACTGATCTTTCTATAATATTTCCCAACTCTCTGACATTTCCCGGATAAGAATAGGACATAAGAACAGCCTTGGCTTCTGGGCTGATTCCCGCAATCTTCTTTCCAAATTTATGGCTGAATTGATTAATAAAATGCTGGACTAGCAGGGGAATGTCCTCCTTACGCTCACTTAGTGGTGGGAGATTTATCTGAACAACATTCAGTCTGAAATATAAATCTTCACGAAATTCACCTTCAAGAACTGCCTTTTTAAGATCCTTATTGGTTGCGGCAATGAATCGGACATCAAGCTGAATCGGGCGATTTCCTCCAACACGCATAATAACTTTTTCCTGAATAACACGTAAAAGCTTTCCTTGCATAGAGAGAGGCATATCCCCAATTTCGTCCATAAAAACCGTTCCGCGATTGGCGGTTTCAAGAATACCAATTTTTGTGGCCACTGCTCCGGTAAAGGCACCTCGCTCGTATCCAAACAATTCGCTCGCTATGAGTTCTTCTGTAAATCCCCCACAGTTAAAAGCTACAAATGGACGGTCTCTTCGAGGACTTTCACGATGGATCAATCGAGCCACAAGTTCTTTTCCAGTTCCGCTCTCACCTTGAATTAGAACATTGCAATCAAGGGGAGCAACTTTACGAATAAGCCGAAAAACTTCTTTCATTGGAGGGCTTATACCTATCATCTCCCCCCATCCTTCCACAGGATCAAGACGGCTTTTGAGCTGTCTGTTTTCCCGGCGAAGACTCTGCTGTTCAAAGACTTTACGGGCAAGATTTCTTATTTCTTCAAGTCTCAATGGTTTAGCCACATAATGAAAGGCTCCTTTTTTGATAGCCTCGACTGCATTACCTATGGAAGCATATCCAGTGATCATTATAACTTCTGTGTTTGGTTGTCGGATCTTAACCTGTTCCAATACTTCCATCCCATTAATACCTGGTAGCATTATATCCAGAAAGACCAGGTCATATTGAGTCACGCTCAGCTCCTTGAGAAACTCTTCGCCACTTGAAAAGACATCCACAGTGTAGCCTTCTTTTTCCAAAAGGCTGCGAAGTCGTTTCTGGACAATTATCTCATCATCAACCAATGCGACATACAACATAGATACTATTTTTCACCTCTCTTCGTTAGTTTTAATCATCATTTTCTCTATAAGCAGGCAAAACAACCGTAAACTTGGAACCTTTTCCTCTTTCACTCTCGACCTCTATTCGTCCCCCGTGCTTTTCAATTATACCGTAACTTACCGAAAGCCCCAATCCGGTTCCCTTCCCTACCTGCTTAGTCGTGTAAAATGGATCGAATATATAGGGAAGATCTTTGGGATCGATCCCTACACCGGTGTCGATCACATCAACCTTTATCCATTTCCCATCTTTAGACAAAGACGCTCGCAAAGTTAAATTGCCACCTCCGGGCATAGCTTGAATTGCGTTGATGATGAGATTGAGAAACACCTGTTGCAAGCCCTTTCTGTCTCCATAAACCAGCGGAAGATTTGGTGGAAAATCTTTATCGACCTGAATTCCTGCAAGAGAAAGCTGATTTCTAACAAGCTTGAGAGTATATTCAACAGCGGACGCAATTGAAAGGGGCTCAAACTGAGGATATTCGGAGCGAGAAAAATCTAGAAGTCCTTTTACAATTTCAGAAGCTCTATCTGCCTGTGAGATAATATCATTAATAAGGCTCATAACTTCCTTAGCATCGAGATTATGGAATTCCTCCCTGAGAGTTTCAGCTGTAAGAACAATATTATTAATGGGGTTGTTCAATTCATGAGCAATACCGGCTGTTAATGTTCCAACGGCGGCCATTTTTTTAGACTGAGCAAGCTGTTCCTGGCGTATTTCAAGCTCTCTCACCATACGGTTAAAAGCTTGAAATAGAGCTTCAAATTCTTCGGGATGAGGACCCGATTCTGGAATGGGGGTAAAATCACCACTAGCAATTTTATCCATAGCTTTTTTCATAAGAAGCAATGGTTCAACGAAAATTCTGGCTAAATAGAAGGCTATGACAATACCCAGTGCCAGGAATATTCCAATGGAGCCCAAGAAAAGGTGGATTGTTCGCTTAAAGAGTTCATCAATTCTAGATCTTTCTTCTATCTCCCAGCGTTCCGCTATACCAAGAAGTTTTTGCCCATAATTTCGAAGCGAATCTTCTAAAGCTAAAAGATCTGCTCCTGAAAGAGTCTTTTCAGAAGAGTTCATCAATTCAACAAGGATGTTTTGATATTTTTTAATGAGTTCTGGAAATTCAGCCACCGTGGAATCTTTCTTTAGTTTCATAACATCCTTTTCGTAAATCAGGTAAAGTTCCTCAACCTTGGAAGCATAATTAATTGCTTCCTGAATGCTTTTGAATTGATGGTAAAGAAAGAAGTTTTTTTCATACCGACGCATCTCTAAAAGATCGTAAAGAACGTTGTGGGTAAATTCCAAAAGTTTCAATCTATGACCAATCTCTAAGTGAGCCTGGAAGCTTAGAGCGGCAAAAACGATAACCGATGTCAGGCTAAACAAGAAAGCCGATATAATTCTCCGGCGAATTTTGAAAGGAACTTTCTCCATAATTTTTCTCCTTTTAATCCTGTCAAACCACAACGAACTTTCTTTCTGTTCTAAAGGAGCAACTTTGATACCACTAGCTGTTTACGCAAGTCTCCAGTAATATTAATTGCAGGTTTTATCAGAAAAACATCACTTGACTTTAAGAAAAGGGATCATCCTGGGACGTTTTAGATTGGTCTAAATTGATACACAGTTCACATTTAAACCCTTCAACGAATTTTTCGTTTCATTATTAAACATCTACTATCCCATGACAAATGCGGCTTATTAGCAAATATTTTTTTCAATTTTTCACCATGAAACACATAATAAGGCTTCTTAATACCAAGACAAAACCATTTCTTCAGCACTTTTTCTGCTTAGATCTTAAGTTTTTCCCGAACATATCCTGGCAAAAAGTTAAGGAACAGAAATTGAAGTCTAATCACAGTGTATATAAAAAGGAGGCTCTTACAGGTGGTTTCAATGAAGAAGAAAGTTCTTCTAGCAATTGACATGAATTACCCTACCCTGTGGGCAGCATCTTATGCTTTGCATCTCACATCTCGCCTTAACTTTGCTCTCGCTTTAATGATGGTATTTCCAGAAACTCAGCAAAATCGCCCTTTGAGTCTAGACGAAAACATCCGTCTATGGCTTAGCAGATTCAGAGAAGAATGTAACAAGGAAAACGTACCAATTGAGGTGTTTATAAGTTGTGGGGAATTTCTCGAGGAAATAGTCAGATTTTCTAATTCCAAAAGTTACGTTCAATTTATCGTAATCGGCGTCTCAAACGAAATTCAAATAGATACTCTGACAAAACACGCTCAAACCTTTCAAAATTTGCATCAACAGCAGGGGGTGGACATCCTCCTTGTATGGGCACATGGCAAAGTAAAAAGGTTAACGGAATTGTATCGAAAAGAAAACCTTTAAGAGGAGGAGGAAAACCAAAATGTCACTAAATCTCTATCTGCCTCTCGCAGGCAACAGTATCAACATTTTACTGCTTTTTGGACTAGGAGGATTAGTAGGATTCTTATCAGGTCTTTTTGGTGTAGGTGGAGGTTTCCTGATGACTCCCTTACTTATAATGGCGGGGGTCCCACCTACTATTGCAGCTGCTTCTGATTCCAACCAGATAGTTGCAGCATCAACTTCCGGAACTTACGCTCACTGGCGCCTGGGCAATGTGGACTTCAAAATGGGAATCTGCCTGCTTATTGGGGGCATCACTGGTGGAACTTTAGGAGTATATTTAATCAAAATACTTCGGAGCTTAGGAAATGCGGATTTTGTTATCAAAATTACTTACGTAGTCATGCTTGGAATAATCGGGAGCTACATGTTCGTCGAAAGTCTTCAGAGCATGCGAAAAAAATCGGTTTCAAAATCATCTAAAAAAACATCTGGTGAGCCTCCTAAGCCCTCTCTGTACACTCGGTTTGTCCAGTCTCTCCCATATCAGATGAAATTTGAAAAATCCGGTATCACGGTATCCCCTCTGTTGCCTATCATTTTAGGTGCTCTGGTCGGCATACTTGCAGCAATTATGGGCGTGGGAGGCGGTTTCATCATGGTGCCCGTTATGGTTTACATGCTCAGGATGCCCATGCATGTTGTGGTAGGAACAAGTCTTTTTCAAATACTTTTCACCTGTATCAATGTTACCATTATGCAAGCTATAGCCAACCATACTGTTGACGTGGTCCTCGCTTTCATTCTGCTCCTTGGCTCTACTATAGGTGCTCAATTTGGAGTCAAGCTCAACAAAAGGCTCAAAGCCGATCAACTCAAAATTTTACTCGCATCTATTGTCTTACTTGTAATGGTTCAAATGCTGTTAAGTCTTGCAATCACCCCAAAGCTTATTCTCAGTTACAAAGGAGGACATTAACTATGAAAAGTTTTTTCCGAAGAAAATTTTACCTGATCTTGGATATATTAATCATTCTTGCTGTGGCACCAGGTTCTCAGGGTATCTCCTTAGCAGAAAGTTTATTTACCGTTCAACCCAGCCAAATTGAAATTGGTGCTTTTTTCAATGGTGAATCTCTTTCGGTTCAAGCAGAAATTCCCTCATCTGCCCAGGCAGTTATTGAAATTATCGGGCAAAATTCTGAAGAACGCCTTATGAAAAAAGGAAGGCGTGGTGGTTTATGGATGAACGTAGGGGAGATCCACGTAACAGGCGCTCCATCCCTTTACATAGCCGCAAGTACAGAACCTCAGATTCTAGAAGATCCTCCAGAAAGTGCATCCTGGGGATATCCTGTTGTTACGAAGGAAATCAAATTTTCCGGGCAGGTAAGTGAAAATGAAAAAGAGAAACTTATACAGGATTTCCTGAAACTCAAAGAACATTATGGCGTTTATAAAATTTTACCAGCTCACATAAAAAACACCAAATTGGCGGACGGACACAAAAAAATAGACGCTGTAATTCCCACTCCTAGCTCAATAAAACCAGGAACATACAAGGTCTGTCTTACTATAATTGACCAGCCTGAAAAGCAGAAAATCGCAAAGAAGTGCCAGGATCTAAAGGTGGTTATGGTAGGATTTCCTGCAATTCTTGCTACGCTCGCTTATCAGCATAGTGCTCTTTACGGAATTATGGCTGTCATCATTGCCATTATTACAGGTTTCGCCGTAGGTTATGTTTTCAAAAAAGGTGGTGGAGGTGGACATTGACCGTGGTGTTTAGAGTAGTTCAAAATTTTTTAAATCGCTTTAAGAAACCCAAGATTGTTTCTATAGATATTGCTCAAATTTTTGAACATTTTCAAAAATTACTTCAAAATAACCAGAGAGTTATGGAACTCATTGCCGATCTCGGTGAAAAAAGCGGAGGTGAATATGTTTTCGATCGCAAATATCTTGTTGATATGGTAGAAGAGCTTCACTCACTACTTCTTCATATGGTTCAAGAATTAAACTTCATTTCCTCCAATAAATACCTAGCTCTTTACACCTCGCTTGATCGTATTATTACTCAGCTAGAGACAGAACTCAGAGGAAGGCTTAGTTTTGGTCAAGAAACGCCTATTGCAGTAGCCTTAGATAAAGCTCCTTTAGATCGTCCCGAACTCATAGGCGGAAAAGCAAATACTTTAGCAATCATATATTGCAATCTTAAACTCCCTATTCCACCCAACGGACTGGTAATTACTACTCGAGCATACCAGTTATTTCTGGAAGCTAACGCATTAGAAGACCGTATTTATGCCTTGTTGGAATCATGGGTAAATGGTGAAAGAGACGAACACAGCACTTCACGTCAGATTAGATATCACATTCTTGCCGGCATTATTCCAAAAGAAATCAGCAAAGAAATAGAACAGTGGGTTGATAAAAGGGACTTGCCAAAAAGGTGGGCTGTTAGAAGTAGCGCCTACGGAGAAAATGGAGAGCTTAGTTTTGCTGGTATCCACGAAACTATGCTCAACGTGCCCCCTAAGGAAATCCCATACGCCTACAAGAGAGTTCTTGCAAGCCTTTATTCCCCAGAAGCTCTTGTATATCGAAGAAAAATGAACATGTTGAGCGAAGAAGCAGCCATGGCCGTTATAATACAGGAAATGGTTCACAGTAAAGTAAGTGGAGTTATCCACACGGTGGACGTAAGCGGAGAAAACCCGGACAGCCTTGTAATCTATGCATCATGGGGACTTGGTCGCACAGTAGTTGAAGGAAGAGACGTCGTTGATAGGTTTATTGTGGAAAAGGTAGCACCATATAACATCCTTAAAAAGGAAATAGCTACGAAAACTATTTCTATAAAGCCAGCCGGTATAAGCGGAGAAAAAGAAGAAATGCTGACCGAGGAAAATCGAGAACTCCCTACCCTTTCTGAAAAGGACATCGTCCAACTTGTAAAATGGGCTCTGACACTTGAACGATATTTCAAATATCCTCAGGAGATTGAATGGGCAATAGACCAGAATGGGGAATATGTTATCCTCCAATCCCGCCGTCTTGTCATTCCCAGGGAAAAGGAATTCTCCCAGCAAAACATAACCACTCTTTGTGACCAATATCCTATCCTTTTTAAGGACGTAGGAATGGTGGTTCATTCAGGGGTAGGAAGTGGAGTGGTGGCAAAGATAAGCTCTGATAGTGACATGGAAAATTTCCCGGAAGGAGGGGTTTTGGTTACAAAATTTACGGCGCCATGGTTGGCTCGCATAGTCCCGAAGGCATCAGCAATTATTGCAGAAAGAGGATCCGCGGCGGGTCATCTTGCCACGATTGCCAGAGAATTCCGGGTTCCAACGCTCGTGGGAGTGGAAGGAGCTACCGAACGTTTACAAAATGGGCAAGTAATCACTGTAGATGCCAAATCCCGCATTATTTACTCTGGAAGAGTTAAGGAACTTCTTTCCTACGAACTTGTTGCCGAGCCATTTCCATTTGAAGACACACCGGAATTTAGGCTTTTAAGGAGGCTTTACCGCCGTATTGCTCCTTTACACCTGATAGACCCATCATCCCCCGACTTTACTCCTGAGGGTTGCCGGTCAGTTCACGACATGGTGCGGTTTATCCACGAAAAAGCTGTGGAAGAACTTATAAATCTTCCAAAATTACTTCAGAAAAGTAGTGGAGTCCATGTATATACACTTGAATCAGAAATTCCGCTCGGATTAAAAATTCTAGATCTTGGAGGAGGTATAGATCCCAGAGTCATAGAAACTGGCAGACTAAGACCACAGGATATCCGATCAGTCCCATTAAAAGCTCTCTGGAGCGGTTTATCTGCCCCAGGTGTATGGAGCACTGAACCTGTTTCAGTAGATTTTACGGGTATGATGTCGAGTCTTACCAAAACTCCTTCGGAAGCCTCTGCCATCACATCTCCCACTCAGTTCAATCTGGCGGTAATAAGTCAGACTTACATGAATCTTCATTTACATCTTGGATACCATTTCAACATGATAGACACCAGAGTAGAGCCTGATTCCTATCACAACTATATTTATTTCAGATTCGTCGGCGGGGTAACGGATAATGCTCGAAGATCAAGAAGAGCTAAATTGATAAGCACTATTCTTTCCAGATATCATTTCAAAGTAGATCTTAAGGAAGACCTGGTAGTGGCGCGAGTATTGCACCTCGGTGAAGAAGACATGATACGACGTCTCCAGATGCTTGGTAGACTTATCGGATTTACCAGACAGCTGGATATACAGTTACAAAGTGATGAAGATATAACAAATTTTATAAAAGCTTTTTATGAGTTTGAATATTGCCATTAAGGAGGAACACCAATGGAAAGACCACTGAAAATTTTAATCTTAGATGACGAACCCATAGTTTGTAAAAGGCTTCAGCCGGCTTTAGAGAAGCTCGGCTATGAAGTGGAAAGCTTTACTGACAGCGTCGAAGCTACCAGACGCATCCAGGAAACATCCTACGACATTGTTATAACAGACCTAAAAATGAAAGAAATTGATGGCATGAGGTTTCTCGAAGAAGTCAAAAGCCGTTATCCAAAAACCGAGGTAATAGTGATCACTGGTTTTGCCACAATGGAGACGGCAAAACAATCCTTCCGAAAAGGGGTATTTGACTTCATTGCTAAGCCATTCAAGCTTGGAGAACTTCAAGAGGTCGTCAACCGGGCGGCAGCAAAAATCCGAGGAGAGTCATAACCCCGAAACACTTAGAAATTTGCGAAAGGAGTAATTATGATCAAAACACTTGTCTCAATAGAAGTGGATCTTGCATCAAATATGGCAATAAGATACGCTTGTCATTTAGGTAATATTATCCCCATGGAATTATATCCTGTTTATGTTAAGTATCCCGAATTCCCTATAACTGGCGCGGGATGGGCTCGACGCACATGGGAACGAGAAATGATAACAAAAGGACGAGAAGAAATTCAAGAAATGCTGGAAGCGGAGATGGATTCATGTCCCGTGCTTAAAGAACCTCGAGTTGTTTATGGTGACAGAGATACAGAGCTTTTGAAAATCCTGGAAGAAGAATCCTTCGATCTTTACATTGAAGGAGCTCCTTATCCCTTTAACCCTACAACTATTACCCAAAGACTTCACCGAAAACTTTATGAGCGAATCAATATCCCTTTCATATGGCTAAGAGTTATAAAAAAAGTTAATCAAATCCTGGTATTGGCTAACCATGAAAAGGCTGTTAAAACTATCGTGCCGGTTATATCCAGGCTGATGTCAGGCTCCCGCATCCCAATACATCTAGGAATCCTGAACAAAAATGTTGCAGAAGCCGTTGCTACCGCTAAAGATGAATTGATCAATGCCGCTCATGATGTAGCCATCAAAGAAATAATTGAAGCTGCACCCCAGGAAGTCACAAAAGACTACGGGATGGTAGCTGCCAGTATGGAAAGAACTATCAAAAAAGACCATCCATTCCTCCAGTGGATTGCCCAGGTAAAATCTCCCATAGCAGTAATGTTAGCAAACACCACGTAAAACAAAAGGAGGAAGGTCATGAAAATATTATTCGCCTGTGATGAACACCCTTACAGTAACTTTGCTCTGAAGGAAGCTATGCGTTTAGCTTATAATACATGGGCAGACGTTACGATCCTGGGCATTATACCTTCAATGCCATCAGATTCAACCCTTATGGAAAGCCACCCCATAGTGCGAGCTCTTACATCATATCGGCAGACTTTTCTGGAAAATTCGCCTTCGGAGGAATCCCCCTACGAACCCAAGCTCTGGCGTTATGAATGGTTTCCCCTACAAAAAGGAAAGCTCTGGGAGGAAATGCTTATAAAGAAAGGTGCCAAAAGGGATCTAAGAGTAAGAATCAGAGCGGGTAATGAAGCAGACGAAATAATTGAAGAAGCTCAAGAAGAAGGAAGCGATCTCATAGTGATTGGATGCACAGGGGGATCTCAATGTATCTGGCAAAACGCTCCTTCCGTTCCTCAAAAGGTTGTAAACGAAGCTTCTTGCTCCGTGCTTCTTGTCAAGGAAAATCAGCCCATCACTCGTATTCTCGCCTGCCTTGACCAAAGCTACATAAGTCAGGACTCTCTTGAAATGATCAATCAGATGGCAACCATACATGGAGCCTCACTGCAACTAATTGGACTAACTCAAGAAGGAACCATGAAAAAAGATGTGTATCGAAGACTTATAGAAATCGGCGATTATTATGAAGATAGAGAAATCCCCGTTACTACTCAACTCACAGAAATCACTGAATTCGAGGGTTTTATCGAAAAGGAACTTCGCCAGGATCTTGTGGCTCTATGGATGGGCAAAAAATCTCTTCTAGATCGTTTCTTCCCCAGGGATTGGGTGGGGCGTTTTGTCAGTAAATGTCAAACATCGGTTCTTGTGTTGAGATAAATAAAATATGCAAGTGAGGTGTTGCCATGATGAAAATTTTAGTAGCCGTAGATAAGACAGAAGAATCCCAATTAGCTTTGCGATATGCTTGCCACTTAATGGAGCATTTCCCCGCTCATGTTGACGCATTATACGTAAAACCGGACGTTATAGATATTATCGCTGAAGGGGGCGGATATATGCCTTTTGCTTCAAGAAGCGATGTGGAACGAGAAATTGAAAAGGAAGCAGAAAAAACCATCGAACAGATCATCGAATCATGCGAAATCTGCCTTGGTGGAAAGATTCCGTGTAATCCTCTGGTGGCAGTTGGCGAACCGGCTGAAGAGATTCTGAGAGTAGCTGATGAAGGAAATTACGATATGATAATACTGGGTGCTCAGAGTCATTCCGGAGTTCGAGAACTACTGCTTGGAGCCGTGCAAGCCAAGATACTTCACCATGCAAAGCAACCTGTTCTAATTCTTAGAAATTTCCGCCCCATTCAGAAAATTATGGTAGCTTATAGGGGGTCTCAATGTGATCAGGGAGCATTAGAATTCATTGGTCGTATGTTTGCCGAGAAAAAACCCGAAATTACCATAATGCACGTCCAGGAAACCAGTTGGGGAGAACCGGATGAATTCGCCGAAACATGTCTCCTGAAAGGTTATCAGACTCTCAGCAAATACGGCTACACACCAATAAACAAAAGAACAAAGGGAGATTTCGTAGAAGAAATTCTAAAAGCGGTTGCTGTGGAGCGCTATGATCTCCTAGTGTTGGGAGCCTATGGACACAAACAACCAAAATATATTCAGCTTATAAGTGACGAAGCTTTAAACCTTGTAAGGCTTACAACCAGACCTGTACTGGTTTACCGGTAAATGTTGATATCATGAAAAACTTAGAGCTAAAGTCAAAAAACCGAAAGCCAGGGGCAGGACTCAAACCGGCAATTATTCGAGAGTTCTGCCCCAAAAGTCTTGAAACCGGGCTCGGGTATAAACTTTAGCCCACTCAGGGTAAAATCAGACTTGACTTCCCTAATCGAAAGACTCCTTTGCTTCAAGTGCCATAGCAATTTTCTTCTTGAGTTCCGTCAAATCGAAACTTTTTACCACATAAAAATCCGCCGCCATGGATTTAGTATCTTCTTTAAAAGTGTCATAGGCTGTAGAAAGTATGACAGGAAGATCGTAGAATTTAGCTCGAATATCCTGAAGTAGATCCAAGCCGTTGTAATCGACCATCTTTATGTCAAGCACGACAAGATCCGGTTTTTCCTTTTCAATAAGTTCAAGGAGTTTATATCCACTTTCGGCTGTTATGACATCATAGCCTGCATCTCGGAGTTCTTCCGAGTATAACAACCTGATGTGCTCTTCATCATCCACGACGAGAATTTTTGCCATTTTAACAACCTCCGTATATTTTTAAGCTGCCGAGCGGCACTCAAAAAGAGAATTCCACAAAACCTCTCGTTATTATTTCTAAGTCCAATAAAGTTTATCGGGTATTAAGTTCTGTCATAGTGAGTAATTTTCCCAAAAAACAGAATCATATCGTAAGTAAAGACCTTTCCACCAAAGACAGTTATCATTTTAAACCAAACAATTATCCACTGGTGTTCTCAAGCCATTTTCCAGCGGCTTATCAAATAAGACTTGTTTTCTTCAAACACCATACATTCATTTTCCACCACTTCCTCTGCTTGCTGAGTTGACATGCGCTCCGTCTTGCGCACATATGAAGCCACCTTACCGTAGTAAAGAGGAAGCAGAGCCTCCAAAAGGGACAACCTTATATCTGCTGTAGCATTACGATAAGCAACAGCAACATCAAAAAGAATAGTTGCCCAAGTATGAGATGGAAAATTAAAGTGCTGAATGCCCATGCTCCTTATCTCATCTAGTTTATGCATCTCTGCAGGGCTTAGCACCTGAGACAAAAGATCTCTATAGGAATCTAACCCACGGCTGAAGGTTTCAAAAAGACGCCCAATATTAACATCCACAGGAATAGGCACTTCAGCTTCCTGTAGTTCAGCATTAAACAACATGGTCGGTTTGCTCCATTTAACTCTCATCCAAAAATCCTGGAATGGATCCATAAACTCAAACAGAGTCCCAACCAACTGTATAAAAGCTCTATTGACCTGAGCATGAGGATCCTTTACTCGATGAAGCTTTGGCGATCCAATAACTGTTTGACACACCGGCTGGCGCATATAAAGAGCATTAGCAACCATCCAAACATCTATACCCTTTTCGGACACAAAATCAGCCCAGTATGGAGCCTTTGCAAAATGCTCAATCAAAGCTTTTCCGAAAGCACAATCTCCTGCAATACTTTGACGAACTCGCCTACCGTAAAGACACCTAAGAAGCGGATAAATAATGACGCTAGAAAGTGTTGCTTCATATTTGTGATGAACATAGATGGGGGTCACATATCCAGCACCTCTTCGCACAGGTTCGATGAAATTGAAAATCCAGTCGGGATTAACATTACGTATATCAGCTTCCAAAATCATTACAGCCTGAGGATTTAGAGACTCGAGTTTTTGAAAGAGGTTCCGCAGGTTGATTCCCTTGCCCCGTTCACCTGGAGCAGATGAAATGTAAATCTTGGGGGTTCTTGTATCCACTCCCAAAAAAACTTCCTTAGTCCCATCCATAGAATGATTATCGCAAACTATAATGGCACTCCTCAGATCCGGATAATGTTTCATCAATCCAGCATCAACTTGAGACACTACATAAGCAATATTAGATGCTTCATTAAAAGTGGGGATAGCTACTATCAAGTCAACTTCGGTTATTCCAGAAGGATTTTCCTCAGCGTATATCATTATTCTCTCTCCCCTCTCAATATATCATTCACCTGCTTTTTTAGCCCCTTTCAAATACTTAAGCGCCTCGATCTTTGTTGAAAAAACAACACTTCCCTGTGGATTTGAAAAATTCTTATAAACTTCAAGAGATCTCAAAAAGTCGAAGAAATCCGGATCTTTTCCATAGGCTTCAGCATAAATTCTGGTTGCTTCCGCATCAGCCTGACCTCTAATCTTCTGAGCAGTCATAAAGGCTTCGGATCTAATTTTTGCTAGCTCCTTTTCCATCTGTCCTAGGATGATTGCTTTTTCTCCTTCACCTTCGGATCTGTATTGAGCGGCAATGCGTTTCCGTTCGGAAATCATTCTATCGAAAACTTTCTGCTGAACGGTGTCTATATAATTTATGCGTTTGACAAGAATATCCAGCAGTTCAATACCAAGTTCTTTGAGAAGAGGCGAAGCGGTAGCGATCATTTCTCTTGTAATCTTTTCACGCCCCTTTTCGAGTTTTAGGGGTTCATCACTTTCTCCCGCCTTTGTAGCGACTGCGTAATCGGTCATCTCTCCACTCTCAAGAAGACTCTTTCCAGCCTCTTCCCATCCCTCGCTTCGGACCAACTCCACAAGCAAATTATTAGCTACATGATCCCGCACTACCGAATCAATAATGCCATCCAGGCGACTATGAGCCGTCTGAATTGACCCTACTCGCATAAGGAAAAGCAATGGATCTCCAATTTTCCACCGAGCTGTGGTATCTACCCAAATGTATTTTTTGTCTCTGGTGGGAATCTGAGTAGGATTGCCATCCCACTTCAGCACTCGCTTTTCAAAAACATTTACTTTCTGAATAAAAGGAATCTTGAAGTAAAGCCCAGCAGTAGTAATGGGGCTTCTTACTGGTCTTCCAAACTGAGTAATCACAACCTGCTGAGTTTCGTTCACAACAAAAAAAACATCTCCAACTATCAATAACATTATCAGCGATACTGGAACAATCCATCTGACACCATTCATAAATCGTCCTTCTTACAAAAACATCACGGTTTGGCTGTGGTCTTATGTTGTTCTGTCGGTTCCTTAGATGGAGTTTCTATAAATGTCCCCCTGGACAAGTCCAAAAACGGAAGAATATTTTTCTGAGTCTCATCCAATATAAATACACTCTTGGCAGAATTCATAAGATGTTCAAAAGACTCAAGATACATACGCTTTCGAGTAATATCCGGAGCTTTTTGATAGGCCGTGAAAATTTCCGAAAATCGATCGGCTTCTCCCCGAGCTCTATTTACTCGCTCTGTTGCATAACCTTCAGCTTCCGTAATTATCTGTCTCGCCTCCCCCCTAGCCTTAGGAATGTTCTCATTGTAAAGCTTTTGAGCCTCGTTGATCATACGTTCCTTTTCCTGCCTGGCTTCGTTGACTTCATTGAAAGCCGCACGAACAGGTTCTGGAGGATTCACGTTTTGAAGCTTCACTGATACAATATGGATCCCTGTTTCGTAGTGATCCATGATTGCCTGAATCTCTTTGCGAGCGTTCTCAGCTATTCCAGCTCTTCCAATTGTAAGCACCTCGTCAGCATAGCGATTACCCACCATTCTTCTCATAACTGATTCAGAAATATCATCCAGGGTCCCTTCAACATCCCGAACTCGGAATAGATACTTTACTGGATCGGCAATTTTATATTGAACCGTCCATTGAACATCTACCACATTGAGATCTCCACTGAGCATTCTTGCTTCTTCCTCATAACCTTTTTCAGTAAATCTACTTCTCACACCAGCTTCAACTGTTCGGTAACCATATTCTCTTTGAAGAACCCGTCCTGTAACAACCTTTTGAACCTGTTCAATCCCAAAGGGTATTTTGAAATGCAAACCGGGATCGGCTGTGCGTATAAATTTGCCAAATCTTAAAACTACAGCCGTTTCTTGTGGGTTTACGATGTAGTAGGAATTTAGAGCTACTATAATGACAGCAAACACTATGATTCCCACCCAGATCGGACTTCGCCGATATCCAAAAAGGTTTCTCAGTCTTTGAAAAAGTTCCTCAAATTCTGGAGGAACACCAGGCTTTGATGGACGTCTTGGCTCCCACACCATTGTCTTCCTTTCAAAACATATTCGGCCAGAGTAATCCGACCTTGCTACAAAAACTTACAATGCCAACCCACCAAAAGGCGAACCTTACCATCACTTAAGTATAGCTCTATAATTCTGCATTGTGACCTCAGGCACTACCTCAAGTCAATGCATCGTAATAGCATAAAGCCACTTATGTCAAGAAATGTGGAGGGTGTTCTAAAAAACTCCGTAATAGAATTGTAGGGGCGACGCATGCGTCGCCCCTACAGTCACGTGGTGAATCATATATTGAGGTCGTTTTTAGCTACCTGAGTCTGGGAAGGTCTTCCAAGCCGAATTTCGTCCCTCCCTTTTCTATGTTTCGCCACCTCATAAGGGAAGTTTTGGAACACCCTTAGAAATGTAGGAGGGTATTTCAAAATTCCCAGTTGATAATGGAAAACAATCAAAAACATGATAACATGCGGGATTTCTAGAACTGGCATTTAAACTTTCCCTATTTCGAGGCCTCGATAAAGTCAAAAAGTACTTAAAGTTTCACCTTGTCAAGATTTTCCAATAAAGGCAATATAAACTTCCGTGAGGATAATTTTATGGAAAGGCCATGTTTTAGCGATAACCAAATTCATCAACTAGATCAGGCGATAGAGATAGCGGAAGACATTGTGGGAGATCATTTCAAAATTTCGACAGCCGAATGGAAGCATTATCGCTACGATATAAGATCCTTAAAGTATCTCTACCCCGAAGAAATAACCGACATAGCCTATGCTCAGATTCTTCGGTACACTCAACATCCTCAGGAACGCTTTCGAGGAAGTCTTCGAGGAGAGTATTTTAAGATTTGCTTACAAGATCATGTTATCCTTAAAACGCTTAATACTAACTCTGATCTTTTATTTGTGCCTTTCCTTGTATATATAGTAACGCATGAACTCATCCACATAGTAAGATTTGCTAGATTCCTTCAGCATTTTATTGCAAATGAATCGGAACAAATCGAAGAAGAACGAAGAGTTCACCATCTTACTCAAGATCTGTTGAAAAAGAGAAAGATTTCCGGTATGGAAAGCACCTTACAGTTTTTTTCCGAGTATTTACCAATAGACGTCTTTCAAGCCCATAAGTAATAGACAAAGAGGGAGAGGGCACCATGAAGTCGTCCAAAATTACCCGCGAAGAAGTAAAGCACATTGCAAAGCTTGCACGGCTCAAACTATCGGATGAAGAAGAGGAACGAATGACTCACCAGATAAACGATATTCTCCTCTACATGGAAAAGCTTAATGAACTTGATACGTCCAACATTGAGCCCATGCATCACGCAGTAGAGCAAGTAAATGTCATGAGAGAAGATAAGCCAAAGCCATCGCTTGAACACGAAAAAGCCCTTGCAAATGCCCCTCAACAAAACGGGGTATTTTTCATTGTTCCTAAGGTAATATGACGAAAATCCGCTTTGTTGTTACAATAAAAATGTTCACAAAAGGAGAGAAAACCCATGAGCGAAGAAATCACCCGCTGGGGCATTGCCGAGACAAGGCGGCGGCTAATAAAAAAGGAAATTACATCTGTTGAAGTAACTGAAGCTTATTTGAAACGAATTGAGACTCTCAACCCAAAGCTTAATGCATTCATTACTGTTTGCCGAGAACGAGCGCTTAAGGATGCTCAATTTTACACAGAACATCCAGAAAGACTCTTAGAAAAACCCCTGGGCGGGATCCCCATAGCCATAAAAGACTGCCTTTGCACAGAAGGGATAAGAACCTCTTGCGGAAGTAAAATTCTTGAGTCCTTCGTGCCACCATATAATTCAACCGTTGTAGAAAAGCTTTCGCAAGCTGGAGCCATCCTGATAGGCAAAACCAATATGGATGAATTTGCAATGGGGTCGAGCACTGAACATTCCTATTTTGGACCCACTAGAAATCCCTGGGACATGTCAAGAGTCCCTGGAGGGTCTAGTGGAGGATCAGCAGCAGCGGTGGCAGCCTGCCTATGCACAGGAGCCATTGGAACAGACACGGGTGGATCTATTCGGCAACCTGCGGCTTTTTGTGGCATTGTGGGCATGAAACCAACCTATGGAAGAGTTTCTCGTTACGGGCTCATTGCCTTCGCTTCATCGCTGGATCAGGCAGGCCCTATGGCAAGAAACGTTCAAGATACGGCTTTGCTTCTACAAATTATCTCCGGATACGATCCCAAAGATACCACATCAATTCTTAAGGAAGTTCCATCATACTGCGAAGAAATGAAAAAACCCGTAAAAAACCTGAGATTGGGGGTTCCTAAAGAATATTTCGCTGTAAAAGGTATGGATCCCAATATCGAAGAAGCCATAAGGAAAGCTATTAAGGTTTTCGAAAGCCTTGGGGCAAGAACCATCGATATAAGCCTACCGCATACGGAGTATGGGGTCGCCGCCTATTATATCATCGCACCGGCGGAAGCAAGCTCAAATCTTGCTCGCTACGATGGAGTAAAATACGGCTTCAGATCATCATCTGGAACTCAGGATCTTATATCGATGTATTCAGAAACAAGATATCAGGGTTTTGGATCTGAAGTAAAAAGACGTATCATGATTGGAACCTATGCTTTGTCCGCCGGATATTATGAAGCATACTACCACAAGGCATCACAGGTGAGAAATCTTATAAGAAAAGACTTCGAGGAAGCATTCCTTACCTGCGATGCTATAATCGCTCCCGTAACGCCAATTCTTCCTTTTTTTATCGGCGAAAAACTAGAAGATCCGCTGTCGATGTATCTATCCGACATTTATACTCTTCCAGCAAGCCTCGCCGGGATACCAGGCATCACAATCCCTTGTGGCCTTTCCCCCGAAGGACTTCCCATTGGCTTGCAAATTCTCGGAAACTATTTTCAAGAAGATCTAATACTACGATTAGCCTACGCCTTTGATCAAGCTTCCGGCATGAGTGCTAGATATCCATCGATCTGATGAGAGTCCTTCATATTGGCAAATATTACCCACCCGTTCCAGGGGGAATGGAATATTTTTTGAGAGATCTTCTCGTGGCTCTGGCTCGCCGCGGAATCGAAGTCGGAGCCCTGGTGCACCACCATAAACCCGGCTTACCTTCAAGCTTTGAAATAATTGATAGAGTCTTTGTCTGGCGATCAAAAATCCTGGGACATCTGGGTTTTATCCCACTAAGTCCAGCTTTTCTTAAATCTTTCCTTGAATGTATCAACAACTGGAAGCCTGATATCCTTCATTTCCACCTTCCCAATGCATCAGCTTTCTGGGGACTGGGAATCTGCCGGGCAAAAAAAATTCCCTGGGTAATACACTGGCACGCCGATGTCGTCTCATCAAATTTCAGTAAGATACTAAAATTTAGCTATCCTATCTATGCTATTCCAGAAAGACTTTTTCTGAAACGAGCAGATGTCGTCATAGCCTCATCGCCGGATTATCTGAATTCCAGTAAACCCCTTAATGACTTTCACAATAAATGCACTGTTGTGCCTTTAGGTATTGATACCGACCGGATGCCTTATCCTTCTTCTTCACTTTTACAATGGGCGGAACAAACCTGGGGGAACACATCATTTAGAGTATTATCCGCCGGAAGGCTCAGCTATTATAAGGGTTTTGATGTTTTAATAAAGGCTATAGGTCTTCTTCCTGAAGATGTGAGTCTCCACATTGCGGGAACAGGTTACTTAGAGAATCCACTAAAAAAATTAGCCCGCCAATTAGGGCTTCAAAATCGAGTAGTTTTTCACGGTTATCTTTCTCCAGAACAGCTTACCGCTCTATTTCTCTCAAGCCACTGTTTTGTTCTATCATCCATCGAACGAACCGAAGCTTTCGGCATAGTGCTTCTTGAAGCTATGTTTCACGAAAAACCAATTATAGCAAGCAACCTAAAAGGATCTGGTATGTCCTGGATTGTTAAAAATGCTCGGTGTGGATTGCTTTTTGAACCTGGAAATATTCACGATTGCGCAGAAAAAATCCTGTGGCTTAAAAATAACCCCAGGAAAGCTATAAAATATGGAGAAGCAGGAAAAACTTTTTTACTGGACAATCTATTAATAGATCGTGTTGCTAAAAAAATTGCCTTTATTTATCAAGGTTTATTATGATTACCTTTATTTTTTTTTACAATCATAAGAGAAAGATAATGTGGTTTTCTACCCTTCAGTTCCCCTAATTCACAAAAAATCTCCTGATCAGGTAAACCACAGCGGCTGACATAGAAAATTGAAGCGTGAAGAGACTTTTCCTCAAGAGTTTTTATAATTTCTGGCATCTGGCGATATACTTTTAAAAGCACCACCGTATCGCAACATTCCAAAGTTTTATCCAGATGAGCGGCTCCTCGAGCTCCCGACACGACGGCCATCGATTCTTCCCCCTCTACCACGGGCACATTACAGAAGGAAGCAGCCGCTTGAAACGATGTGATGCCCGGGATTGTCTGGATTGGAACATCTGGATACAAGCTTCGAATCGTTCGCATAATGTAGATGTAAGTGCTGTAAACCAGGGGATCGCCTATAGTGATAAAAGCTACATCTTCTCCCCGAGCAAGTAACTCAATCATTGGCTTACAGTTATCATGCCACGCCTTTTCCAATTCTTGTTGATCGTAGGTCATTGGAAAGGGAAGCGAATAAACATTAGCTTGCGGGGAAAGATAGCTTTTAACAGCTTCAAGAGCCACACTGTAGTCATTTTTGGAAGAAGACGCTGCGAAGATATATGATACTTTCTGCAATATCCTCACAGCCTTTACAGTCAAAAGCTCTGGATCCCCGGGACCGACTCCGATACCGTATAATGTTCCAAAGTTTGCCATTAATTCCAATTAACCCAACTTTAATAAACTGAAAGGGCTCGCTCCATATACGGCGAGCCCTAATTTTCATTTATCCCCCACCTATTTAGACTTCCTCGACGGTGATAGCTCCTTGCTCGCACACTTCTACACAGCTTTCGCAACCAAGACATTCATCTGCATTTACAGGTTCAGCCTTACCATCGATCATTTCGTAAACGTTCACGGGGCATACTTCCACACATTCACCGTCACCAGCACACTTGTCTTTGTCAACCGTTACTCTCCACATCGATATCGTCTCCCTCTCTGTTTTCAAGACTTCTGTAACTCAATCACGCCCACTACCATTTTTTATCTTTCAGCGCTGGTCCTACTGGAAAAATCAACCCCACCAGCTAGCAAAAAATAGCCTTATACGCAACCAGTAGGCTTAGGAAGACCAGCCATCTTACAAGCACCCTTACCAGGTCCAGATGGGAAAAGTTCATAGATTTCTTTGAGCTTATAGCCAGTCAGCTTGGTCAAAATTCGAACCATCGGAGCAATACCGTGTTTCTTGTAATAATCCTGGAGGATGTTGATGATCTTCCAATGAGCTTCCGTAAGTTCTTCAATACCTTCAGACTTCTTCACATACTCGACCCATTCAGGGCACCACTGATCGAAGCTAGAAATGAACCCATCCTCATCAATCTCGAATACTTTGCCTTTGTACTCAATCGTCTTTGCCATACCTCAACACCTCCTCTTTGTTAAACATCATAATTGATCATCTACAGCGGGGAGAAGGGCTTCCTTGAAGCTCCCCGACTTCATGTTCCCTACCCTGTAGGACTGGGCTGTCTTCACAAAGCTTTTCGCCCATTCTTTACAGGTCAATGCATGAACATGAGCATACAAAGCTACACAGTTTCTATACACTATTCCATCAAATTGTTCAACTATTCCGTGGCCTTTCTGAAGTTTCAGAATAAAACGCACATCCCTATAGCTATCATTCTTCAAAACAGCTCTAGAATAGTGAAATTCATGTCCTCTAAAGGAATAGCCTACAGGAAAAAAGGGGTTTTCCTCAACAATTTGTCCTAAGACGTAACCATGTCCCTGAGGCCTCTTATACATTTCTACTTCTAAAGGTAACACTCCAACCATAGGGTAAGAACTCTTATCAACTGTAATATATTCGCTAAGATACATAAGCCCACCACATTCGGCATAAACAGGCAAACCCCTATCGATAGCTTCTCTTATCTCTGCTTTCAAAACATCGTTTCCTGCCAGAATCTCCGCATAAACCTCAGGGAATCCACCACCAATATATAGCCCATCAATATTGGATGGCAAATGCTTATCAGCTAAAGCCGAAAAGAAAACCAATTTCGCTCCAGCCTTTTCAAGAGCTAGTAGATTTTCAGGATAATAAAACTGAAATGCTTCGTCTCTAATAACCCCTATCACGCAACCTAACTCTTTAGCACTTCGGCTGTCAAAAGATAGAGAAAAATCCACAAATCCTAACCCGCAAGATCTTCCCTTTTCCGCAATGGACAAAACCTTTTCTAGATCCACCGAATCCTTAACAATATTACGAGCATAATCGATAGCTTCCCTTACTTTAAAGTGCTCAAAAGCAGGAATAAGACCGAGATGCCTTTCAGGAAAAAAATTATTGGATAGCCTAGGAATGGAGCCTACAACAGGCACACCACAAGATTCTTCAATCGCTCGCCTTATGAGAGTCTCCTGCCGAGAGGTCCCTACTCTATTGAGAATCACCCCACTGACTTTCAAATCCTTATCGAAATGTTGGCAACCATAAACAAGAGCGGCAGAAGTTCTTGTCATTTTAGTAACGTCTATAATGAGAACAACCGGAAGTCCAAGAAGTTTTGCAAGTTCTGCAGTGGAACAGCTTCCTATTTCATCCAGGCCATCGAAAAGCCCTCGATTACCCTCAACCAGAGCTATATCTGCTTTATTGCTTTGGTAGCAAAAGGAAGCTACAACATCTTCTGGTTTCATAAGAAACATATCAAGATTATAACAGGGAGATCCCGCTGCGACAGAAAGCCAGCCTGCATCGATGTAATCGGGACCTTTTTTAAAAGGGACAACTTTGTAACCGATCGATTTGAAAGCAGCGGCAAGACCGGTAGAAACAAAGGTTTTACCGGATCCACCTTTAAGTGCGGCAACAACTAGACCAGCAGGATTTAACACGCCAGGAAAGCATTTCTGTTGCCTCAGTTTTTCCATTGAATTCTCGACAATCCATATCAGATAATTCTTAAAGGGGAGGAATTTAACCCTCCCCTTTGTTTCTCTATGCTAGAACTTAAACTGAGTTGTAGTTCTCCAGGTCGTCATGGCAAGGCGGTAATCATCAATATGTTCATGACGGAATTCAAATCCAGTCTTTTCGAAGAACCTCTCCCAACCAATTCGATTAATCCATTCACCGATTCGTTCATAGCGACGAGCATCAGATGCGTAAACTTCAACAATTTTCCGAATTGTTTTCACGACTGTAGGCCATCTAGGAGGCTCATTAGGAATGTAAGGTACGGCCAGCTTAGAGAACATCGGTGGGACTCGAGAGTTGGACACTTTACCACCAACCCATATCGCTACACCGTCGCCGTCCTGATCTGCAATTGGAAGAGCCGGACACATAGTGTAGCAGTTACCGCAGAACATGCATCGAGCTTCGTTAATTTCTATGCTCTTGTATTCTCCAACCTTCTTGGGCTTGATTGCAGCCGTTGGGCAAGCCGCTATAACAAGAGGAATCTCGCAAACATTCTGCACTCGTTCATGTTCTATGAAAGGCGGCTTACGATGCACACCCAGGATTGCGATGTCAGAGCAATGGACAGCACCACACATGTTCAAGCAGCAAGCGAGAGCAATTCTAACCTGAGCGGGGAGTTTATGAGAACCAAAATACTCAAATAGATCATCCATCACAGCCTTTACAATACCTGAAGCATCAATAGCTGGTGTATGGCAATGAACCCATCCCTGAGTATGAACAATGCTCGTAATGGATGCGCCCGTACCACCGATAGGGAACCAATTGCTGCGACTCTTCAGGTCGTCAATCAGAGGGCGAAGTTTAGACTCATCGGTTACTAGGAATTCGATGTTGTTTCTAGTAGTCCATCTAAGATATCCATCGCAGTATTTGTCAGCAATGTCGCAAACTTCTCGAATGAAATCAACACTTACCAGACGGGATGTTCCGACACGAACAGAGTAAAGCTTCGCACCGGTTTCCGAAACATGAACCAAAACACCAGGCTCGAGAATCTCGTGATATTTCCATTTCCCGTAATTTTCTTTGACTATGGGTGGGAAAAACTTATCATATTTTGGTGGACCTATATCCGTAAGACGATCTTTCATGATATCATTAGGATCGAAAGGCATATTTACACCTCCTTATTATTGTTGCTAACAACTTCTTTACGGCTGATGACGTTCACGATAAGCCTTGGCGTCACGTGTCCATCCTCCAGGCACATCCGCTGGGTCGTAGAAAATGTAAGGATTGTATCTCGGCGTATTGATCATACGTGGATCTGGCTGCAACCCAACAGCGTTAAGGAACTCTCTCAGTCCAAGACGCTGAATAAGTTCACCGAGTCGTTCCCTGTTCTTCCCGTGCTCCATCCACCAATCCCACATTCTCCCAACAAATTCATGGAATTCTTCATAGGGAGGTTCCATCTTCATGAACGGAATCACTACGCTAGAAAGCTGAGCACCTTCAAGAATGGGGGCTTTTGCTCCAACCAGAATTGTAGCGCCTACATCTTCACCCGGGCGGAGAGCTCTGGGCATGATATTGATGCAGTGCATACAACGAACACAATCTTCATCATATATCTTCAGATTCTTTCCGTCCCATTCCATGCACTTCGTTGGGCACTTGTCAATTACTTCCGCCTGGATATCAAGAGGTCTTTTTTCTGGACCATCGGCTCCACCATGGGGTACGAGTTCACCACCAACGTAGGCTCTAACAGCTTCCTGATCAATTCTTATCTTATCTCGCCATGTTCCAATAATAGAGCAGTCAGCGCGGGCTATAGCTGCAACACAGTCGTTTGGACAACCGGAAGCCTTGAATTTGAACTTATATGGGAACATGGGACGATGCAACTCATCCTGATATCTCATTGTTATATCATAAATAATGTCCTGCGTATCGATACAGGACCATTCACACCTTGCTTTACCAACACATCCCTCAGGTGTTCTCATGTTAGATCCGGAGCCACCAAGATCCATACCAAGTTCATGGGTAAGTTCGTAGAAGATCGGCTCAAGTTGATCAGTTGTGGTGCCAAGCAAAATAATGTCACCGGTGGAACCGTGAAAGTTGAAAAGACCACTTCCTTTTCCTTCCCAGATATCACAAAGCTTGCGAAGAACATCAGTCTTGTAGAACTTGCTAGCCGGCTGGTTAACACGCATAGTATGGAAGTGAGCCACATTAGGAAACAGGTCAGGTCTGTCGCAATAACGACCTATAACTCCACCTCCGTAACCGAATACACCGACAATACCACCGTGTTTCCAGTGTCCTTCCTTGTCCTTATAAGACAATTCGAGCAATCCCAAGAGATCATCACATTCAGGTTTTCTTTCTGCAACACGCTTAATGTCAGTTACAAAGCTCGGCCAGGGCCCCTTGGTTAGCTCATCAAGCATAGGGGTTTTGTGCTTTAACGCCATACACTTACCTCCTTTAGACTCATCTCTGTCACCACCCTTTACACCATTCCTTCTTCCTCTTTCTTCACATCATCAACTCCTGGGAGCATATACATAGTCGTACTCCCGCTTGTCCAATAACGGAGTCTTCCTTCACTAACCAGTTCATTAATAAGTTTCTTGGCTTCCCTCATGTTGATTTCAGGCACAGCTTTACAAAGATCATTAAAATAATGTTTGGTCTTTTTCTGTTCCTTCAACCAGTTAATGATACGTTCTTTAGCTTCTTCTTTGCTACTCATGGCTGGCCTCCATTTTGTTCAACCGCCACACATAATTTATTCATCCCACCCCACGGCGGGCACACCCTTCCAGTAAACATTTCACAGCAAAAGTGAATTTCTTCACCATTTCTTCTCTCGTAAGACTTTATACCCACGGTGATTTTACCTTGTCAACCACAAATTCCAAAAAATTAGTGGTTTCTTTCTTGTGCTGAATAGCCACTTTCTTCACAAACTACCTTCAATCAAAAACCGTTTCCACTTGACCGTGACTCTCTAAAACATTAGCGTTATAAGTTGGTAAAAAAATCTGTAGCTAGCAAGGAAAGGAGAAAACATGGCAACTCATGAAGTTTCAGATCTCGATCAATACATACGCTACCTAAAGGAGAGGCTTTTTTTCGAACCAGAATCGGCAACCTTTCATTACAATCTGGGGCTCGCCTATATGAGAAAGGGACTCAAAGAAGAAGCTGTATCAGAATTCCTTCAGGCTATTGAGTATGATCCCAGGCTGGCTCAAGCTTACGTTAACCTGGCAGGTATATTTTTTCAGGACGGCAAATTGGACGAATGTATAAGTTATAACGAAAAAGCTCTTGAGATTGACCCAACTATCCCAATGCCATACAACAACCTGGGTTTTGTTTATCTCCAAAAAGGACTTTACGAAAAAGCGGTAGAAATGTGCAAAAAGGCGGTCGAGCTCATGCCTAACCTTCTTCAGGCTCACCACAACCTTGGCATAGCCCTTCTCCACCTAAACCGCCTGGAGGAATCGGCACAGGCTTTCCTAAAGGTGATAGAACTTCGCCCCGACTTCGCTTCTGCCTATTACCACCTATCAGTAGTTTACGAATCAATGGGAGAAAACACAAAAGCCCAAACCTACCGCGAAAAAGCAATTCAGCTTGGTTTCCCAATTGAGGAGTGAAAAATGGAAATATCTAAAGATACTGTGGTTACAATAGAATACACCGTTCAAATCGATGACGGATCTTACGTCAAAGGATCCCCAGATCAGCCGGTCTCCATGTATTTCACCGTCGGTTACGACCAGATCCTTCCAGCCCTTGAAGCTAGACTCTACGGATTAAAAGAAGGAGATGAAACATCTTTTTCAATTCATGCCGAAGAAGCCTTTGGTCTTTACAAAAAGGAACTCCTTAAACGAAGAAGCTTTGAAGAATTCCCTCAAGGTAGAACTCTTTCGCCGGGTAAATGGGTTATAGCAACCGATCCGTCAACAAAAGCCCAATATGCCTACAAGGTGGTAGAAAAAACGGATCATGACGTCCTTTTAGACTTTAATCATCCTTTGGCTGGTAAGAATTTGTTATACAAAGTAAAAATAGTTAAGGTGCGTCCTGCAACAAAGGAAGAACTTGCTTTTATTCGTCCCTGTGAGTTCGACGATAAGAAGGATACTCAATCCACACAAGGGGGTTTTTTATGAATAAAATTTTGTTAGCCATAATGGCTATTATCATGGCGGGGTGCTGGGCGCAAAACATACCGCCTAGTCCGTCAAAAAACATCGAAAGTGGAGCAAAGCCGGTTATAAGCGACAGTTACCTAACTCCAAACATTCTTTCCAACATGATTCTCCCCATCTATGTTGAAGCCCAGGACCCAGACGGCAATATGGCAGGTATATGGTTTACAATTACTCAGGTAGGGGTCAACCCGGATTCAACTCATTACATAGCTCTAACCCCTGCTGATCGTAAGACTTTCAAGGGTTTCGTAACCATCGACATCCCTCGACTCGAAACAAACGAGCGGCTTCGTATTGAAATGGCAGTTGTAGATCAAAATGGGCTAAAAAGTAATACCGTAACAAAAGAAGTTCTAATTGGGTTTTCTTATCCTGTCCCACCCCCGGAAAAATGGAAGTCCCCAGAAACTCATAAACTGGGACATATCTTTTTTGAATTTCTAAAAGATCGAGAATTTGAAAGAAGAGACTGAATAAACATCGGGAGGTTAGCATGCCTTTCTGCGATGACGGTGAACGAAGAATCTACTACGAAGTTTCTGGTTCGGGAAGTCCACTTCTATTTATAAGTGGTCTAAGCGGGGGGAGTTGGTCATGGTATCAGCAACGTCCATTCTTTGAAGCATTTTATACAGTCATAGTTTTCGACAATCGAGGAGCTGGTAAATCCTGGATGCCGCCAGGTCCTTACACAATGGATCAAATGGCTGAGGATGCTCTAGCCTTACTTGATCATTTGGAAATCAACAAAACCCATGTGGCAGGAATATCCATGGGTGGCATGATCGCTCAGCAGCTTGCGGCAACTCATCCGGATCGAGTATCAGCTCTGGTGCTTGGATGCACTCATTGTGGAAAAAGCAGGCGTATTGCTCCCGCCCGTGAAGTGCTCGATCGTCTCTCCTCTCAGGAAGGCTTATCACCAGAAGAAATAGTCGAAAAAAACATCCCCCTTCTATTTGGCGAAAAGTGTCGAAAAGAACATCCGGAGATTGTGGACGAATATAAAAGAAAGACTCTTTCGGCTCCCATTCAGCCGTTCGAAGCTTTCCAGGCTCAACTTATCGCTATCAATAGATTTAATGTATGCGATATTCTGTATAGAATTACATGTCCAACCCTTATTATCACCGGAAAAGATGACATTCTTGTTCCTCCACAGAATTCCAAAGTTCTTGCAGAACTTATACCTAACTCACAACTTGTGGAACTGGACGGCATAGGACATGCTATACATCTCGAAGCCACAGAGACTTTCAATGAGCTAGTTTTAGAGTTTCTACGTCAAGTAGAAAAATCAATTGGTCAAGCTTGAACAGAGGGTGTTCTAAAAAACTCCGTAATCGGGATAGGGGCGGTCAGTTTGACCGATCCCCTCCCACACCACCCGGCATGCGGGTCCGCACCGGGCGGTTCGAGAAGTTGAGTCGGATTTACGCCACTTCGCCTTGATCACGAGAGCTTCGCAGACTTCGGCCCGCTCGCCCTGCTCCGCACTCCCTCCCCGTTGACGGGGAGGGCTGGGGAGGGGTCCGGTTCTTGTCCATCGGCTCGCAGTTTCGTTCCACGCTTCCTCCCCACACTCGGTCACCCTCGTGCAGTTGCGCTTCCCTTCGCTCGCTGTGATCAACTCACGGGAGGACTTTCACCTCCAGGAGCACGCCCATGCCGTGCCCCTACAATTCTGAACCTATTGCCAGGACAACCCTGCATGGAAAAAATTTTCGAACAATCTCAGCCTATTAAGAAAAGGGAGAGCCCAATAAAATTACTCTCTTGCTTTTCTTGAATATTGTGTTTTGATTATTTCGTAAGTTCCAGGGAAACACAACCATCCTCAAATAAAAATACAAAGGGACGCAAAAGCCTTGACTGGGGCTCGTAATGGTCAACTGATTGAGAAAATAAAAGAAGTTGCCGATATTCTGGACATAGTGGGAGAGGCAGTCAATCTTCGTCGGGCTGGACGCTACTACGTCGGGCTATGTCCTTTTCATGCGGAAAAAACGCCGTCGTTTTACGTTGACCATCAACGTCAAATCTTTCACTGTTTTGGCTGCGGAGCTGGGGGAGATGTTATCAAGTTCGTTATGCAACATCGAGGGCTGTCTTTCCCTGAAGCCATAGAATTTCTTGCAGACCGATACAACATAAGGATAGAAACAAGCCGCCCAGGAACAGAAGCAAATCGCACTTCATTACTTCTTCAATACATAGCCGTTGCGGAAGAATTTTACTACCAGCAACTACGTTACAGTTCTGAAGGAAGTGTAGCTAGAGAATACCTCAAGAAACGACAGATTGATGAACGTATCGTAGAGGAACAACGCCTTGGTTATGCACCTCAAAGCTGGGATGCACTGGTTCGACACTTTAAAAACAAAGGGTTAGATCTTCAAAAGGGCGTAGAGCTTGGATTGTTTGCGGTAGCATCTAATCGATCAGGAGAAAAATTCTATGATCGGTTTCGCAACAGGCTGATATTCCCTATAAGAAATCATCGGGGTAAGGTCATCGCTTTTGGGGGAAGAACTTTAGCGGAAGGGGATTCATCTAATGAACCTAAATATTTGAACAGCCCCGAATCTGAAATTTACCGAAAACGATCAACTCTCTACCAATTCCACCTAGCTCAAGAAGCATGTCGCAAAGAAAAGCGTCAAATAATTCTTGTAGAAGGCTATATGGATGCTCTTGCCTTCCACCGTGTTGGTTTTTATCGAGCGGTGGCGACTCTTGGCACAGCTCTAACCCCCCAGCAAGCTAGACTTATAAAGCGTATTGCCGACGAAGTTTTGCTTGTTTATGATGGAGATGAAGCGGGAATAAAAGCAATGATCCGTAATTTCCCTGTGCTTGCTCAGGAAGGTCTGCAGGCTTTTTGTGTTGTGCTTCCTGACGGAATGGATCCCGATGATTTTTTCCGCAATCATTCTCTGACTGATTTCGAAAACCTTATGAATTCAAAGATGGACCTGGGAGAATTCGCCATAGATGAAATACTCAAAAGCTGGGATGGATCTACCAACGGCAAAATGAAGGTATTGTCTGATCTTTTCAATTATCTAGAAGCCATATCCCATCCGGTGATGCAGGCAGAATACATAAAAATGGCGGGCATAAAACTAGGACTTTCTGATGAAGTCATAAACAAACAGTTTAAGTTGTGGTCTAAGTCTTCCAAATCGCCAATGCCTGGAGAATTTCCTTCCATCAATTATTCTGGCAAAGTCGATCTGATAAAAGCGAAATCCCACTTTGTGCAACATTCAAATGCTGCTAATTCATCAAAAAAATATTCTCCCCGAGAAACATACATGGATACATCCCCACCTTCTCTGGAAGAAGAAATCCTTAAAATCCTTGTTACCTATCCTCATACTGTGGAAGTAATAGCTCACAAAAATTGCTGGGAATATCTTCTGGGAAACGACGTAGAAGCTTACGATAGATGTAATCCCGGTCAGGAACTCACCAGGTTGATTTTTAAAGGTTTTTATGAAGAATGGCTTGAAATTTCTTCCAATGAATGGAATAAGAACAAATTTTGTATAGATCAAATCTATGACCGTGTCCAAGATCCAAAGGCACGGAACTTACTTTCTAAGATCATTTTTGAAAGCAAGCTGGATATAGGTGAATCGACGGCTAGATTGTTTCTCAATGACTACCTGGGGGCACTTGAGAAACAGTTTTTAAAGGAACGCCGTAATTATCTTGTGAGAAAACTTGCCGAAGCTGAAAAAAAAGGTGATGTTGAAAGTATAAAGGACACTTTACGCAAAATACAATGTCTTATGGAGGTTAAAAATCATAACAGACACAAAACCTTTGGAAATTCTGAGAGGGGGACGGTGAAAGACGATGGGCACAACTTCTACAAAAAACCATGACAAGCAGGTCAATATGGACGAACTAAGAGACCTAATCTCTAAAGGAAAAGAAAAAGGTTACCTGACTTACGATGAACTTAACGAAGCGCTTCCTGAAGAAGCGCTTTCGCCAGACAAACTTGACGATATGATCACAATCTTCGATGAGATGGAGATAGAAATCGTCGATTCTGAAGACGATTTCGCTGCTCTAAGGGCCAAAACTGTCAGCACACCGGTAATGGGATCCATTGAAGATGAAGCAACTGTAGAAGAGGAAGATCTAACCTACGACGATATGTCAGCTCGAGTGGCCGATCCGGTCAGAATGTATCTCAAGGAGATGGGACAGGTAGCTCTGCTAAGTCGGGAAGAAGAAGTGGAAATCGCAAAGCGAATTGAAATTGCGGAGCGAGAAGTGTTCAATGCCATTATGGAATCGTCCATAGGAGTAAAGGAAATACTATCAATTCGAGAAAAACTCGAAGATGGTAGGCTTGATGTTTTCCAGGTTCTCAAAGACTTAGACGAAGACATAACCGACGAAGAAAAAGAGGAACTAAAGCAAAAGTTAATTTCTATCCTTAATCGAGTTGAAGAATTGGATACAGAAAACAGATCACTTCAGGTCAAAATCCTGGAAGAAGACATCTCAACCGAAGAAAAAGAAAATATTCAAAAGCAAATAGAAATAAACCGCGATGAGATTGCATCTCTTCTTAAGGAACTTCAGCTTGGCAAAAGCCAGATTGATGCCGTGGTGGACAAGCTCAAACTGTATCTTCATGAAATAGAGCGGTGCGAAAGAGAAGTCAGAAAGTGCGAAACCAAGTGTGGAAAACCCATTACTCAACTCGAAGAAATATACGGACGGGAATCTTCTAAACCCGTCTCTACTGATGTTCATTATATCGACGAACAATTTTTAAAACTCATATCCAAGGCTTTAGAAGCTCAGGAAAAGATAAAAAAGCTCGAACTGGAAGCCAAAATTGATGTCAAAACTCTTAGAGACATCCTGCATAGAGTTGAAACGGGGATGAGAAAGGCCAAGCAGGCAAAAACGGAACTGATTGAAGCGAACCTGAGGCTTGTTGTTAGCATAGCAAAAAAATACACCAACAGGGGCTTGCAGTTCCTGGATCTTATTCAGGAAGGTAACATCGGATTAATGAAAGCTGTGGATAAGTTTGAATACCAGAGAGGCTATAAATTCAGCACTTATGCCACCTGGTGGATACGGCAGGCCATCACCAGGGCTATTGCTGACCAGGCTAGAACCATACGAATTCCTGTGCACATGATTGAAACCATCAATAAGCTCATAAAAACATCTCGTTACCTGGTGCAGGAACTTGGAAGAGAGCCAACACCCGAAGAAATAGCTGAAAAAATGGAACTTCCGGTGGACAAGGTTCGTAAAATCCTGAAGATCGCAAAGGAACCCATAAGCCTTGAAACTCCTATAGGAGAAGAAGAAGACAGTCATCTTGGCGACTTCATAGAGGACAAAAAAATTGTGAATCCTGCTGATGCAGTCATCAGTCTAAATCTTGCTGATAAAACCAGAAGAGTGCTGGCAACCCTTACACCCAGAGAAGAAAAAGTTCTGCGCATGAGATTCGGCATAGGAACAAAGGCGGATCATACCTTAGAAGAAGTCGGACAGGAATTCCATGTGACGAGAGAACGTATCCGCCAGATAGAAGCTAAAGCTCTAAGAAAATTAAGACACCCCAACAGGAAAAAGGAATTGAAGGGCTTTGCTGAGTAGGAAAAAACTGGACACCACAACAGTGAAAAACAGAGTAGAAGCGATAAATTTTTCTTTCTGTTCTCCAATCGTTAACGTATGCACTCGATAGTCGGTCAAAATTAGGATTTGATAGATACGGCAGGGAAAAGAACCATATTAAGAGGAATTTTATCGACAAGGGGCGCAGGAGACCGAGCGCCCCTTCCATTTCTCAAACTAGTGGCTTTCATCGTCTTTCAAAAACAACCGATGGTATTCCTCTTCTGAAAGATGAGCCTTCAGGAACCTAAAGATTAGCTCGAACAATTCGGAAATCTCATTATCAGTTAGTCGCGGCACAAGCACCTTAAGAAGTTCGTCATCGGAGAATTTCTGGAGAAGATACATTATAGATTTTTCATCGATCTCTCTGGAAAAACCAAGAGCCACCATTCCGTCGTATTCATCAACAAATCTGTGGGAATGCTTCAAATTACGCATGCTCATACCTGTAGGGATAGGCTGCTTGTTTTATTCTGATCCATTTTCCATGTAATAATCCAGCCCGAAATGAGTAATCTGTTCTTCCCCCATTAAGTAGCGAAGAGTATTTTTCAGCTTCATGTGCTGAATGAACAAATCGTGCTCAGGATAGAGATTGCTTTTATGCATTGGGCTCTTGAAGTAGAAAGAAAGCCACTCCTGAATGCCGCTCATATTAGCTCTTCTAGCAAGATCCACAAAAAGAACAAGATCCAGCACCAAAGGTGCCGCCAGGATGCTGTCTCTACACTGAAAATCGATCTTAATGTGCATTGGATATCCAAGCCAACCGAAAATATCGATGCAGTCCCACCCTTCCTTATTGTCACCTCGAGGCGGGTAATAATTTATGGTCACTTTATGGTAATAATTCTTATACAGCGTGGGATAAAGGTGAGGCTGAAGTATATAATCTAACACAGAGAGTTTGCTTTCTTCCTTTGTCTTGAAGGAACCTTCATCATCGAGCACAAGTCCATCGCGATTTCCGAGAATGTTCGTCGAATACCATCCCTCAAGACCAAGCATACGAGCTTTGAGTCCTGGAGCAATGATGGTTTTCATGAGAGTCTGACCCGTTTTAAAATCCTTTCCCGCTATGGGAACCCTATTTCGATTAGCAAGTTCTATTAAAGCAGGAATATCAACTGTAAGATTCGGCGCTCCGTTTATGAAAGGAATTCCCATTTCAAGAGCTGCCAGAGCGTAAAGCATGCTGGGAGCAATGCTCGGATGATTCTTTTCTACAGCATCGAGAAAGGCATCCAAAGATTCATGAATCGGCTCTTGTTTGATATACACTTCGGTGCTTCCACACCAGATCATAACGCAGCGAGAAACTTTTTCACGGTCACAGAAATTACGAATATCTTCCTTCAGAGCTTCCACCAATTCACGATAGTTCTTTCCTTCCTTTATATGAGTCCCATCGAGATTTCTCACAAATCTTCTATCGAAAACCGCTGTCATGGGCACAATGCTTGCCAAAAAATCCCTTATTGGTTCAATGTGATCTCGCTGGAGGACTCGAGCGTATTTAGCTGCTTCGTATAGATTCGCTTCATAAATATCCCATCCCGCAAACACCAGATCACTTGGTTCGGCAAGAGGCACAAATTCTTTGATCTTCGGTGCTCTTCGTTCATAGCGCTTGCCCAGACGAATAGTTCCAAGCTGAGTCAGCGACCCTACCGGTTCTCCCATGTTACGCCGTATTAGTTCCACCCCGGCAATAAAGGTAGTGCTTACCGCTCCACCAATACCTGGTATAAGAACACCAAGTTTACCAACGGGCTTTTCAATCTGGTCTTTCCGCTTAATATCCTTTTCTTTCAAGGCTTTCCCTCCAGCTAACCAATTTCTCCCAGATGAACCCCTGGGAATCTTTCATCCCCAAGGGCACAATAGACTCAAACTTCGAGAAAAGTCAATTAACCTAAAACCAACTTCATTGAAAAATTTAACGCTTCGACATGAGAGCCATCCGCTCCTGAAAGATTTTCATGTAAGTCTCCTTAAGAGATGGCGGAATTTCCTTCTGTTCAGAAGCAGGCTTTTCCTGAAGCGTTAGAGCTCCTTCGGGACAGGTGGTAACACAAAGTCCACATCCAATGCACCGATCCCTGTTAAGCACGGCAGATTCTTCACCAAGAGAAATAGCTTCCATCTGGCAACGATCAACACAGATTCCGCATAACACACAAAGAGACTCATCAAGGTTGGCAACATAACGAGAAACTACAAAATGAGCTGGTTTGGGAAGTTTTTTAAGATTCTTAAGGATCTGACAACAACAACCACAGCAGGTGCACATGGCGGTTATTTTCTGAGCGTTGGATGGCTCGAGAACCCGTCCGTCCCGCTCTGCTTCCTTTATAATTTCAAGAGCTTCTTCTTTGGTTATAAGCCGCCCAAGACCGTTATCAACGTAATACTGGGCTCCTACTCCAAACACTAAACAAGACTCCAAAGGACGATCGCACCCATTACCGCTCATCCTGTGCTCTTTGCGGCAAATACAAGGAGCAACGGCAATAACTTCTTCACTCTCTATGAGCTTTCTAGCGTCTTCATAAGGCATAATGGACTGTTGAGCCGTAATGGCTCCCGGGATAGGAACAACGCGAAGTTGAGGCGTCTTAAGGTTCATAAGGTGCTGAAAGAAATAGGGCAAATACTCACGGAGATCAGCAATAAGTTCAGGAGTTAAACTATTTACATGATACTCCCAGATGCCTACAACAAACTGAGCAGCCATATACCTTTTTTCAGAGCCTTTTCTAACTCTGAAAATAAGCCCTTTTTTAGCCATGTTCTCAAGTCGCTCAGCAACTTCATCAACATTGCCGCCCACTTTCTGAGCAATCTCTTCCGGGGTTTCAAGCTTGAAAGTAAGTTTGCTCGCAAGTAGTGCTTCTTCGGGAGTAAACAAACGCTTCAGAATTCTGATTTCCACCCTAGACGGCGTTCTAGGATATCCCGCCGGCAAACGATTTAGATGATCTGCAAGCATTTCGTAAACGTTATCATTCACCATTTCCTTCTCCTCCCCCTCTTCTTAGAAATCACATCACAATACAAAACCAACCGTCTGGTTATAAAAACTCAAAGCACCTTGCAAGGAAAAAGATCATACTATAAAACTCACAAGACAATCCTTCAGGAACTTTTTACGGCGATAGGGCGCATTGAGAAATGACCATTAAACGTCGATGATCAGAGGTAATGAAGAAAACATGCTCCACAATAAAGTAAAAATCGCCATTGCTGTTATTATAGCCATTTGCGCTATTTCCTCCGCATCCATTTTAATAAGACTTACCGAAGCTCCAGCTCTAACAATTGCCTTTTACCGAGTGTTCATAGGGACAGGTATCTATTTCCCCTTTGTGCTTATCCAAAGAAAGGTAAATACTGAGGCGTTTCATAAAGCAAAAGCGCCTTACAGGATGCTTCTAGTATGTTTTGCTGGAGTATGTCTTGCCGCCCATTTTGGCTTCTGGATCTCTTCACTCCGCCATACATCCATTGCAAGTTCAGTAAGCCTTGTTAACACAAGCCCCATTTTTGTGGCGCTTTTCTATCGCTTTTCAAAAAATTATCCCAGCGAACTGGGAAATCGTCCAGGATGGATCTGGGCGGGGGTAATTTTGGGAATGATTGGAAGTATTGGCCTTGCTGGAAGTGATTTATTTAACCCCGAAGGACATTCTCTTTTCGGAGATTTTCTAGCTGTCATGGGCGCTATCAGTTTAGCCGGCTATCTTGTCACAGGAAGAATAATCGGTTCCAGCATTCCAACCGCAACTTATCTTACCTGTGTTTACGGATCTTCCAGCATTATTCTTTTCTTACTGTGCCTTCTTACCGCATCTCCTCTGTTTAACTTCACCCAAAAAACCTACCTCATGCTATTCCTGATCGGGCTGGTGCCTCAAGGCATTGGACATTCCCTGATAAACTGGTCTCTTCGTCACCTTCCTGCAACCATTGTATCCCTCTTCGTAATAGCCGAACCTATAGGAGCAACCGTTCTTGCAGCTTTGATTTTGAGGGAATATCCGGGCATTTCAACTATAGTATTTATGGCTCTAATTGTAGCTGGAATATCAATGAGTAACTTCGCTTTTGCAAAACAAAAACCCTAATTTTTCCACGGTTTTTCTAACATGAGCTTTTTCATGCTTGCCCGATCCTTTGTATTCCACACATCGCCGGCGCTTAACCATCCCTTTCTAGCAGTAAGAATGCCGTAGCGAAGGTAAAAATCTCCACGATTGTGGGCATCGGGGTTTATACTTACAGGTATTCCAAGAGCCTTTGCTTTTCTACAGTTTTTCCAATCGATATCCAATCTGTAGGGATGAGAATTTAATTCCAGGATTTTCCCATACTCCTTTGCTTTTTCTAAGACAGCGTCCATATCCACGTCATAGCCAGGTCTTGCCAGCAAGAGCCTTCCTGTCGGGTGCCCCAGCATAGTAAGACAGGGATGACTCAGAGCCTTCAATATGCGATCTGTCATGGTTTTTCTGTCCATCTTAAAATGGCTGTGGATTGAACCTATTACGAAGTCAAAAGATTCCAGAATTCTGTCCGGGTAATCGAGAGACCCATCTGGACGAATGTCTGACTCAATGCCCCAATAAATATCAATTTGTGGATAGCGTTCCCTAATAATTTCCACTTCTTCTCGCTGCCTTTTTAGCTTTTCTCCTGTTAATCCTCCCGCGTAAGCTGCAGAAACGGAATGATCCGAAATGCCCACATATTCGTAACCGAGCTCCAGACAGATCCGGACAATTCTTTCAAGTTCTAAAGCTCCATCACTTGCGGTAGTATGAATATGGAAAATCCCCTTTATATCGCGCTCTTCTATCAAAATCGGGATTTCGTTTTTTCGAGCAAATTCAACTTCCCCAAGACCTTCCCTCAGTTCTGGGGGAATAAAGGAAAGTCCCAGGCTCCCGTAAAGTTCGGCTTCGTCTGCAAATTTCTGTAAGAGCAAATAACCAGGCTCTACCCCCAGATCTCTTACATGGTCTTTGTTTCCCGTATAGACAACAAGTGGACCAGCACCATGCGCCTGTCTAATATCAACAACCATGTTCTGGAAGTTCCCAACCACACGAGTGTAACCAAATTCGTCAAATAAAATACTAAAGGATTGAAGCAAATTCACCCGAGCCAGTTCATCAATCCACTGAGACCCATCCACATCAATCAGGATATCCACATCATCGGTATATTCCTGAAAGCGCCTGAGAGCTCCAACAAGAGTCACACTTCGAACACTTTTAAGATCCCGCAACAGGCTTAAGATCTCATCAGCCACAGCATAAGCATCTGGAGCATGACGAAATTTCTGGATCTTTTTTAGATTTTCGATAGCCGAAAGAATCTTCTCCTGGCTCCTGAGACCAAAACCTTTTATGCTGACGAGACGATTTTCAAGGCAGGCGTATTCGAGTTCACCTAAGGAGGTTATGCCGAGTTGAATATAAAGAGCTTTTACTTTTTTTGAACCAAGTCCGGGAATTCGAAGTAAGTCTAACAAACCGGCAGGAAAATTCTTCTTAAGTTTTTCATATTCTGAAAAAGTTCCTTCGGTGCACCATTCCGATATATAGCGAGCAATAGCCTTACCTATACCGGCGAGAGTTTCAAGTTCTCCTTGCTTTGCTAAAAGGCACACATCCTCTTGAAGAGACTCCACTATGCTAGCGGCTCGCTCAAAAGCTCTAGATCGAAAAACATTTTCATCCATTATTTCAAGCATAACCGCAGTAAGCCTAAAAAGCTCCCCAAGGTCTTTATTACTATGATCGGTCATTCAAATTCTCCCAATGATCCTTTCTGTCTTCAAACTGATCCCGCTCTCCAGGATAAACGACACGCTCTCCCTCAGGCAAAGAAGAAACTTCGGGACGTCTTTTGTCCTGAGGGTTAGGTCCTTCTTTAGCAAGAGACGATGGATCAACATCTAAAAGCCGCGGCTTTTTATGAGGGTCTAATTCATCTACAGCCCAGCTGAATTCTATAGCAATGCCGTTAGGATCAAAAGAATAAAGAGACAAAATAAAACCATGATCGATCACTTCTGAAACCCAGTAACCTTCGGCTTCAAGAAGCTGCTTGAGTTCCCACAATCTTTCTTTGCTTTCTACACCTATAGAGACATGATCGAAAACAAAGGGACCTTTTACCGGAAAGCCATGATCCTTTGGTTCAATGGGCTTAACCTGAGACCATTCAAAAAAAGCGATGGTATCAGTCGAAGAAATCTCAAAAAAATAATGGCGATAACCTGGCTTCCCAAGCCCAAGAATTAGACGCATTCCAAGAATATCGCGCCAAAAACGAATCGTTTCATCCATGTTACCGGTCGCCATAGCAAGATGATGAATGCCTGTGTAACCAGCCTTCATGACCTGCCTCCCATAATCTTTTTATTCTTATAACTAACACAAAATAAATATAGCGAGATAAAATTTTTATCTTTGTGGCTAAACTTAAAATGTGCTAGTTTATCTATTACTTACAAAAAGTTGATATTCTTTAACGGAGCATTCATTTTATAAGCGTAGCAACAGAAGGAGGAAAAAAACATGAAGAAAAATACAAAGAACCAACTGTTAGCTACTATTGTTATCTCGTTACTGGCTATTTTCAGTCTGAACTCTGTAGCTTTGTCAGAAACAAAACTTACCTGCAACGCCATATATCCAGCAGATAGCCTAATAACCAAAGGAGTTATTGAATTTGCTAATCTGGTGAAAGAATACACTAAAGGCTCCGTTATAATAGAAGTTCATCCAGGTGGAAGCCTGGGCTACAAAGGTCCTGAACTGCTTGGAGTGGTAAGAGACGGCGTTATTCCCATGTCGGACATTCTGATGGGCGTTGTCCAGGACAGCGAAAAAGTCTTTGGCTTACCATCTCTTCCAAGATTAGTCCTAACCTATGATGAAGCGGCGAATTTTTACAACACCGCAAAACCTCTCTATGACAAAGCTGCAGAAAAATGGAACCAGAAAATCCTTTATGCAGCTCCCTGGCCCCCTACCGGGCTTTTTACAAAACAGGAAATAAAAACTGTTGCGGATTTGAAAGGGCTTAGAGTAAGAGTCTATAACAAAGAAATAGAAAAACTCTTTATTCTTCTTTCGGCAAATCCCCTTCTTCTTTCCTGGAAGGACGTGCCTGGAGCTGTTAAGGAAGGTAGAGTCGATGCTGTTCTCACAACGGCAAATGTGGGAGCCGCAAGTAAATTTGGGGAACATTTCAAATACTTTATGCCATTACATCTAGATTTTCCCCTAAATATGGTCACCATAAATCTGAAAACCTGGAATAGTCTTTCCAAGGAACAGCAGGCAGCAATAGAAAAGGCAGCGGCTGAAATCCAGGCAAAACAATGGGAAGCTTCCAAAATCGACAATTCAGAGGGAGTAAAAACTTTGGCCTCCCAGGGAATTATCATAGCCATGGGAGGAGGAGCAAATTCTGAGACCAGGCACGGCATAAAAGTTGCCGCTGAAACCGGTGTTTTTCTTACCGGGCTTGATAAGAACTTCCAGACTGAACTCGACCTTGCAGCAAAAAAGGTGATTGACGATTTCATTGCAACTGCAGGAAAAGATATCGCTGACCTGCTAAAATCCTATATGGCATCGCTAAAAAGATAGTCTTAAGAAGGAACGAGAGGGGAAATTATGGCTGTCTTCATTAAGCACATTTCCGACTCTTACGATTCACAGGACGGGCTGAGATATCTGGTCTGTGACATACCAGATAGTTATTCGGCGGAACAACTTATGCTCGACGGGTGTATTAAAAATCTTTCACCAGAAAAAATTTATGACAACATGAGCGATGACGAATGGAAGATCTTTCGAAAGAATTACTATCAAAAGCTAATGCAGCCGGAAAATGAACCCATCATAGACTCCCTTGCAAAAAAAGCAATGGAAGGAAACGTAACAATTCTTTTTGTAGAATCACACAGAACCAGAAACCATGCAATGGTGTTAAAGACTCTTCTTGAGCTAAGAATTAAAGCCGAGTTTGAAGATTAAAACTTTTGTGCTTGGCGAGCCTCAAATCAGACGGCACCGCCAAGCACTTTATTAAGAGCATAAGGAATCTTCTCAATAAGGTTGGTAATGGGAGTTGCAACCGTTGGTTTTGCCAGGCTACCAGCCATGCGATTGGTTTTTGCAGCTAAAACCATCGCATCAGTAATTTCCAAACGAGAAGCAACAAGAGCCGACACAATGCCTGTCAAGGTATCTCCTGTGCCACCTATAGCTTCCAGTTCTGGCACATTAGGTTCTGAGATGGTAGCCACTAGCTGTCCCTGAACAACAATATGATCAACCGCTGCTTTTACTAAAAGGTTTTTGGCGGCGTTGCCATGAGAATAGGCTCTTTCAATTAAGTCAAAAAGCCTGTTGTTCTCATGAAGCAAAAAGCCACGAGTGTAAAAAGGATGAGGGGCTTCTTCGTCAGCAAGAAAAGCAAGCTCTCCAACGTCTGGCGTAAAAAGATCATACAAACTCGCCTGTCCGCTCATTTTTGCCACATACATAAACCCAGCATCAGCAATAAGAATAGGCCTGGGCGAAATCTTTTCAAGTGCGATAATGATTTTCCCATGCCAGTCTACGTCAGGGAAAAGATAATGAAAGACCAGAACATTTGTTCTTATCACGTCGGGATTTTCCACTAAGTAACGGTATATTGCCCTACTTCCATATCCTTGGCCATTATCTCCTGCAAGAACTGCTCTAAGAAGTCCCCCTCCATGATTTTTTAGAACCTCATAGGCAGCACCAAGCAGAGCTGCCGTGCCTCGCTGGGCGGGAAAAGTCCATCTACCAGAAATAGTGATGATTCCATTCGAATACTCCACATCACCTGTAATAACAGGAACTTCTGGAAAAGGCAGAGTGCCTACAACCGTAAGGGATTTTCGCTCTCTTTCTAACTGTTCTTGCATCTATTTGCTCCAGCAAAATATCAAGCCCCTGTCAAAATCTCTCATTAGGAACCACACACTATGCCTGCGGTCGGGGACAGAGGCTTTTCCCGTGTTCCAGGGCGAGGCTGAGAGCGTAAGCGCACAAAGTGTAACCTATTTCACGGGGGGACGGGGCGTCCCACAGAGTTTTACCTATCATCTGCGCCGCCACAAAAGGAACATCGGGACATCCTCCACCGGAGATATTTACAATCAACCCAGAGCCTTTTTCAAAAGATAGCTTCATATTTGCTGCTCGAACCATGATAAAATCTCCAAACTCCTTAACATGAAAAAGACTTACAGGAGAAAGCAAAGGGGAAGAGACAGGAACTGTCTTAACAGGTTCAAGGCCTTCTGCTTTGAGAAGCCTGATGACCTGGAGTTGAATTACTATCGGGAAAACAACCACTAGATCACAGCCCGTTCTAAGCTCCGGTGGAGGTCCCATAACTCTAACATTATACCCTGCATCCTTTAACACCCGTTCGGCTTTGATAACTTCTGAAGTATTTTCAAACACCAGCATCCCTTCAGAAGCAGAACTCTGCTCTGGTTTGAGCAAATTCTTTTTTCGCTTAAAAACCGAGAGAATTCCCATCTTTTAAGCCGCTTTACCTATAGTGATGATGTAACCAATCCCCTGAGGTTCAACCTCAAGCACTTCCCATCCTACCGTTTTAACCATCCTGGCGATGTTTTCTCTCGCCGTATCCGTATCAACCAGAATACGAAGCCGGTTGGACCTGGAAGCTTTAATTTTTTCTAGCGTTACCAGCACAGGTTGAGGACAAGAAAGTCCTCTCACATCTACCAATTCTTCCATCCTTACCCCCTCCTTACTGCTGTTTTTGTTTCATCGCAAAGCCGATCCACAGGCAAACCACAAAGCCAACAATTATTGCCGCTATGGAATGAGGCCCAATGCCCTTAGGCGAAGCGGCAAAACCGAAGTTATGAGAGAAAGCCGCTCCTACTATCATTCCAGTCACAAAGAGAGCCGCATCGCCATCACCTTCACCGGCAAGAAAGAGTTGTCGTCCCGGACAGCCTCCTGCAAGAGCAAAGGCAAGTCCGGCAAGAGCCATACCAAGGAAATTCCAGAGGAACATGGAATGAGCAATGGGCTGGTTGGAAAAACCGGGACGGAATTGTCCCAGGATAAGATTTGTAAGAAATGCAAAAACAGCAAGGGAAACAATTCCTGAGAATAGATGAGCGTTTCGGAAAAGTATAAGGTCTCTCAAAGCACCCATAGTGCAAAAGCGGCTTCGTTGAGCTATAAAACCGATCAGGATTGCCACAAATAGCGAGACCAGCAGAGGAGCGCGTTGTGAACCAGGTCCCTCAAGGCTGTAGAAAAGCACTCCGCTCTGAGCCTGTCCCTGAACAGGGGGATAAATTATGCGAAGGATTAGAAAAGCGACCATTATCAGAACAAGTATAAGCCCAACGGGGACTGGTGCTGGATTTGATCTGCCAGGGTTATAACCTTTTCTGAAAAAGAGAGTCCCTATCCAGACCCCGAATAGAAGCCCAAGAATACCGAAGATAGCATTACCGTCTCCGCCAGCTAGCCTTAGTAAAGCTCGCCAGGGACATCCAAGAAATACAAGCGCTCCCACCATAGCGAAAAAACCAAGAATAAATCTAACAATTGGAGCAGAACCTGCCCTTGGTCTAAATTCTTTAAAAATCAAAGCAGCAATAAACGAACCCAGGACAAAACCAATGATTTCGGGGCGAAGATACTGGACCACCGCCGCTCGATGAAGCCCCAGAGCACCGGCAATATCCCGCTCCATACAGGCTACACAAATACCCATATTTGGCGGATTGCCCAGTTTTTGAAGACAGGCGGCCAAGATACCAATAACTCCACCAGTAACAATAATGCCCAGAGTCGTTGCAAAAGGATTCTTGATGGAAGACCTCATCCTGTTCCCCTCCCGATAGTTCATAAAGACTATTTTCTGCAAAATGCCAGAAGATCTTTAGAGACATAGGAACAGGAAATCAAATTCAAAGGTTTAATTTTATTATGTGTCTTTTATTGAGTTTATCTATACAGGATAGCTAATGATTTACATATATACTCGAGTAATAACACCATGTAATTTATCAGGCGGGAGTCTATAGAATTGCACAAAGGTAGGGCTAAGCTTTTTCATGATTGAAAATATTTTCCAAACAATGTTGGATGTTACTATATCCTCTACCCCATAAAATATAACCTTTTCATCGATGCCAACTTTTCTCAAAAGGGCTTCAATGTCTACAAACTCCATATAGCCATGTTCTATATTAAAAACTCGTAAACCTTCCGAAAGATTATCTTTGAAAGAAAATTTGACTCCAAAAGGGGAATCTAATTTTGTTATTGATACAATGATATTGTCTTCGTAAATGATATTATTAGTAAACATAGTATTGACAATATATGGAGACACTTTATCTGTGACCCTAGCGAAAAAGAGACTTGTTCCTTTTATTTTAGTTGTATTTTTATATAGTTCTTCATATTTTTCAATAAAAATTTTCTTATCTATAGGATTAAGGACTTGATAAAGTCTCTTTTGTCCTGACGTGTATATAAGAATTGCAACAAATGGGAAAAAAGCTATAATAATTGACCAGTAGCCTCCATGTGGAATCTTATATAAGTTAGACACCAAGAATATCAAGTCAATAAGCGTTATGAACATTGATATACTTGCTTTTAATATGTTATTTCTCAAATAGAATATGCACGTCATCATAATTCCGGTGAGAGTCATCGTTCCTGTAACGGCTAGTCCATAAGCAGCCGCAAGTCGGTTAGATTCTTTAAAATCATACATTATAAACAATACAAAAAACAGTAAAAACCAGTTTATAGAGCCTATATATATCTGCGAACTTAATTTGGTTGATGTATAATCAACCTTCAGAAGAGGCATGATACGAGTCGTTATGCCTTGATAAACTATAGAAAACATCCCACTTATCATTGCCTGAGATGCAATTACAGTTGCCATTATACTTATAATAAGGAAAGGAACATAGAGACTACTGATTTGGTGATAAAACATACCAAATAAAATATTCTTCGTCTCAGGATGTTCCATAAGAAACGCTCCTTGCCCAAGATAATTCAAACAGAGAGCTACAAACACAATCTTCCATGCTTCCACAATAGGCTCTCGTCCAAGATGTCCCATATCAGCGTAAAGGGCTTCTCCACCCGTTGCACAAAGAATGACCTCAGAAAGAATAAAGAATCCAGTTAAACCATGGTCCATTAAAAACCGGACAGCATAATAAGGGATAACAGCTTTCAAAATGGATGGTTCATGAAGGATTGCCTCAACACCAGAGATAGCGAGGAGAGAAAACCATAAAGCCATTATTGGTCCAAAAATAATAGATACGTTCCCTGTGCCTTTTTTCTGAAATAAAAACAACAATATGGCTATAATGGAAGCTATCAAGACAAGAATATCCTGAGAAACATTCGAAAAACCGGGAACTAAAAGTAAACCTTCAACAGCACTTAGAATACTTATAGCCGGAGTAATCACTCCATCACCCATTAAAAGCGATATTCCAATAAATGACAGAAATGTAACAAAACCAATCGCCTTTTTTGATTTAAGAAGTGATACAAGTATTTCCTTTAGAACTATTGTACCGCCCTCTCCTTTTCTACTAAGACCCATGGCCAAATAGGCATATTGCAGAGAGACTAACGTGATAAGTGTCCATACAATAAGAGATACAACGCCAATTAAATTCTCCTGAGTAGGCTTTATAATTGAAAATATTACCGTTAACGTATAAATTGGGCTTGTGCCAATATCTCCAAAAACAAGCCCAAGTGACCTTATGACATCCTTGGATAGAACATTTCTGTTAACAATCAATTTATTAAAAACCGCCGATAGATGGCTTGAACTCATCTTATCTTCTCTCCATCACTCAAAACTACAGATAAACCCTGTCTGGGTTTTACTCCTCGGGAAATTGTTAACCAAGGTTGATATACATAACTGACTTAGTGTTCCTAAATCCACAGAAAATAGCAACAGTTCCATCAGCTATCTAGGTCCTCAGACTCGCCATTCTTGCTTGAGGACTCTCCCTCGCTCAACACTCCTCTTGCATATTTATCAAGGTTAGCTTCGGCAAAGGTTATCCCAACTAAGGCCCTTTCTAACTTCTCTTTCCACCCGGCTTTTTTCCGTCTCTTTATGCCGAGAACCTTATATATCTTCTCAACAAGCTCCACCACATCAAAGGGAACAAAGATATCATCCCTAGCTCCAAAACGCATTGCTTCAATCGACAGGCTGGTAAGCTTTTCAGGAACCATAACAATTACGGGAATCTCCGGTTTTGTACGGTTTATCTTCTCCACAATTTCTATATCTTGATACCTAGTCCCAGCAGAAACCCCAACAAGAGCAACATCCACAGATCTGGTTAAAAGAGCTTCGTTAAGCTCTGTTTCATTAGAAACTTCCAAAACTCCAAACCCGGACATGGTCATAAGCTGACGAACAATTCCTTTCCTGAAATCATGATCCCTCTCAACCAAAAGAACTGTGATCATCTCGAATATACTCCCAACGCTTGAAAGTTTCTACTCCATCGACATTACACATTTAGAAAGGCAAGGACAGTGCCAAAACAGGTAGGGGCAAGGCATACTGTACCACTATACGTGTAACTTATATAGTATCTTTACAATCTCTTTCGAATACTCTCTTTTTCATCTTGACTCTGCAGCCTGAATCTTTTAGAAACAAAATGAAACTATTTTATATCGACCATAATGATACACAAAGATACTTTTGAAGGAAATCAGTTATGAACAGTGCTGAAGATAATGTCCTAGAAGTCCTTAGAGATGAAGTTACTCTTCAGTCCATCCTCGATGCTATATCCCTTGGTATAATGGTGGTTGATCAAAACAGACGGCTATCTTTCATGAACCGAGCTGCTCAGGTGCTTACTGGGATGGATCCATACATGTATAAAGGTATTCCCTGCAGATACATACTAAGAGGAACCTGGTGTGTCCAAAAATGCCTTGCTCTGGAAGCACAAGAAAATTCTTTTACTGTAGTAAGAGAGGGAGATTTTATAAATCGAGAAAGACAAAAAATTCAGGCTCGTTTATCTTGCACCCCCTTAAAAAACAGCCTTGGCGAAATTGTCGGATTCCTGGAAGTTATAGAAAATTTAAAAACTTCTTCCAACTCTTTGTCTTCCGATATACCATTAAGGTTCAGCCGTTTCGTAGCTAGAAGTTCTCAAATGGAGCGCATATTTCAAATTGCTCAAGGTATAGCTCAAACCGATTCTTCCGTCCTGATAACGGGCGAAACAGGCACAGGCAAGGATCTTCTTGCAGAGGTCATACACGAAGCATCGCCAAGAAGCAAAGGTCCTTTTGTAAAAGTCAACTGTGGTGCTCTTCCTGAAACTCTCCTGGAATCAGAACTCTTCGGGCATGAAAAAGGCGCTTTCACGGGAGCTACTCACGCAAAACCCGGGAGATTCCGGCTTGCTCACACAGGCACCCTGTTCCTTACCGAAATAGGCGATCTGCCTCTTTCCCTCCAGGTCAAACTCCTATCTTTTCTTGATGATCGAGTCATTTATCCCCTTGGAAGCACAAAAGGCGTTCCAGTCGATGTCCGAATTATCGCCGCAACTCATCGAAATCTTCAGGAAATGGTAAGAGAAGGCAGATTTCGTGAAGACCTCTTTTATCGCCTCAATGTGGTTCGCATTCATATACCACCTTTAAGAGAAAGACCCGATGATATTAAGCTACTTCTATATCACTTTTTGAAGCATTTTTCTGCGGAATTTCGTAAACCTATCGAGAATTTCTCTCCGGAGACGCTATCATTTCTTCTATCCTATTCTTACCCTGGCAATGTGCGAGAACTTAGAAATATCATCGAATACGCTGTGAATATCTGCACAGAACAACAAATTAAAATCTCTAATCTTCCATCCTACCTAACTGAAGCCAGTGTCACAGCTTTTGAACCAACCCCAAGTCAGGATAAAAAACCAGTCCCAGTAGAACCATTAAGAAATGAGACTTTCCCACCTAAGGAACCTCATCCCCTTTCAGTTCCAGACTCACAGGATGATACATTTTCCCCAAACCCCTCGATACCTCTTGAAATACCCCCCAATCCCAGGTGGGATGATGTTGAACGTGCAATGATTATCGATGCTCTCATAAAAGCCAAAGGCAAACGAAGCAAAGCTGCACAAATTCTAGGTTGGGGAAGGAGCACTCTATGGCGGAAAATGCGCCAGTATAATATTGTGTCTTCCTAGCGCGTCAGGGCATTTTCTTCAAAGCCATCACCGATTTCCACACAAACTTATCCATCGCTTGCCTCACCTTCCAGGTTGCCGAGACATTGTTACAGATGTAGGTCACTGCAAACGGCGCAGCATTGTCATTCCAGAAAACGTAACCCGAAAACCCTACAGCGTTAGCAAGAGTCCCGGTTTTGCCTTTAACCCTGAAAGGCATCCCAGCCCAGTGGCGTTTCAAGGTTCCTTCCCTGCCACTTTCTGCAAGAGAAGCTAGGAAGGGCGTTTGGAAAACCGGATCTCGGTAAAGATACGAAAGTGCAGCACCAAATGTTGCCGGGCTTGCCTTAGTTGTGTAGCTCAGTCCAGACCCCGAATCCAGATAAAACTCCTGAGAGGGAATGCCTATTTCCTGCAAAACGCCAGCCACCACCCTTGTTCCCTTTTCTCTGGTTCCAGGCGCCCCCAGCACTTCTCCACCCAGGTGACGAAGAAGCATTTCAGCCATAAAGTTATTACTGTGACGGTTGATACCGTGGAGCACATCAGCCAGAGTAGGTGTTCGGCACGAAAATAGTGTGGTCACCGATTCTTCTTGAACCGACACAGGTCTTCCCCCAAATCGCACTCCACCAGCCATAAGAAGGTTCTTTACTCCCCCGGCAATTACCCTGGAAGGATCACTTAGCTTTACTGAAAAAGTCTTGCCACACTTATCTTTAATGGAGATTCTTCCGGCGAGCACCCCAACAAGATTTCCAGATTCAGAAACCAGCCTGAAGGACAAAGCCGTCCCCTGCTTTGCCGATACTGTTTTTGCACTATTCCTGATAGGTATCGGCACGCTCCAGGATTCTCCCCAGGCAACGTTAGGCTTATCACCGACTTTTGCTCCTGGATAGACTGTGACAACCAGGTTATTAAAATCAACCGCCACCGCTGAAATGGTGGGATTATATGATCTGTAGCATTTTCCATCCAGGCAGAGTTGTTCAGTCGAGGGAGAGAAAAATCTCTGATCCACAATAACATTTCCCTGTATTGTCTTCACCCCCGTGGAAGTTACAAAAGTCTCGATACAACTTTTCACATCTCTTGAAAACCACAAGGGATTGCCATTGCTGAACACATAGAGATTTCCGGGAATCACTCCCCCCTGCGGCTTTTGTCCTCGTAGTTCCACTTTAAACACATGATTAGGTCCCAACTTCTTAAGCGCGGCAAGCGATGTCAGAACCTTAGTAAGAGATGCAGCAACCAGTGGAACATGGTTATTTTCGGCGAAAACAACATGTCCATCAGGAAGTCGTCTAATTTCGATTCCACAAACTCGAGCGCTTCCTCCAATTTCAGCCTTTGCCGTCGCCCATTCGCGAGAAAATATCTGTGACGCCACCGGGCTAAAAAGAGCATTTTCCCCTGCCCAGGCACATACATTTAGAGCCAGCACGAAAAAAATGGTCAAAATAGCCAAGGCGTTGGTAAAAACTTTCCTTTCTGTGTGAACAACGTATGAGCTATCTTTCGAAGAAACACAATGAAATGCGATTTTCCCTCGACATAGGAGTAAGAACGCAGAATGACAGTGCATATACACGTATTCCCCCCTCCCTGTTTAAAATCCATATACAAACCGTTCCCAAACGAACCAGTATTCTGGAAAGGATTTCTTTACCACATCTGGATTCTTTATTCGAACTCCCGGAATCTTAAGCCCTGCAAGTGAAAAAGCCATGGCAACACGATGGTCATCATAGGTTTCAATATCTGCTCCTTTTTTTGCCGTCCCTCCGTAGATAACAAGAAAATCCTCGCCTTCCTCCACTCTAACGCCAAGCTTTCCTAATTCTGAAGCTACCGCCCTTAAGCGATCGGATTCCTTAATTCTGAGATGACCTACTCGACGAATAACGGTCTTCCCGGACGCAAAAGCCGCAAGAACCGCAAGAGTCGGCACCATATCCGGCATGGCATTCATATCAACATCAACAGCTAAGAGTTCTTCAGGTCCTACTACTGTAACTGACCGTTCATCTCGAACAATAGAACACCCCATAGCTGAAAGAACCTTAAGAAATTCAGCATCGCCCTGATAACTCTCCCGAAAGACTGGTTCCGTGCGCACCTCCCCACCCGTTAAAGCCGCCGTCGCCCAGAAATAGGAAGCCGAGGAACAGTCACCCTCTACTGTGAAAGTTCCAGCTGTGTAGGTCTGTGGAGCTGGGATGAGAAGCTCGTTATAACTCAGTTCCCTGATTTCTATCCCTCGCTCCTTCATCATCCTGAGCGTCATGACAACATAAGGAAAGGAAGCAACAGGTTCAAGCCACTTTACTATCACGTCAGAAGAAGCTCTGGGAGCGGCTATCAAAACCGCCGAAAGAAACTGGCTACTTTTTCGAGCATCCACCAGGACATGACCACCATTAAGCCCCTGCGAAAAAACTTCAACCGGCGGATAACCATCCTTTTCGAGGAAGCGGCATCTTACTCCGAGCTGGCTCATCGATTCGGCAACGGGTCCAACAGGGCGTTCTCTCATCCGAGCCGAACCATCAAGCACAAAGCAACCGCGAACTGCTCCCAAAAACCCCAGAAGAAGACGCATGGTTGTGCCGCTATTTCCCACAAAAAGACGAACAAGCTCGGCATTTGATTTCCTCTCATTCACAGGAAGAGGAGAAATACGAAGCTTTATTTCTTCTTTCTCCAGAATCCATTCAAGTTTACATCCCAACTGTTCCAGAGCCTGTGCCGTATAGAGTGTATCTTCTGAGCGAAGAGGATTAAGAATAGTGCTGGGTCCATCAGCAAGAGCCGCCATGAGCATTGCTCGATGAGTCATAGATTTTGAACCAGGAAGAGAAACTACGCCAGAAACTTTATGGTCACAGGGGATAATTTCCTTAACTATATCGGTCATTAGTAGCCCCTTTCCAATTCTAAAAAGTGCCTGAAATGGCATCCTCCAGAGCTTTTCTCATGGCTTCCAGAGGCGCCGGAATGCCAAACCACCACTCAAACTGAGCAACTCCCTGATAAAGTAACATATCCAGGCCAAATACTACTGTGGCGCCACGCTCTTTCGCTTCCCGCAGAAAAACCGTCCATCGTGGAGTATAAACCACGTCCATAGCCACCACGCCGGGAGCAAAAAGTGCTGGCGGAACAGGGGAAGATTTTTCATCGTATCCGGTCATCCCCACGGGCGTGGTTTGAATAATCACATCCCAGGCGCCGGCTTGAAAATTCCCCAGCTCATTTAATGGCACGGAGTTGCAGGAAAAATCACGGCAGAGATTTTCAGCTTTCCCAGGAGTTCTGTTGGAAACTGTAACTTTCATGCCCATCTTCTTAAGAGCGTAACAAACTGCCCTGGCAGCTCCCCCTGCCCCCACCACAAGGGCTCTCTTCCCAGCCCAGAAACCATCCGGGAATGGCTCTACTTTCTGAGATGAAACTGCTGTCTCTAGAGATCTTACCACTCCGATCCAGTCAGTATTCCTCCCCTCCCAACCTTCATCAAGACGCTTAAGAGTGTTCACAGCCCCTATAACTTTTACTTCCTGATCAACATTTACAATAAATTCCATTACTCGTTCCTTATGAGGCACCGTAACGCTTAAGCCATCAAAGCCTACTCTGGCTAAAATCGGCAGATCCTCTTTGAGGTCTGTAACTTCCATTGCCAGATAGCGGCAATTCAACCCGCATACTTCGAAGGCTCGATTCATCATTACAGGGCTGAGGCTGTGCCCAACCGGAGAACCTATGACCCCAAAGAGTCTTTCCTGAGCCGGGCGGATCATATGCTACTCCCTATAAGTCCTTGGAAAGTCGTCCTTTCCCAAAGAACAATTAAGTTTCGGTTCTGACCATTTCACCGTGAACTCTTACAGGCTCGTCTATGGAAGCCTTTGGGTAAGAACCCAAAACTTTAAGTATTGATACATTACGCTCCATCTCCTCCAGGGCTTTACTAACTAAAGGATCCAGCCGATGTCCTTCAAGGTCAACAAAAAACAGATAATGCTTTGGGAGCCTTCGGTTGGGCCTGGACTCTATACGGCTCAGGTTTACGCCGTGTTTTGCAAAAGGCTCCAGAGCCTTATAGAGAGTCCCCGGGGTGTGGTAGATAGCAAACACAATGGAGGTTTTATCGTTTCCTGTTGGTTCCGTCTGAGCTCTACCGAGAGCCACAAATCTTGTAACGGCTCCCGGATAATCGGCAATATTTTGAGCCATAACATAGAGGCCGTAATGGCGAGCTGCGAATAAATTACACAGAGCGGCTGTTCCTGGAGAAGCTTTTTCCTTACAACGCATTGCAGCTTCAGCAGTGGAGGCGCATTCCACATAATTTACCGATCCCACATGCTCCGCAAGCCACTTCCTGCATTGATTCATAGCTCTTGGGTGAGCATAAACTTCCCTGATAACAGAAGAGGACTCATCCGCCACAGCCAGCACATATTCCATAGCAACATAGCTCTCCCGAAGGATCGAAAGATCGTAATCAAAGAGAAAATCCATCGTCACACCAATACTTCCTTCAAGGGAATTTTCTATGGGAACAACGGCTATGGAACAAAGATTGCGGAAAGCTGCATCAAAAACGTCAGAAAGTGTAGGAAACGGAATATATTCGACACTGTTTCCGAACATAAATCTGGCAGCGACGTGTGAATAGGTCCACTCGGGACCGAGATAAGCAACGCTTAAAGTGTATTGTAGAGATCTAGAAGCGGCGAATATTTCTCTATAAATGGATCGCAAAAAAGTCGGTTCTAAGAGCGGCTCCTTATTCGAAACAACAAGTTTTTTGATTAACGCTTCTTCGCGATCAGCGTCAAAAAGAGGAAGCCCTTCCTTTCTTTTAACTTCGCCGATAGCCTTAGAAAGTCTCATTCTTTCGGCAAGGCATTCCAATATACGTTCGTCAACTTCATCAATAAGCCGGCGTAACTTCTCCAGTTCTTCACTCATCACAACTTTTCCCTTTAAGAGTTATAGTTTTCCACCACGAAATTTCTTGCTCTTTCCGAGCCAGTTAGTCAACTGTCATAAAAATTGATCTACTTTTCGGAAATCGTTTCTTCAACGGCAATTCCAAAATGACGCCCCGGGACATCAGTCACAACAAGGACTCGGTCTCCCTTTTTTAATTCCACAACCGAGATAGGTTTCCCCGATGGACTAACGAGCCGTATAGTTTCGGCATTTTGCAAAATGAGGCTTCCTTTTTGGGAGGTTCTTACAAGAGAAAGTCCATCATCAGATTTAGAAGCAAGCTGAGCCTTTATAATAAGAAGTGGGCGACGCTCAATTTTGACTCGTCCAACCGCTGCTTCTTGAGCTTTACCATCATGCGAAACCACCAGAACAGGATCTCCCGACCTCAGTTCCGCAAGATACCTTGTTTTTCCACCGGGAATGCGGGTGTAAGCATGAACTCCTCCGGCATTTACCCGGAAAGGTCGCGGTGCCGCGTAAGGGTTTTCTATCGTCTCGCCATGCACCAAAAACAGAAAAGAGCTCGTATCTCCCACAAGAAGCCCCTCGCCCGGCCCAAGCATCATAGCCATATCAACACAGACTCTATCACCAAGCCCAACAGGTTCAACCGATGTTACAACGGCTTCCTGTATCTGAAATGTTTCTCCCATGCCTTTGACAAGACTGGCAATCCCTCGCAGAATGTTCGGATCATCGGTTTCCACCAGAACGCCGGAGACGCCTTTCTCGAGAATGGTTAGAGCAAGCCGAGTTTCATCAAGACTACGCACCCCCAGGAGTAGCTTTCCTCCCGCAGCAACCAGGTTTTCCACCGCGATAATGTTCCAATCTGGCTGGCGTAAACATACAATACCATGCCTGAGACGCTCCAAAATTCTTAGCATATCTTCGGAAGATTTTATTTCCTCAAAGAAAACGTCCTTTCCCGGTGCGAGATCGCCATTTGAAGATACGACAGTTATACGTCCCAGTTCTTTTATGCGACGTGTGAGTTCTTCGGGACTCACGATGCCATCCACACCCAATTCAATAGCCGAAGTAACAAGGTCATGATCCCATTTTCCCAGGAAAAGCCACATTAGCTTTGCCATAACTTCTTACGTTCCCCTTTTAATTATGCTACCGAGTAAAAGAAAACTATTGCCGTTATGTTCTATACCACGACTAACACTGGTGTAAAACCATCTCCTGGAAAAAACCCTATAGATTTTTAGGTTTTCGTTTGGACATAATCCGGCTATTTTTCTAAATGAAAAAGTTAGCGGATGAGAAAAATTAAAACCAGAATGCAGGGAAAGAAATGACACAGAGCTGGTACAGAGATCTTCACGCTTTTGTCGAAGCACTAGAAAAATCTGGAGAGCTTTTGCGAATTAAAGCTCCAGTATCTAAGGACCTGGAAATTACAGAAATTACCGACATCGCATCCAAGGCTCCGGGTGGGGGTAAGGCTTTACTTTTTGAAAACGTCGAAGGTTATTCCGTCCCCGTGCTTACAAATGCTTTTGGTAGCGAACGGCGCATCTGTATGGCTCTAGGAGTGAAAAATCTTGAAGAACTCGCAGAACGAGTGCGAAGTTTTGTAGAATTCGGAGCTGGCAAAAAACCGGGTTCCTCCTTGAAAGCCATTAAGTTGGGCTGGGAAGCTATTAACTTCTTTCCTCGCCGCTACCGTGGAGGACGTCCTCCCTGTCAGGAAGTGGTTTATCTGGGAAAGGATGTGGATCTTTCCAGACTTCCCGTTCTAAAGTGCTGGCCCAGGGATGGAGGACCTTTTGTGACACTTCCTGTGGTCATAACAAAAAGCCTTAAAACTGGAAAACGCAATGCTGGCATGTATCGCCTTCAGGTTTATGATCGATCTACAACGGGTATGCACTGGCACATTCACAAAGATGGTTCACATTACTATCAGGAATACCGAGAAGCTGGATTAAAAATGCCGGTTGCTGTAGCTATTGGAACAGATCCTGCCACAACCTATGCTGCTACGGCTCCTTTACCTAGAGGAATAGACGAAATACTTTTTGCTGGCTTTATAAGGCGAAAACCGGTTCCAATGGCAAAATGCCTGACTGTTGACCTTGAAGTGCCTGCCTATGCTGAAATTGTTCTGGAAGGATATGTGCCGCCCGATGAATTGAGAATAGAAGGACCATTTGGAGACCATACCGGCTACTACTCCCTTGAAGATTTTTACCCTGTCTTCCATGTGACAGCTATAACTCATAGAAAAAATCCCATTTACCCGGCGACCATCGTTGGACGGCCACCAATGGAAGATTGTTATATGGCAAAAGCGACCGAGAGGATCTTTCTTCCGCTTATTCAAATGATTCTTCCAGAAATTGTTGATTACTGGCTTCCCTGGGAAGGGGTTTTTCACAATATCACCATTGTTGCCATAAAAAAGGAATATCCAAGACACGCTCACAAGGTCATGAACGCCTTATGGGGTCAGGGGCAGATGGCTTTTTGCAAAGCCATTGTGGTTGTTGACCATAATGTAGATTTGAAAAATCCTGCTGAAGTATTACGACACATTCTGAACAATGTGGACTTTGATAGAGATCTTTTACTTTCGGAAGGCATTCTCGATGTCCTGGATCACAGTTCCCCCAATCCTTTCTATGGCTCAAAAATAGGCATTGATGCTACCCTGCCCCACAAAGAGGAATCTCAAAGAAGACTACCAGAAGGCACACAAAAAACTCTTTCCAGAAACGATGCTCTTGTAATTCTTCGAGAAATAAGCTCAAATATAACTGACTGCTTCGCTCCGGACTTTAACACCCGGCATTCTGTTCTTCTCGTTGAATATTTGTCAGATGACACTTCTACGGGACATCGTCCCTGGCAGATAGCTCCGGTTATTCTGGAACATCCCGATTTACAAAACTTTTCTGTTTTCGTTATCTGCGACAAAGGAATAAATTTAAAAGACGGTTCTATGGTCCTGTGGAAAATCTTCAATAATGTGGACCCCAAAAGGGATATTATCGTTAAGGAAGGCAGAATCGTTGTAAATGCTACAAAGAAAGGTTCACAGGACGGGCACACTCGCCCCTGGCCAGAGGACATAGTTATGGACGAGGATGTCCGCAAAAGAGTCAGAAGCCGAGCAAAGGAGCTCGGAATTGAAATATTCTTACAGTAAGGAAGGTGACAAGAAGGAAATGGAGCGACAAAAGGAGTTGTCAACCGAAAGACAGCAATCTCATTATAAGTATGATGTTATTGTAGTTGGAGCTGGACACGCTGGCTGTGAAGCAGCTCTAGCGGCTGCTCGTATGGGTTGTCGCACACTAATTCTTTCTATTTATCTCGACACCACTGCTCACATGCCCTGTTCGCCATCCATTGGAGGTATTGCAAAAGGTCATCTCGTAAAAGAGATAGATGCGCTTGGTGGTTTAATGGCAAGAGTGGCAGATCAGACGGCCATACAGTTTCGGATTCTAAACACCAGAAAAGGTCCTGCTGTGCGAGGCACACGCACTCAAAACGACAAAGTGCGATATCGAACTCTCATGAAACACGTTATCGAAAAAACCGAAGGAATTGACCTCAAACAGGCGCTTGTTGAAGAACTGGTGGTTGAAGATGGAGCAATTAAGGGAGTTATTGATCAGATTGGGGTCTTTTACGAAGCTCCAGCTGTTGTGCTGGCTACCGGGACGTTTCTTCACGGGTTGATTCACATTGGAAGGCGACAAATACCCGCTGGGCGAGCGGGTGAGTTTCCATCAAACCGCCTCGCCGATCAGCTTCAGGCTCTGGGGTTTGCTCTGGGACGGATGAAAACAGGGACTCCAGCAAGAATACATCGCCGAAGCATTGACTTTTCCAAGTTCGAACGGCAGGTCGGGGACGAAAATCCAAAGCCTTTCTCGCTCTTTACCGATCGCATTGTGCTTCCACAGGTTGAATGCTACATAGGTCGAACAACTAAAGAAACCCACCGCATTGTCAGAGAACACATACATCTTTCACCGCTTTATAATGGAACGATAAAAGGAGTTTCAGCCAGATACTGCCCTTCGCTCGAGGACAAGGTCATGAAGTTTTCTCACAAGGATTTTCATCAGATAATTCTGGAACCTGAAGGGCTCGACACGGAAGAAATCTACGCAAGCGGGACCGGAAATTCCCTTCCCTATGAAATTCAGATGAAAATCATCCATTCAATTCCAGGACTTGAGGAAGCCGAAGTTATGAGACATGCTTACGCTATTGAATACGACTTCGTTCAACCCACTCAACTCTTCCTGACTCTAGAGACGAAGCTTGTGAGAGGTTTATTCTTTGCGGGGCAGATTAACGGGACATCAGGCTACGAAGAAGCGGCTGCTCAGGGATTGTGGGCAGGAATAAATGCGGCGCTTAAAGTGCAGGGACGGCCGCCTTTTATTCTGGATCGGTCAGAAGCTTACATGGCTGTTCTTGTAGATGATCTGGTCACAAGAGGAACCAATGAACCCTACAGGATGTTCACATCGAGAGCCGAATATCGTCTGCTTCTTCGAGAAGACAATGCCGACTTGAGACTTCTTGAAAAAGGCTATCAGCTAGGGCTACACGACCTGAACACATACAAGGAACTTCTAGAAAGAAGGGAGGAGATAAAACAAGAAGTTTCCAGGTTAAAAACCACGATAGTAGTTCCATCAAAGGAGCTGGCGGCTTTCCTTGAGGAAAGGCAATCGGCGCCGATTCAGGAACCGACAAGCCTTGATAAACTTCTGAAACGCCCTGAGCTTACTTATGAAGATATTTGCAAAATCTCTCCCCCACCAAAGGAGCTCTCTGAAAGAGTCAGGGAGCAAGTTGAAATTTCCTGTAAATATGAAGGCTACATAAGGAGGCAGGAAGCCGAAGTTAAGAAATTCAAAAACCTGGAAAGCATTCTCATTCCAGAAAATTTCTCCTATAAAGGCATTCCCGGACTTTCGAATGAACTTATAGAAAAACTTACCGCCATTCGACCTCGCTCTCTTGGGCAGGCATCAAGAATCCCCGGCATGACCCCGGCAGCTCTGTCCATTTTAATGATTTACATCCGCAAACAGTCTGCTCCTTCTGGCAAAGAATCCCTACCTGAGGAAGAAGAAAATTCCATAGCCGCCGTTTGAATCAAACAAAGAGCATGACTTAGTGTGGCTAGGGTAAAGATCTGGTAAAAACTGCTAACACCAAAGAAAAGGAGAAAAAGCCATGAAGGCCTCTAGAACGCTTATCTTGGTAGTGATAACTTTGCTTGCCATCACTTTTTATGCTCATAGTTTAAGAGCACAAGCAGTAGAAGGTTTTTTAGTGAATATTTCTACTCGGGGCTATGTAGGAACCGGAGATAATGTTATGATTGCTGGTTTTTGTATAGCAGACCAGCCTCTTACCGTGATAATAAGGGCTTTAGGACCAAGTTTAAGTGCCTGGGGAGTTTACGGAACCCTGGCAGATCCAATGTTTGAAATTCGTTCGCCAAGCGGAGCTTTGCTTTACCAAAACGATGATTGGGGAAACGACCCAAGCGCTTCTTTCTTATTACAACTAGGAGTTCAACCATCTAGCGCAAGAGAAGCAGCAGCTATCGTTACGGCAAATCCTGGATGTTATACGGTTATAGTCAGAGGTGTAGGTGGAAGAACTGGAGTTGCTCTCATTGAAGTTTACGATATTACGGAATTTTTGTATTTCTAAGATAAACCTATTTCGGGGGCGACCAATTAGACAATCGCCCCTATACTCTATTGCATACTTTATTTGAATTTACCAACAAAACCAAACACAGGAGCTAGAGAGATCATGAAGTTCATTCTTAGAACCTTATTGATCACTGTTATCGTATTGTTAACTGTCATACCTTACGGTCATGGTGAAAATAATCTACCCGTCTTGCTTTACTCCGTTTCCGGTCACGCTCAATTCCCCAAAGGAACTTTGGCGGATCCTACCCCAATTCCCAAAAATGAATACGCTATTGTGGATATTAACCAACTAAAGTCTTTAAAACCAAGTGATAAAGTCCTAGTAAATATAGGCAATGTCAACACAATAATGGATACAAAAAGTATCCAGAAAAGATCTGACGGCATAACTTGGTTGGGAATCCCAGAGAATTATTCTTCCTGGGACTATCTTCTTTTAACAACATCTGGAGACTATGTTTTTGGAACACTCCAAGCTGGATTGAGAATAATTAAAATTACACCATCGCAAGCTACAGGGCTCGTGGAATTAAATGAACTTAATCATGCCCTTGAGATGCCAATTGGAGACGACGTTAAAATTCCCTCTTTTCCTCTCAATGAATCCTCTCCTTACGAAAAGGACTCGCAAAATATTTTAGACAAAATCCCCGTAATAAAGCCTCCCAAGACCGAAGATTCTTCAAGTTCCACAACCGTGGATGTAATGGTTTACTATACTCCCGGCGTTGTAGCTTATTACGGTTCTGAAGGGGCCACTCAAGCAGCTATTCAACATTTTGTAGATCTGACAAATCAGGCTTACGCAAATAGTCAGATTCCTCTCCAAATTCGATTAGTTTATAAACATCAGATTTCATACACTGACGATGGAGATCCATGTCAGATTCTTGACGAGCTGACCAATGCCAGCGGGATTTTCTCAGAGATGCCTTCATTGAGATCTAGATATGGAGCAGACCTTGTAGTTCTTCTTAGAAGATTTAACAACTCCACGAATAATGCTTGCGGATGTGGATGGTTATTACCATCAATGACCCAAAAAGATTGGATGGCTAACCATGCAGCATTTTCGGTAATTCAAGTTGGTAATTCGGCTGATGGAAGTCCTTATTACTGCTCCGATTTTGCCTTTTCTCATGAATTAGGTCACAACCTTGGCTGCCAGCATGATCGAGCACATGCAAGAAGCCAAGGAATTTTTTCTTACTCTTACGGATACATCAACCCTTCGAACATCTGGGGAACAATTATGGCTTACCACTCATCAAGAATCCCTTTTTTTTCAAACCCTCGAGTTACTTATCGAGGGGAACCTGTTGGTGTAGATCGTAGTAGCCCAAACTCGGCTGACAACGCCCTAACAATAACCCAGACAAAAGATTTCGTAGCTTCGTATATGTCAACCAGTGGTGGTGGAATAGATGGAACATTAATAAACATCTCCACCCGAGGCTACGTAGGAACCGGGGATAATGTTATGATTGCTGGTTTTTGTATAGCAGACCAGCCTCTTACCGTAATAATAAGGGCTTTAGGACCAAGTTTAAATGCCATGGGTGTTTCTGGAACTCTAGCAGATCCAATGTTTGAAATTCGTTTGCCAAGCGGAACTCTTCTTTATCAAACTGACGATTGGGTAAACGACCCAACCGCTTCTACTTTATTACAACTAAGAATTCAACCACCCAACCCAAAAGAAGCAGCAGTTGTCGTTACGGCATATCCTGGATGTTATACGGTTATAGTAAAAGAAACAGGGGGAAGAACTGGAGTCGCTCTTGTTGAAATTTACGATATTAGCCCATTTTTGAGATGAACCCATTTTTCGGGAGCGCCCAATTGGACACTCCCTTTAATTTCCAAGCTTGGAATAATGAAAATCAAACAAGACATTACGAACTTAAAAATGGAGGCATGTATGACGCATAATTCTATTATCCTATACCGAGTGGATAATTCCGACAGGTTAATTTTTGTTAACGAAGAGTGGTTTCGTTTCGCAGAAGACAACGATGCTTCACATCTTGCATCGCCCTTCATTATTGGAAAAAGCTTGTGGGATTTAATTACTGACCAGGAAGTAAGAGCAATATACTCAGCAATTTTAAGCCGAGTTAGACAAACGGGAAAACCTATATCCTTCAACTTCCGATGTGATGCCCCCTCGTGCAGGCGATATATGCTGATGACTATCCTGCCTGTGGGTAAAGGAATTGTAGAATTTCAAAGTAGGATCTTAAAGATCGAGTATCGCAAACCCGTTCGTCTTCTCCTAAAAAATGTGTCGCGAGAAGAAACTTTTATTGTAGTGTGTAGCTGGTGTAAGCGAGTTAAAGCAAAAGAAGACCTCTGGTTAGAAGTGGAAGAAGCTATCAACATGTTAGATCTAATGACGAAGCCTAAACTGCCAAAAATAAGCCACGGAATATGCCTGGACTGTTATAAGAATGTGATCTAGGGGTTTATGTCGGAATTACATCAATAAACCTGCAACATATTGAAAAAATTGGGTAAGTCTTCAAAAAGACTCACTCTATAGCTTTAAACTCCAAACCGCCCGTGACCTGTTGATGTCTTTCCGCCAAAACCATGTTCTGAAATAGCTTTTTCAAAGGCTTTTTCAAAATTCTCCTTCATCTCGGATGAAAGTTCCTTTTTCAGCAGGAATATGAAGTCAAAAACAGAACCTGGCATTACAGCCAAAAAAGGAATAGGCACAGGCTGCTGATCTTCCGTAGGTCCTCTTTCCCCACCGTAATATTCCCTGTAATGGCAGTTGGTAATTTCGATCCCAAGTTCAGGCACATCAGCGGGAAGAGCATCCATAAATATTACTTTTCCTTTTTTGGCACCAGTTCCCTGGGAACTTTCAACTCCAGCCCCGAAAAGATCTTTAAGACTTTCCCAATAAGTAGCATCTTCATCAGCCCAATGGCTGAAAAAATTTTCATCCTCCGTGGCTTTGTTTACAAGATACGCAAGCCGTAACACTCCCTTGACTCCTTCAGCAGGAATGTAGGGAATGCCCATAGTCCAGTGAAAAGTAAAGCCTCGCTCGGTAGGATTTGAATTTCCAAGCCCAACAATCAATGGGCTTAACAGCTTAGCCCGATACCGGTAACACTCGTATCCAATCCTTTTGAAAGCTTCGCAAATCCCATCCCTTTCTTCTATCTTGCGCTTAAGAATCTCAAATAGGAAAGGCTTTATTTTCCTGTAATATCCCACTGATTCATCAGCCTGATGATGGCCGCCCCCAGAAGATAAAACCGTTTCAGGTTTTGTTTGAAACTGATACTTGATGTGCCCCGTGGCGGTGGATTTTACCGCCTTTAGCCATTTGTTGAAATAGAGACCGAAGTTAAAGGGATTTTCATTACTTAGAGATTTTTCCACAACCTCATTTACAACTGAAGGAAGGGGACGAAAATCCAGTTCTTTCGGCTTTTCTTTTTTACCTTTAGAATCACGCATTCTACTTATCCTCCACGAAAACCTTGCTCACCACCTTGAACCATTCAAGAAACCTTAAAGCTTCCTCCTGGATCGCTATGACTTCCAGAACTCCTTTCTTTGTTATTTCCTCAATTAAATCAGCCGGCTTATTTATGTCGAAGGAAAGCATTCCTCGTTCCTTGAGCCACTCCGCAAGAGCTTCAAAAGCAAGCCAGTGCTTGTCGTCCTTTTTATACTTGTTGTCACCTTGATTAGCCGCCTTTGCCAGAAGAAAGCACAAGGTATGCCCAAGGCCGTTTTGAAGAATCATGGCAGGAAGGCCTGCTACAAAGCTGGAAAATTCTTTCATTGAACCAATTTTCTTAAAGGCGGACTTTGCTTTTTCATAAGCAAAAGCCGATCTTTCTTGGGACAGACTTTTCATTGCTTGCTACCTCCATTTACCCATTGAACCTTGCAGATGCCCTTACCAAGAGTAAAATCTCCGCCGATTTGAATGTGAGAGCAAACGCCGTCCATGGTTACTTTGGAAGCTACATCTTTAGCTTTAATATTGACTCCTGAAGCTCTGACATCCGAAAAAAAAGCAAGAAAGTATAGAACCGAGTCGGAAGGAAGATATTCCTGGTATCTAAGGGAGCCATCCTTTGTGGTTCCGCTAGCATCGTCAATAGCAATGTGAGCCTGAACCTCCGTGGCTGTTCGGACCAGATAGCCAAAAATATCATCAGAAACGATAAGGGCTTTTTTAACTGAAGGGACATAGTTTTTGACAAAATTTTTAAGACTATCCAGCCTGGTATTGTTTTTTACATTAGTTACGATATCTTCAAGTATAACCTGGGCAGGCATACTTTCAATTAAAGCCAGAGATTCATCGGAATTAGACAGCTGGGGCACTCCTGGCAGGGGGTTATATCCAAGAAGTTCCAGATCTTCCGAAAGCCGCCTCAAAACGGCAGGGCATGTTACATGCACAAAGGGTGATACATTGGATCTCACAGGAAAGAATAGAATTCTGGCATCAGTAACGGTAATGGCACCGGCCCAATTGGATCCAGTCTCTCCCGATTTGCCAAAGATACTTTCGGCCGTCCCTTTGTCATTCCAGGCGTTTTCACACCAGTCTCTCATAGATCCCTTAATACCGGAAGCCTGAATCATGGGCCAGGCTGTGTGACGTTCTCTTTGAATGGGAAGATCCACGGCCCCAAGAGCCTGCCCTGATCCGGCACAAAGAGGTGTCAACGGATAAAGAATGCACAACCTTTTTTCTCCACCCCACAACATAAAAACCTCCTAATTAAAAAGATATCAGTTCACACAATCCGGGATTGCTTTTACCAAAGAATACCGTTCCTGCCGGGAAAAAAGTCTCAACGGGTTTGTGAAACCCCTTTCTCATGTCCCAGCCGCCAGTTCGGATGAGCTTTCCGGAAGCATAGGCTCCCTGCGTAAGTTTTTCATTTTGAGCCAGCCGCCAGGGCAATGGAGAAAGAAGAAGGAGTCTGTTTGCCTTTGGCTTCGGGGGTTCTATATCCCCTCCAAGAATACGGTAACGGGTCATCCTTCCTTCACCGCCAAATTGAAACACTCCCAACGGATCCAGATGGGACGGAACGAGTGGTTTGTCTATCCCCACTGCGAGAAAAACACCTTCCTTTAAGCGCACATGTTTTGTGGCATAAAGATGTCCTCGCCTTGTTGTTCTCAAGCTGTAATCCCTGGCAATACCAACTCGATTTTCCAGCACAAAAAGTGCATTTCTCGGAATAGCCATGGCTTTATCGTGCCTAATATTTTCAATGCGGCTTTTCACCGGAAGCTGGAAATTTTCCTGTTCTGCCGATAATTCAAGAGCCTTTGCAGTTACCCAGTAACTTCCCGTTACGGGCTCTGCATCTCGAGGCGGATTCTTTATCCAGACCATGCAGGCTCTATCGGTGAACACCCGGGGCACATTATCCTGCGGGAGCGCCTGAAAGATTTCCAGAATGTCCCTGCCCTTATTATTCTCGCGAAACCAGTTTGCGGGAGCCGGAAAGAGTAGAGTTCTTCCAACCATGAAAAGGGGACCCGCAATCCGGAAACCGCTTTTCTGAGGAGTTCCCCAGAAAGGAAGATTTTCGGCATCGAGGTCTTCATCGTCTCGAAGTTTTTTTACAAGATCAGGCGAGAGGTTTCTCTGAGCCAGTATGGCCGTTCTCAGGGCTCCGACTACAGTGTAAGGCATGGGCGGAAAAAGTGGTCTTCCCGTCTCATGAGTTTCACCCGCCTCCATCGGATCCCCACCCCTAAAGAAGAGGGTATCCAGCGGTCTTAGTTCAAGCCATTGTTCTACAAAAAAGTTCTGTTCCTGCGACATGCCCCATCTCCATCCTTTAGACAAAAGCTTTGTTTCTTCTTACGGCTTCCGCAACGAAATGGGCTATTTCGATTACTTCCGTTGATATGGATTCTTTGTTCTCATCGTCAGATCTTCCACCCAGAAGAAGAACGGCTATGTGTAAAGCCAGTTCGTTAAGAGCCACTGCCATAGGTTTTACCTTGCTCTTTTCAAGGCGAGAGGCGATAAGCCCTAGAAAGCTCTTTTTATCTACCTCCAGGTTGAGAAGAGCAGGTTCCAGTTCGGCAAGGTCGTAAATCACAGAAGAACTGATTTCCTTTCTTGCGATTGCTTCCACGAGCTTTTCAAAAGAATCCCAGACTTTCACTTCCTCCCAGAAGGTATCCTTAAAACCTGCCGTAAAAAGACGCTCACCACCCGCTCTCTTCTGCAAGGAAAGACTCATTGCCGCTCGACCCTTATGTTTTGCATCTTCAAGCAGCTCATGAGCCCGGCTGATGGCAGCTCGAAGAGGCCACTTGTGATGGGCCATGAAAAGCCCAGCAGAAATGGAAATGTCCTTGCCTTCTCCAAGGTGAACAAGAAGACGATCTTTTTCGGAAATTTCGTCATCACTGACTATCGGGGCAACAGTGCCGTTGTTGAGCCTTACGAAAGCCCAGTTGTAGGCTTCAGCAAGCTCCCTTGCCGCTCTAACAGCCGTTGACACAGGAAAAACGGCGCATACGTCGTCACCTCCAGCATAGATGAGCCATCCCGAGTGTTTCTTAACAATTCGAGGAACCGTGTTTAGAGCGTATTCAGAAAGGGCCTGGGATATAGCACCATGAACAGAAGGCGACAGCATTCTATTTTCGTCCATTAAGGTTTTATTTTCCTCTTTCCTTACGATTTCATGCCAGAAGGACTGATATATTTTGGAAATCCTTTTGGCTTCAAGCCGCTTTACAATTTCCGGATGAAAAACATCACGCCACTCCGAAGAAAATCCTCCTGCAAGAAGTTTTCCCATGTTGTCGCCATCCATCACAAGAAGGGCGTAGTAGCGATCAACATTGTGAACAGGATCGTCTTCTGAAGCCTTCTGAATTATTTCCAGGACCCGCTTTGTTTTTACATCGTCAACGGTTTCAATTTCATTTTTCTCACTTTCAGCGCTGTCCTGTCGATGAACGATTTCTGCCACTTCTCTGGGCTTTAAACCCGCATCTCTAATTCTTTTGTCGTTTCTCCTGAGCCAGTCCGATAGAGAAACCTCCGTTGTGGACGGAAACCCCGCGGCATCCTTGAAAAATTCTTTAAGAGGATGGTTTTCTGGAACAGCTCTATAAAGGAGCCTTTTTATAAGTCCAATAGCCGAAAGCCTTTCCGTTTGTTTAATTTCTTTTTCGGAAAACCTTTTACGAATTTCTATCCAGCAGGGATCCAGGCTTGGTCTTGGGTTGGGATCAGGTTTTCTACCGGGATTTAAGACACAGTCCCTTCCCGCGATACTGCACTCAAGGCAGGAAAAGCGCAGGGCTTCAAGATCCGTGTGGAGATGGCATTTTATACCTGGTTCTTCGGCTCTTAAGTTTTCCGGCATAAGTTTCGTGGCCGCAAGGCTTCGTTGAGCCAGGTCGTGAGAAAGGCTGTAGAAAAAGCTTTCGCTATAATAAGCACTTTGATGAGTATCCTGATTTTCGTCCAGAGAGAAAGGAAGTTTATGCGCTCTGGCTTTCCCCAGGTATTCAGAAACCACATCAAAAACTTCTCCAGGTAAGAAATCTTTCCAGTCTGAAGCTTCTTGTTCAGTTAGAAGAGGCCCTGCCGCCCAGTGATATTCCCAGAAACTATCCACCTGACGATCAAAGATTCTTTCGAAAGCTTCAAGGCAGACCTTACCCTGGAGGTTCCGGAAGCATTTTTTAACGACTAGATCTTTAGTTTCCTCAGCGACCTTCTTCCATTCACCAGATACACTTTTCTGGACGAACTCCGCCGCTTCTTTTTCTTCTCCGGCGGGCACAAGAAAGACAATCTTATTCGGAAGGGTTGCCGCCCGGATTTCCAGGGAATATCTCGGCTTCCAGTCCCTGGGAAAACTGAACAGGATGTCCAGGAAAAGCTCAACCAGGGGTTGCCCCACAGGCCAGGGGTAGATAATGTGATCGGAACCATAGCGGAGTATAACCGCTTTCATTGCTTCTGAAGAAAGCCAGGAGAGAATAAGGGAAGCTGTCCAGTGATCTCGAAGTTTCCGGGATCGGGCAATAAAGTCCTGCACAGGAACAATGCTGAAAACCATAACGGCGGCTTTTCTTTCTGGAGACAACTCGTAGCAGGAGTAGAGTGCCGAAGTAAGGGCACAGTGTTGCCAGATTGTATGATCGGGTATGCGACTGTCTGCAGGAAGCCGGATCCACTCCCAGCTCAAGTTTCCTGCTTTAGACGATGCAAGACGATAGGGCAGGATATGGCGGAAGTAATGAAAGAGAGCAGCAGATCGCAAGGGTTGAGTTCTGGGAAGCTGGTTTTCATCGTCTTCCAGCAAGGTTATCAAGTCTTTCGATGTATCAGCGAAAGAGTTTTTCATAGTAAGATGAGCTTTCGAAGTGGGATGAGTGATGACCGGGCTTTTTATAAAATCCACCAGACCACCTTCGTCCTTTCCGGGCAAAAAGGCGCGATCCAGACCTGCGGCGATCATGTCAGCCTTCTTTATAAGATGCTCTTCCGCCGTCGTGAGGTAGAGTTCGCCAATTAATTCCCTGGATCGCCCTATATGATCCCGAAGTCCAAGAACTTTATCAGGCGGATCGTGAAGAAAGGCGGCAAGTTTTTTCTGCCAGTAATTTTCGTCACTTCGCAAGTTCATTGATATTAACCCTCTTTACTGAGTTTTCTGAATCCAGTTTTTCGTAAACTTTTTTCCAGACATCTAATTGATGCGCTGGGCTGAAATAAAGCTCTTTGGTCTCAGGATTTTTGTTTATCTTCAATCCCATACCGAAAGGAATGTGAACTATAAAACCATAATATTTTTCCCCTTGCTTTCTCACCAGGAGACGAAGAGGCGACGCATGACGATCTCCTTCCCTGAGATGAGCCACAGGATGATGATTTGTTACGGGAATCCCAAGAAGATGTCTTTCGGCGAGATTGCCTTTTGGTTGTAGAGAAAGAGATGTCCGAACATTTATGTAAATCTGAGCGAGTTCCTTCATGACATCCTGCCAGGAATCAAAAGGATTTTTCGTCCTCCATATAGCAAAACCTTTTCCATCTAGAGGAGCATGAGGGTAATCCTTTTCAAAAAGTTTTTCAGTGAATGGAATAGGATCCTGGGGTTGTGAAATTTCCAGGCTATTAACTGCTATTTGGAGACTTCCCCAGCCGTTTCTGGATCTGGATCCTGCCGCTGCGAAGGCTCTAAAGTAGTAAAGAGCTGTTTTGAATAATTCTGCCTGATCCTTATCATCAAGGATTTCAGAAGAAACTGAAAGGAAAATAGTAAAGGAACCACCAGGTTTGAAATACTTTCTGTTGCAAAATACGCCACCTTTTTCTTTCTTGTAACGAATGCATCCATATCCCAGATAGAGCAAGGGATTCACCATTCCTCCGCTACGTTCAACCTCAGGATGTTTTACAAATCCCACCTGTTTCAGTTCCAGTTCCAGACCTTTGCCTATCCTTGGAAAACCATTAATTGTAACGACAACGAGACTTTTCCCCCACTCATCCTTTTCGCCACCGGACCCACCAAAAATTTTATTTTCCGCTTCGAGAAGCTCTCCGTGTGATGGGTATTTTACTGATGCGGCAAGGCGCCACCAGTAGCGAAGGAGAGCCTTAAAAGGTTCAGGTCTTAAGGAAGGTGCCTGTTTGGCATCCCCAAGGAACATAGGGGTTATAATGGTTGCCTGAATTTCGATTTTTTCTGTCCTGAAACGCCGTCTTAAAAGAATGCTTCTGTCGCTCATGTCGTTCCTCGTAGACACAGGTTATCTTTCTCTCATTTTTGCTTTACGGGACTGAATGCCATTTTTTCAAAAATTGACTTCAAAATTTTTTGAATTTTTTCCGTGAATCTATTTGAAAAGCCGCTGCCAGAATCTGTAATGTAATAACGAGGATTCTGGGCAATGATCCAGTGAGGGAACCTGCAAAAGAGAGGGATTAAATATGCCGAAGAAAATCCTTATTTTGACCGTAGGCGGATCCTGTGAACCCATTGTTAACGCTATTTCGAAAACCAGTCCTGACTTTGTTTATTTTGTCTGCTCCTCGGGATCAAAAGGGAGCAGAAAAGTTGTGGACGGTAAGGACAAACCCTGTCAGGAAAGGGAAAAGGATGGAACTGTAAAGACCATGCCATCAATAGTTGACCAGGCGGGATTACAGGCTGAAAAATATGAAATAATCGAAATAGAAGATCCCGACGATTTTCAGATGTGCTACGAAAAGCTGCTCGAAGTGAAGTCAGACATAGAAAAACGGTTTGCCGATGAAAGTCTCAGTGTGATAGCCAACTACACGGGCGGTACCAAGACCATGAGCGCCGCCCTGGTAGCTTTTTCGCTCCTTACAGACTGGGATCTTCAGTGCAATGTGGGACCAAGGGTTGATCTGATAAAGGTTCGATCGGGAGATGTTCCGGTTCCGGTAAGCGTCGCTCAGGTAAGAATCAGACAGCATCTTCAAATAGTAAGCGAACTTCTTCGGGGCTACCATTACGGGGAAGCTGTAGAAGTTCTCGAGAGATTGCTTACCGATTCACGATACATGCCCGGAGAAATACGAAGAGAACTCATTAAAGCAAACAACCTTTGTAAAGGCTTCAATGCATGGGATCTTTTTGATCATCGGGAAGCTCTAAGCTTTTTGGAACACTACGGTGAATTTACGGGCAGGTGGCTTGCGTTTTTAAGAAAGCTCATAAAAGCTCAAGATCAGGAACAGGGCGGATACGAGGAGGTAGAAGATCTTCTTTTGAACGCCGAAAGAAGAGCGGTTCAAATGCGGTTTGACGATGCGGTGGCACGTCTCTATCGAGCGGTTGAGCTCCTTGCCCAGATAAGACTCAAAAAACAATACCAAATTGATACATCAAACGTGGATCTCAGCAAAGTCCCGGAAAGTGTCAGAACAAAGCTCATCCCTGATGATGACGGTAAGGTCAGAATAGGGCAGAGCTGGGCTTATGCAATCCTGACAGCCATGGATAACGAACCAATGGGAGAAGTTTACCGCAAATGGGAAAAGCGATTGAAAAACGCTCTCACCAAAAGGAATTTTTCTATCCTGGCTCACGGGAATGTTCCCATAGACAAGGCCACTTACGATGAAGTTTCCAGTACTGTGTGTTCCTTCATATAAAGAAAGTTTCGACGCTATAAAATACAAACAGCAGTTACAGCAGTTTCCGAATGTAATCCCATGCCTCTAGCTTAGCATTAAGGCGCCCGTATTCGGGTGCTCAGGTTACATTATTAACAGGGCTGTCCAATAAATGAGAGTGTTCTAAAAACTCCGTAATACATTGTAGGGGCACGGCATGCCGTGCCCCTACAATCGGTGCGCCCAGCATGGACGTGTTCCTGGAGGTGAGAGTCCTCTCGTGAGTTGATCACAGCGAGCGAAGGGAAGCGCAACTGCACGAGGGTGACCGAGTGTGGGGAGGAAGCGTGGAACGAAACTGCGAGCCAATGCACACAGGAACCAGACCCCACCCCGACCCTCCCCGTCAACAGGGAGGGAGACCTCTCCCCGACTCCCCGTTAACAGGGAGGGGGTGAGGAGCAGGGCAAGAATCCGCAAATCTCTTGTTACCAAGGCAAAGTGGCATAAATTCGGCGGCTGTGCATTATGTATCAGTCGCCCCTACGCTTTTTAAAACACCCTCTGTCCAATAAATTGCAACGTTACTATTTGATATGGTAAAAACATACTACTTATGGGGTTATAAACCGGTCAGCCGAATTTTAAAACTTTCCCGGAGGTTATCATGTCGAGTCACCATCATATTCTGGTAGCCAGTCGCCAACTATGGCCAAACATCACAGGACTTGTGCTTTTAAAGGAACGAGGTGATATCCCTGACCATATAATAATTCTTCATACAGAAAACACTACGGAATCTGCAGGTCCAGCCGAAAGACTAAAGGATTTCACCAGGAAAACTCTCTTCAGTAATACAGATATATCTCTGATCCTTCTAAAAGACTCCACGCCAAAAACCGTTAAGGAAACGGTTAACTCCATTATAACCAATGCTCCTTCCGATGCACGTTTTACCATCAATGCAACAGGTGGTCTTAAAACGATATTTGCAGGTTTGTTGCCCCTGGTTTCGCTAAACAACGTGGAGGCTTTCTATAGAGAAATCAGCGGCGTCTGGTATCGTTTGTTGCCACCCGATGAAATCGGTGGAGCCATTAACCTGGAAAAAATGGATATTCATGTTTCTACGGATGATCTTCCAGTTTTGGATCTTGTCGAAACCCAATTTGATAAAGTTCCGGGTAAGCAATGGAGAGGAGATAAACTTCCTGATATAAATGCTAAACGCCTCAAGGATCTGGTATCTTTAGGTTTTAAGCTTTTTTGGAAGTGGGAGCATCTGGCTAAATTATTCCCCGAGTTAACAAACGCTTCCAAGCAAATTCCAAAAGGCCACATCTTTGAGAGATTCTTTGGTGCCATGGTAAATCATTTCATGAGTCATCCCAATCAAGCTGTTTTAAATGCCAGATGGATCGGAGACGACGGAAGTCATTCGGAAGAACTGGATCTTGTAGTAAACTCGGCGGGTAGAATTGTCATCTTTGATCTCAAACTTTCCAAGGGCGGAAGTGCTTTCATTGACCAGCTAGCTAAAGTCTCTGATGCGGTTCGCCGTCTTGGTGGAATCAGCGCCACAGGAGTCCTGGTGCGTCCCGGTATAGAACATTCAGTTCACTTTAAGAAAGAATTATCAAAACATTTTGGGCTTGAGTTATGGGCTCAAGAAGACATGCCTTTTATCATAGAACGCTTGGCACAAATATTGAAAACCTCCATTCCCAACGCTTTAAAACCTCTCAATGATTTTCTAAAAAGTAAAAGGCAAGAAAATTGTAAGTTTTTCATTAACGATGACCCAAAGAAGCGCTAACGAATTGCGAAACTGGTATAATTAAGAAAATACTCAACTTCCACCAGGTGCACTGCTCGAACTCATATCAGTAAAATTCTGGATAGCCTTTCTGATGCTCGAGAATAAAAGCTTCATCCACTGCCTTTCCTGCATCTTCATATCCCAGTTCCATAAGATCGAGAATAAACTGGCGGGAGAAATTAAGAACCGATGAAAAAGATGTATCAATATTTCTGGACGGGGAAATTCTTATTACTCTGATACCCTGAGCTCTGCAGCGTTCGTAGCAGTTGCAGAAGTTGCTTGTGGGAAAGTCTATGGACACTATAGCAGATGGTCTTCTGCTGCCCACCAGAAGCGGTTCCAGTGAAAGCCTTGCCCATCCTGCATCAACCAGCTTTGCACCCCAGAGACTTTGAGCTCTGAAGAGAACGGGTATGGATGCAGATGCCAACAGAGCTCGCCTCAGGCTGTTTCCATCCAGATGGAAAGATGAAAGATATACCGGTTCTCTTGCGGGAGCCATCAGCACATCGAAGAGAAATCCAAATCCCTCCATGGTCGCTATTATGAGCTCCTTTGGAGATCTGCAGACAGCCTTATAGTCAATTACTGAATCAACGATGCTCACAAGAGGCATATCACCGAGAAAACCATCTCTTCCGGACAGCACATCCTCGAAGAGAGATGCAAAGGCGCTTTCAAAGGTCTTAGCACGTTGCATCATTTCGGACATTTTCGATATGATCGAAAGAATCATCGTGATGGAAAAGGTTTCGGGAAGGGAGAGCCAGACCTTGCAAAGATGGGTCATCTCTTCGGGTGAACCCGTTCCCTGAACGTAAAAGGCGCCGTTCAGAGCGCCGATGCTGGATCCCAGCACTCGATCAAACCTTATTCCTTTCTCGGCAAGGCGAAGCAGAGCTCCAGCCTGGTAGGCTCCCTTCGCACCACCAGGAGCCAGGTTGAGACAAATTAAAGGGCTGGAGCTGATCCAATCTTGCTTTCTAACCAGATCCGTTGTTGCCATTGCGTCCCCTTCGGAGATTTTACCGCGATGGTTCAATTAAAATTGCATCTAATTCTGCATAACATACTTTTTCTTCAGTTCTTCCACCATTGCAATGTATATGGCTTTGGTTTTTTCATATTCTCCGCGCTGTATTGCAACAAGGCATCTGGTCAGGTATCTATTCCATATGTCTGCGTAAATGCTCTGTCTGTCTTCTCTTCTATTTATGTTTGAGACTATAACGGGAGCGATCCTGTAGTATTCTTCAATGAGCTGCTTTCCGTCCGGCTCTTTGATCAACCATGTATCCCTGAAAGCTCTGAAAAGCTCAAGTTCATAGCAGTTGTCACCTTTTCCGAGTGTCTCAATGGTTGCCGTGGTTATAAAGCACCATGATGCTCTGTTTTCAACTCCAGATGCTCTGTTTTCAACTCCATCGGGAAACTGACAATTTTGACAACTGACTTTTGAACCTCCGTGGTAATTAACACCGCACTTGTTTCCAAATGTTATGACATTATGCATGTGCACTTCTTTGACCTCGTCTTCCAAATATATTCCTGCTACTTTTCCATTGTACACCACGGAGTTACGAATAATCGCAGTAGCTGAATCTCCTACCAAAATCTGCGGATAGTCTCCTGCTTGTCCGTTATTTGAAACGGTAACTGCATCTATGGTTGCTTCGGACTGTTCAAGTGCAACCAAGCCATTGCGTTTATTTCCTTCTATAGAGGAATATCTAATATCAACTTTGGATTTCTCAAACCAAATACCTGTTCCATTGCCATTTATTATCTTCGAATTATTCACAATCTCAACAGTAGAATTTTCTATCCGAATCTGCGCATAATCCCCTGCATGTCCATTGCTCGCAACAATAACCTCGCTTAACTCCATGTCAGATTGATCCCGTATATCTAAGCCATTGTATTTATTTTCTTCTATAGACGAATTCCTGATAACAACGGTAGATTTAAAACTCCTGATACCTGTTCCATTGCCGTTGACTATTCTTGAATTACTCATAATCCTAATAGAAGAGTTTACTACCTGAACTTGGGGATAGTAATCTTGTCCATTACTCCCGATGGTGACTGCTTCAAGAGTCACATTGGATTGATCTTTTATATCCAAGCCATAGCACCTATTGCCTGCGATAAAAGAACTTCTAACGGTAACTTTAGATTTTTGACATACAATGCCGGTCGCATTGCTGTTGATTATTCTCGAATTATTGGCAATTTCAGCGGTGGAGTTTTCTATCGAGACCTGCGGGTAGTCTCCTCCTTGTCCGTTATTTGCAATAGCAACTCCATCCAGAGTTATATTGGATTGATCCTTTGCTACCAAGCCACTGCCTCTGTTATCCTCCACGGCAGAGTTCCTGACAGCAACTCTGGAATTGTCAGCCCAGATGCCAACTGAGCCGTTGCTTATTCTGGAGTTGTTCACAACCTCGACAGTAGAATTTAGTGTTACTAGAAGATAAGCATCATCCATGTAGCTCTTGAGATTAACACCATTCAGAGAAGCCCCTGAATTTTCAACTTTTAAGCTCCCCAGTATATTACACCCTATTAACTCCAAATTCGAACTGGTTGCAATGTCTACCCCAACAAAACTGCAGTTTGTGAATCTAACTTTGGTGAAGCCAGGTTCTATCACCAGCCTATTCCCTGTAAACTCTGTATTTTTAACCTCTAGTACTGAATTCCTGTTCTTAGGGGAAAGTATCAGGTCCCTAAAAAACAATTTGCTTTCCTCGCCGGAACCCTCTATGGTGAGTTTATCAACTACTGCCCTGCATTCCTCATCCACCAGCTCACACGGTGGAAGCTTCACCGTACCTTTACAGGACAATACATCTCCCAACGACCACCAGAACTTTCTTTTTCCATCGGCATATTGATATTCAAGGAATTCCTCGAAGTAGCCCTGGCATACAGCTACAAGGGGCAGGTTCGATACCCAGGATCCCGCAGCAAATCTTATAGATGCATCAATGACACTCCTGGCCTTTTCAAAAAGCTCTTGGGACGGGGTGTTTTCCGAAAGCAAGTCCGCAAGATTTGTCATGTGTCGTTTTATGTCGTTTATTATGTTGCCTTTTTCTACAATGCCTTCCCGTTCAAGCTTGTTGCTCAGTCGGCGCAGAGTTTCATCCGCTCTCCGAAGTATTACTTCTCTTACATTTTTTATTTCCTTCATCAAATCCATGATAAAGCTTCTAAGCATCTCGTCCGCAAAAAAGCTGGGCTCACCTATGTTTTCATCAGTTGTTACGGCAGTCCTGATAATCTCAACCATCCTCCTGTAAAGTTCCGTTGCTATACTGGATATTCCGCGTTGAAGTTTTTTCACCTCAGATTTTATAATTTTATCCCAATTTGCACGCGATTCTGAAACAGCTTTGAGTATCTCCGTTTCCAAATTGTTCAATTCTCTATAGACAGCGGAAGTGGGTACTACCACACTGTGGATGTTCTCCTGAGAGAGAATCTCTTTGATCTTATCCAGAGCCACATGTTTTTCTTCTTCCGTGTCCAGAAGATCAATCTTGTTTGCTGCGATTATCAAAGGAACCTGGGTTTCCTTTCTTATTCCCCTTACGAGTTCGAGTATAGACTTTTTTATCTGCTGTTGAACATCAACTACAAGAACAATTGCATGAGAAGTAAGCGTGAGATCCTGATTTTTTCATTTATCCTGCCTTCTTTATCATCTATCCCATGAAAGCCTGGAGTGTCCAGAAACTCGATCTCCTTAAAGTGTTCCGGGATATCTGGGGCTTCTAGAACGATCCAGTCAAATTCGTTCAAATACGCTTTTACAAGGAGGTTGTCGGTCTCACCTTTCCGGATATTTCTGAAATCCGTCAGCCCGTCTTTGGGTTCATACGAATATACACTTCCATCCTCGTTTCTCTTTTCCCAAAAAACTCTTTCTTTATTTCCCTTTCTGAGCACCGTTGGAATTGCTGTACACTCGTCGAGATCTTCTGGAAGAACGCTCTTCTTCATAATGGCATTAATCAAGGAAGATTTACCAGCAGAGAAAGCTCCCCAGAATGCTACTCTGGGACTAGTATTTAAAAGCCCTTTGACCCTGTTGTAAATGAGTTCAAAATCTTTCCATTCCTTGTCTAATTTTTTTTCCAATTCATTTTTTTCATTCTTACTTTTGGGAATGTCATTCTTAAAATAAACCAGCAATGGATGCTTTCTATAGAAGGCAAAAGGATTTGTTTCGAAAATATTTTTAAATCTTACATTTTGCCCGGATGGGTCTAACATGGATACAAAGCCCTTCATCTGAGAAAACTCACATGCTGTCCCTTAATCGTGCCATCTCTTCCACTATCCATTCCCTGTGCTTATTCAATCTTGCCTTCCAGTTCTCAAAATCCTCTTTTTTCTCCTCCGCTTTTTCCAGAGCATTTTTCATCGCCTGCTCAATATTTTTTAGCTGTTCGGAAGAATAATTTTCTGCAACCTCCTCCAGCTTTGGGTACAACTCATTTTCGGCGTATTCATAAAGCCTCTCTCGAAAATCATCTGCCATTTCATTTGCCTTTTTGACCAGCTCGTTTCGGATGCGCTCCTCGCTAAGCGGATCCAGAATCTTATGAAGTCTCAATACCATCAACAAACCACCCACCACTTCTAAAACGCCCTTCAAGAGTCGGAAAACAGGAGGAATCCCCATTAGAAAAACAGGAAGTGCATTCAAAAAAATCCTTGAGTAACTTGCCCTAGAATCCCCAGTAACTTCAATATCTTCTAGGTTGATGCCCTGGCTAACAAATATGTTTAATTCCTCTTCTACTGCCCCTTCGATTTTCATCGCTGCCTTTTCCAGAATTTCAATAGCAACAATATTGAAAGCCGCATAGTTCCTCTCAGCGACGACCCGACCAACCGTGTTTAATGCGGCATCTACCAGAGCCTTCCGAACATCTATAACTTCGTTTCTTATTATCAAATCCACTTTCCTCTTCAATTCAGCGATTTTTCTTTTGATTTCTTCCTGAATCCTTTTCCTTTGTTGTTGAGCTTTCTCGATTTCCTGCTGGATCTCGTCCATATTCAATGAACCAGCTTCCAGGGATCTATCAATCAGGCTTAAGAGCACAGGAAGCATATTCAAAGCTTTTTTGGTTATTGATATCGATTTCAATTCAAGCGATGCACTCAAAACTTCTTCCAGTATAAACTTTCTAAGTTTATCTATCTCTTCAGGTGTTGTGGTGTTTACCGCCACCACTCTGCTGATACTAACTTCTTGAGCTATCTTGCGAACATGTTCAACCTGTTGTCTTATCTCTTCTTCGCTGTCCAGCAAGTCCGTTTTGGTCATCAGAACTACAATCCTCGCGGCAAAAGAAGGCCTATCAGCTATGAAAGACAGATCACTTCTGGCCAATCCCTGGCTGGCTGGAACTGTGTAAAATACAAAATCAGCATTTGCTAAAACCTCTGATGCCAGCATTTCCCTTGCCGAAAAAAACAGATTTTATACCGGGCGTGTCTATGAAAACTGTTCCTGGCGGAAAAAGATTGGTGATGATTTTTACCTCGACAATTTGCTTTTCGGCAAAATCTATATCTTTTATTTTCTCCAGGGGATGCCTTGCCCCGGAAACACTTATAAACTCTTCGCCATCTTGGGTCGTTGTCAATCTGACAATAGTCTGTGTGGTTTCATTCAGACCTGTTGGTAGCAGATCTCTTTCCAGTAGGGCGTTAATAACCGATGTTTTTCCAGACGAAAAGGGACCCACCAGAGCTATACTCAATGGCTCAGACATTGCCATTTCAAGATCGGAAACAAGAGACTTCACATTGCTGTCATTTACAGCGATGTCTCTGCATATCTCCTCAATCCTGGCTACAAGCTGTTTTTGCTTTTCCATTTTTAGTCCACTCCCCTTTTTACAAATTCCAGAACCTCTTCAAAGGGCTTACCTTCCTGGAGAAGACTGACAACCTTTTCTGCCACCTGGTTTTTTCCATAAGTCTTTGCCCATGTGGAAAACGCTTGAATATCGTCGGTGTTTGATGGATTGGTGGTTTTGATTTTTTGCTTTAGAGCCTGAGGGTCACTGGGCATTCGATTTTTGTTTTCCTGTATGTATTGATTGAGCTTTTTTATGGCAAAATCCCTGCTTTTCTCAACTTTTGCTGTGGCTTCTTCTTCCAAAATCCCTAAAACTGCTTGCATATCCAATCGAAAACTTTCCCTTCCCTTGTTCCTGAGCCACTTTTCAGCTTCCTCAAGGGGATCAGGAGATTGCATAATTTCTCTGACAACGGAGTCGGGACATCCTGCTCCTATAAGCTCTCCTACGATAAACCCTTCATAGGGCCACTGTTTTTTGTAAGCTGGTTGGCGTTGTGTGGGCTGGTAAAATCCTTCACTCTCCTCCTTTTTTTAAGGTTCTGATTTCTTAAACCACATCCAAACCAACAATCCAAAGGCACCTATAAAAAGCAAGTAAACTAAAAAACTGAGATCAACTCCTTGATTTTCCATCGTTACACCCTCCTTAGTTTTTTATGATGTTCTCTATCTCACCTAACCGAGAAAGCCTTCTGCTGATTTCTTCTTTAAGTGATTCAAGAGATTTTCTCATTTTTTCTTTTTTATCTATGATGTCATCAATTTCTTTTTTCCCTTCCTCCTTTCTTTTTTCCACCAAGGTGATTTCGTTATTTAATCTGCGCAGTCTCTCTTCAATTTCCTCTCTGAAGGTTCCCATGATAGCGTTTTCTAGTCCATCTAGAGATTTCGTTATCTTATCTATAAGAATTTGCTTAACCGAACCGGCTTGTTGGGACAGCACTTCGTTCACCTCGACATAAACGTTTTGTACTAGCTCATCCTTATCAAACCATCTCCGCCAACCTAAAAATCCGGTATCTATATTCAGCTTTACATTGAATTTTGCCACCTCTTTTTCCATGAAATAATTAATGGTTCTCTCAATGCTGGAAACAATGGACTCCCTTAGTTTAACAGTAGTTTCGGTGCTTTCGCTTTTTTTAATGAAGTGGTCCAGTACCACTTCATTGAGGTCTTCCCTCAATTTATTAAATCCCTCTTGAACAGATTTTTTTGCTTTCTCCAGTGAATTACTGATCCTGTCCCTTATTTCAAAGGAAAATCTTCTCTTCATTGCTTCTTCTGAACTTATATCTTCTGATCTGACATTTATCTTTCCACAATTGAGTGTTGCGCGTTTCTCCAATTTCAGCTTGTGTTTTAAAAGTTCTTCTTTAATACTAACACGGAACTCTCTTCCTTCCAGTTCCATCTTTCTGAGATAGTCTCTCTTCTCGTTAAGTTCCTTCTCCAAAACTTCTAATCCTTTTCTGGCATTATCAAGTTCTTCGTCAATCTCTGCTATGTGGTCCTGAGCTTCCTTATGGAGATTCTTAAAGGTGGTTTTCAGGAAATTCAAAGCAACAAATGTTATTATTTCCGACATGTTTTTAACGATGAGCTCATCGAGCTTACTTTCCAGCAAATCAATGCCACTTTGTTTGATCCACTCTTCAGGATCATCTCCCCACTTATTGGCCTTTGCTCGCTCTATGATGCTTTTATCTTTTTCCCTTATAAGACGTCCATTTTTTACTCTCATGCCCACAAGGTAGAGAGCGGCTGAAACCTCTATAATCCTGTTGGGATCAAAAATCCTGGCCATTTCCTTAGAAAGGCTATCACCATAACCAAAGTTTTTTGACGCCTCTAAAACTCTGGATGATGCCTTTCTAAGCATTTCTTTGAGCCTTGTTCTTTCATCGGGCCTGAGCCGGTCAAGCTGGGTAACAGCAGTGACAACAGAGCTATGAGAAGCCTTTTCAACAAATTCTGCAAGGTAATTTATATCCTTGCTGTCCATAAAACGTATACTGGGGGCTGTGCAGTAAAGGATAGCAACTGCTCTTTTGAGGAGTTCCCTGGTGGTATTTGATCTGGCTTCTATGGGATCATCCAACCCTGGGGTGTCCACTATATCTAGAGACCGCAAAATATCATGTTCAAGATACAGGGTTGCCTGTTTGACCACATAGCTGTACTTACCTCTTGATGAAACAAAGTCTTCAATTTCGTCCCATTCAACTTCTCTGGTGGTTCCGAGCACACTGTGAATTTCACTTCCAAGAGCATGCTCGGCAAAATTCACCATCTCTTGAGCCCATTTGCTGTCTTCCGTTCTAGACCTGGATTTTTCAACTATTTGCTCCCATTCTTCTGGAGAGTAGAATTCAACTTCGGCTTTTCGCTTGTTCCCCCACTTTATAATGGTAAGACGAGCTGTCTCCGGCGAAACACTTGTCGGCAGAACCTCATCCCTGAAGAACAAAGCATTCATCAATGTCGTCTTTCCTGATTTTATCTGGCCGGCCATTGCAACAAGGGGCTTCTTTTCTCCCCCACAGTAACTTTCCAGGTCTTTTAATCTTTCGAGGATATCCGGATTCTCGCCTGGTAGCTTTTTCCCCCTTTCATCAAAGATTGCTTTAACTTCCGGAGGGAACTCTCCCATTACCAGCTTTTTTACTTCAAGTGCCAGTTCCATCAATTTTCTAGTTTTCTCAAAGGCTAAGCCATCACTGATCATAGATTTCCTCCCGGATAAATTCACTCGTATATGCTCTTTCCGTTTCCCAAAAATGTTCTAACGTAAAAGCAGCTCACCCAAAGGAATCTCCCTGCATTCCCATTGCTTTTCATCAGTTAAATAACGTCTAAATGGTAAGATTTTATGCAAATAACTCGTCATATATCTCTTTAAATTCTCTGTCCTGTGTTGCCTTCCATTTGCAGTATTTTCTGAGATCTTCCCCTACCAGGTTCCAGGCGATAAACAACACACTGACGTCATCGGCAAACCCAGCAAGTGGAATAAAATCGGGGATTAAATCTACTGGGTTAATGACATAGAGCAAAACAAAGGCTATAGAAGCTATTGTAAACCACGGAACATCTTTGTATCTATCATCCACAAAATCTTTCAACATATTCCACAAAAGCTTTAATTTCTTAATCTGCTTAGCCAGAAGACTTGATTTTTGTATTACATTGAAAAGTTCGCTTCCGCTGCTTGCGGCTCTGAAAACATCTTCCTGCGATATTTTTCCAACACCTTCTTCGAAATGCTTTTTGTAATCTTCTGCCATGGGACACCTCCAGCTTTTAGTGGTTATACCTGATAACCCTTACACTCAGGTTCTTTCCACAAGTTTTCAAAACATCCTTTCCCATACACGATCTCTCAGCCTCCTATCTGTATTACGGAACCAGAAACGATTTTTTCAAATCCTCAGGCATAAATTTTTTTCGAAAAGAGATTTTTTTGATGACCCCTTAAGGAAAGGAACCGCGGAGCAAACCCGCGAGCCACTGTCTCGAGAGGGACGGCGTCCACACCGTCTCTTGTTTGACCTACCCGCTGATTCAATTTCTCGCACAGCCCGGTGCGGACCATCACGCCGAGTTTAGTGAAAAGTGATCAGTTAGCCAGTCTGACCGTCCCTGCAGAAAATCTTGTGGAAATACCACAGATATCTGGCTATAAATTTTCTTGAGGTGAGGTTTGAAGATGATCAGTGGAGCATTTATCAGAAAGCTGGAAAGAGTCCCGCCAGATCTCAGGGACGTTTTGATTAGCCTTATAGAGGAAATTGAACGGCAAAGGGAGGAGTCCGTAACCAGAAGAGAGTTCAACGAGCTTAAGGAAATAGTTAGAGATCTGGCTGAAGCTCAGAAGAAAACCGAACAAAGGCTCAACGAACTTGCTGAAGCTCAGAAGAAAACCGAAGAAGAACTGAAGAAGCTTATTGGAGAACACAGGAAAACCAGAGAGGAAGTTGGCAAGCTTTCCCACTCTATTGGGTATATTCTCGAAGACCGGGCTTTTGTCCATCTACCACGATTGCTTAAGCGAGATGAGGGAATCGAAGTTGATGCTGAAGGGCTTAAAAGAGATTTCGTGGAAATTACGCCCGGGCGATATGAAGAAGTCAATATTCTCGGTAAGGGTTATAAAGGAGACAAGCCGGTTTGGATAATAGCCGAATGTAAAACTCAATTCAAAAAGAGGGATGTTGAAGACTTCCTTAAGAAACTTGCAAGAATAGAGCGGTTTTTCCCCGGAGATCGCATACTTATTGCCGTAACCTATCAGACCCCGCCTCAAATACAGCAACTGCTGAGAGAAAAGGGCATAAGGCTTTACTTTTCGTATCAGTTTGGCTTTTAGTTTTGCTGTATTCTGTTGAAATTCTTATCATTTCTCCACCTTCGGTTGAGGATATTCTGAAAAACCACCGGGTATTTTAAAGGGGATGCTCGAAGGTCCGATTTTGACTTTGTGAGATCAGGGTGTTTCACCACAAAATTAGCTCACGGTGTCCTCGCCATCCGTTTTTCGAGAAGTTGAGTCGAATTTACGCTACTTCGCATTGATCACGAGAGCTTCGCAGACTCTAGCCCACTCGCCCTGCTCCGCACTCCCTCCCCGTTGACGGGGAGGGTTGGGGAGGGGTCCGGTTCTTGTCCATCGGTTCGCAGTTTCGCTCCACACTTCCTCCCCACACTCGGTCACCCTCGTGCAGTTGCGTTTCTATATTTCGCTACCCCATAAGGGAAATTCTAGAACACCCTTTCAGCTTCGGTTGACAGGACATAAATACTTCCAGTATAGTAAAATTTACCATGGTCAAGGTCAGGTGTAATAACCCCTCGCAAGAGAGGGTAGCTATGTCTTACAGCGATCAAATCTGGGGGAAACCCGAACCCCCCATAGAAATCCTGGGTGAATCTATAAAACATTTAGGAGTTGCTCACTGGACACATCGAATGATGTTTGCCGGCTTCCAGGATTGGCTTCTCAGAAAATATACCCGAACCTTCCCCGTCACCATAAAAAATAAAAAATCATGGCATCCTATATTCGTGCTCAAAGCTTACCCTTCCTATGCCCACAAAGTCTGCCCATGCACGTCGAAATATAAGCCGAAAACACCCTACATCCGTGCAGGATGTGTCCTGGAACACACGGGAAAAACCCTCACCAGGACGTCCTTCATTCTTGAAAAGCTCTCTTTTAATATACCCGAAGACGCAAAAGTTATCGATGAACTCAAATATACAGGGCGAGTGCCGGAAGAGTGCATTAAGAAAAACTCTTAACCACCAGAATGTCGAGGATCCAAATGGATTGGGAAGACTGGTTAAATTCCGAAGAATCCCAAAAAATACTAAGAAAATGCGCTCACAAAATAATGCGAAAAATACAAACATCCAGCCTGGTTTATCTTTTCTCAAATGAACTTGATTCCACCGACGAAATCGTTTCTGAACTCTGGCTCTATTTAAAATCACATGCAAAACTCTGGGACTCAAAAAAACTCCTTTTATTGCTCGAAAACGGTGAACGATGCCTCATCTTATGGATTGTCAATAAGTTTATCTTACACCTTCAAGACAAGATGAGATCACATGAGTTATCTCCTGAAGCGTATTTTTACCTGAGACTGAGGCGCGTCCTTTCTTCTCACGATGGAATATCAACAGCAGGATTCAGGGGTAAAACTTTTTACTGTTGCAATAATTCCCTGCCTTATAGCCCTGAAAATACTTACATTCCGGAACAAAGTGATTTTTCCAGCTTTGGTTTCCCTGAAGACATATCTCAGGAAAACATCTTCGACAAAGAATCCATCATTACTGTTGCTAAACATTTCTGGTATGAGGTTGCAAAAAAAGTATCCCGACCCGTGTGGATACCTCTGAGGAACCTTAAAGATTACATAAAGACTTTCATAGTTATCCCGACAAATATCGCTCTTGAAGAAGTTTCAAATTCATTAAAAGAAACTCTGAAAAACGATGACTGGCACACAAACTATATCCTGACAGAAAAAGAGTTAACAATCGGATTAACGGGTGTTAACATTAGAAGCCTTGCAGAAACATGCGCTATACACCTGGATGAAAAGGAAAGAGAAGTTCTTGTAAGGCTAAACATAGAAAAACAAACACTTGAAACGGTGGCAAAAGCCATGGGTTATTCGAGAGCGTCAGCCGTTGCTTACATAAGAAACAAAGCATTCAGAAAGATTAAGGAGTTTTGTATTGCCGAATCTCTCCTGTCCCCACCAGATCTGGATCAGGAAATTTTGGACGAATTCATAGAAAATCTTTTTGACGTTTGTAAAAAGTCCTTTTGATGACCGTATAGAAAAGTGAAGGCAACTTTAGCACCCGAGAAGTCTGGTAAAAAAAACGATAAAATAAAGTTTGGAGCTGAGAATGGTTCTTCTTGAGAACGCCCTTGAATTGAAATTGTCTCTGAGATTCATGCGGCAGTTGAGATTCTGCCCGCCTCCAGGAAAAGTCTCTCAGGAACACTTAAAAAGATGTCCTTATTGCCAGGAGTTCTACGACGGCGAAGTTGATTTGCTTTCTGAAGACCAGACTGTATCGTCCCCAGTATCCCATATTGTAGTCCCATCACCCGGCCAAATATGGAAAACCGCCGAAGAACTTTCTGGCTATGATGAAGATTACCGTTACCATAACCCGGCATTAGTCCTGATTACCGAAATCATTGACGAAAAAATCGTCAGAGTAGCCCTTGTTCATCTGGAAGAATGTCTGGCTTTTGAAGGAGACGTGGAAGTGGCTCCCAGCGTTTTTGCCGAAATGTGGAATACCTTCCCTCTTCCGGTAAAATATCTGGGAAAATACATAACTTCTGTTACTTTGCCTCCCGTAATCCATTTTGCCGATCTAGCAGAACCGCCAACCCTGGTTCATTACTACTTTCGTAAAATGGAAGCGGAAGTTGCTTTCTATTTCGTGGTAAAAACCTGGTACGAAATTATCGAAGAATATGACCAGGACGTGGCAGACTTAATAACATCTCAGGAAGATTATTTCACGGTTGAGGGCGCAGAACTTCCAGAAAATATACCCGACATTCTGGACAGATTAGCTTTAGCATCGCCCTGGGATTCATCCATGGCTATGGCTGCGGCAGACCGCAGCGAAGAACTAATATCCGTCAACGTGGCTGTAGTCTCAGACGCAAAAATTTCTCTCAGAACGGCGCTAGGCTACATAAATTTTCGACACGATGACGAAAAGGGGCTGATAATAGGAGGACGAGTCATAGGCAAATTTTCTTCCGATGCGGCTATTCATGCTTTGTGGAAGCATCGAGACACGGGAGAGATTCTTGCCAGAGCAGAACTGGCGTCTTTTGATCCTGAGGATGGCTTCTTCAGGCTGGTTTTTCCTCCCCTTACCTACGATGATAGAAAAAACGGAACCATCGCCCTGCTGGTATGCACTCGCAAAACTTAACAAGCTGGTCTCTTCGTGAACTTTTAATCTGGAATAAATGGCATGCCCTTGAAGAAAGACTCAGGACATCCTGTATAACTCCTTACAACTGGCGCTGGGAAGAAGACGCTGAACGATTTGAAGATGTTGTATATAAATGCAGGAAATCACTAAATCCCGGGTCATGGCAATTTCTTCAAGAAATAATCGCAGCCGCATTGCTTACAAAAGTTGCTGTCCTGGACAGCTCCATCACAAATGAGCTTATTGTTTCTGCTCTCCATGATCAATCCGTTACAGAAGACAAAATTGAAGACGCTAAATGGAGTGTTGTGTCGTGGGTAATGATATTTCCCCATGAGCCAGGAAAACTAAAAGGCCGAATAGGCAAAGCTCTGGTTGGTGTTTCCGATGATGTCCCGCTTACGGATCTTCCACCATGGTTTTACTCGGTTTGCGACAGTAAAGCCGCAAGGTCTGTTCAAAACGCCATAAAACTTGTTCGCAAAAATATTTCCCACCATATATTATTTCGCCCTTTGCTGATGGATCATGACAGCACTCAGATATGTGGGGCTTCTCTGGGGCTTGCTGTCTGCGCTGGAGCCATCTGTGCAAGAGATCAAATAAAAGCCGATCAAAGGTTTGCCTTTTCGGGAGGCGTTACCGAATCTGGCGAATTTACCGAACCGGGTTACATCAGAGACAAGGCTCTAACAGCAAAAGTCAATGGATTTAAAGCTCTCATCTGTGGATCCGGCGCTGGTGCGAAAAGGTCTTACTTCAAGGATGGAGTGGAAATCATCCCTGTTTCGAGACCCGAAGACATTGAATGGGTTCTGCTCTTCTCCACTCCCTACATGCCAGGCGATGGAAATAAAGCTATCAACATGGCTAAAATCATGTCTGAACCAGACATTCTTGCTATGAAGGTAGAAAAAATAGATCTTACTGTTGTGCGATCGCCTTTGTTTTCCTCCGGGTATCTGAAAACTGTCGAAAGAATTATGGAATCCCCGAAAAATGCTGAACTTTTTGCCAGAAACCTGGCGGACTTTTGCAGCAGTCGTGGTTATGATCCTGATATCTGGGAATATCTCATTAAGCCTCTGGACGCTCTATTAGCAAAAAACCTAGACCATATAACCCCTGTGGCCGTCTGGCACATAGCTGTGACTGGCTGGACCTGTGCCGATGCGGAAGGGTCACATAAGGATGCGGGAAAGTGGCAATCTCTGGCGAGACACGCTTTGAATATAATCTCTCGGAGACAGGAGGGACTCGAATGCATTGCTGACTATCAAAACAGGCTATTTGTTCACTGTCGCCATCTATCTTTTCATTTTGAAGAAAAATTACCGGAAAGCTTTTCTGAAGTATTAAGCAAGCTAGAGGGCTTATATCGAATAGCAAACTACGAAGTCTATCCAGTTCTTGGCAGAATGTATGGAACGGTTGCCCAGAACCATGGATTTTGCGGACCTTCATATTTAAACAAATTACAGGAATATGTTCACAGAGCTCAAAAAGCCTTTGGAGAAGGCAGGGTTGAAGACTTCAGGGAAGACTGGCGCAGGGAGTTCAACTACCTTGTTTATGGATATCTTGATGCGGAACTGTTAAAGGATGCCGAAGAGACTTTAAAAATTTACCTTGAAACATCCAGTCTTAAGGACCTGGATTTTTCTAATATGGGGCGTTATGAAACTGCCGCTTTGATTCGCTTTGCTGCCGATACGGGAGCAGATTCGATATTGCACATGGAGGCTGTGACGAGGTTTTTGAACGAGCAGAAGGCGGTTCATCCTTACCAACTCATCCTTTTTAATTCAGGAAGGCTTTTGAAAGAAAGAGACCTCAAAAGAGCGGTCTGGAAGAAATCTCTGGACGTGGCCTGTAAACTGAAGGGAGCTCGGCGAGTCCTCGGGCTATTACCTCTTTCAGCCATGTATGTGGAGGAACTGGCATCGGAAGAAGAAATCCTCAAAGGATTTCAGCATATATTTAACGAAGCTAGATCCATAAAAGGATTTAATCTGAATCACTTTGGCGGAATTTTAAGTGATAGTGCCATATTTTCAGATTTTTCTTCCCTGGGAGAGGCCCTGACAAACCTCTGGAACAATCGACACCGTATTTTTCCATTCACTTACAGATAAGCGTTTTTGTCAATGTCGCAATCCCCTAAAATTGGGGCGAGTGTTTGGAGTGGGAATTAGGGATTGGGGATTGGGATTCAGGATAAACCTTACAACATCAACCAGTGGAAACATTAACAACAACTCCAGCAACAAAAAATATCTGTCACTCCAGGAATCAAACAAACTAAATCCCCAATTCCCATTCCCCAATCCCCATTCCCTAAGACAACTCGCAATCCCCTCGAAGCGGGGCGAGTTTTCCGACAGTGCTACTATTGGCAATGGCGGGAAGACTTGAACGATTAGTCGCAATCCCCTCGAAGCGGGGCGAGCTTTCCGACGGAGAATAAGGTGGGAAAGGGACACAAGGGGTTTGAAGTGTGTCGCAATCCCCTCGAAGCGGGGCGAGTTTTCCGACGCTGCCGTGGCGACGTACGACCCTCGTCTCGGGGGGGTGGTGTCGCAATCCCCTCGAAGCGGGGCGAGTTTTCCGACTCGTCTTCGAAACTCTCAATTCTCATGGCTATTTTTGTGAGTTGCAATCCCCTCGAAGCGGGGCGAGTTTTCCGACTCGTCTTCGAAACTCTCAATTCTCATGGCTATTTTTGTGAGTTGCAATCCCCTCGAAGCGGGGCGAGTTTTCCGACCCTAAATTCTAGAAGGAGGAAAAGGTATGATATCGTTGCAGTCGCAATCCCCTCGAAGCGGGGCGAGTTTTCCGACATTGGATGTGAAAAAATACGTGTATTCTGAAGAAAAAACGTCGCAATCCCCTCGAAGCGGGGCGAGTTTTCCGACCGTTCTTGCCATTCTAAATAACGGCGTTTCAAGCCTAGGTCGCAATCCCCTCGAAGCGGGGCGAGTTTTCCGACTTACTTCGCTCACCGATTTGCTGGTTTGGTGGCAAAGGTAGTCGCAATCCCCTCGAAGCGGGGCGAGTTTTCCGACACCTTCCTGAAATTCGTAAAGAAAGATAAACGGAATGAAGTCGCAATCCCCTCGAAGCGGGGCGAGTTTTCCGACCCAAGTTGGTTAAGAAGACCGAGGACGGTTTCTTCTTAGAAGTCGCAATCCCCTCGAAGCGGGGCGAGTTTTCCGACCTAATAAACATCGTGCCGCCCTCGTTCTCACTGACTGTGACGTCGCAATCCCCTCGAAGCGGGGCGAGTTTTCCGACCGCATACCTTAAAACAAAAGAAATGTCAATACTTTATAAGCCAATTTTGGGGGACCTCCCCCTTTTGCCAGAAAAACCCCCAAAAATTTCATCCTAAATTACCCCCTAAAATAACATAAGATATTGATATTGCTAGAAAAACCCGTCAGGTAGGAACTCGAATGACCGCTTTCAATAATTTCAATAACTTAGACCAATTTTTAAAAACCCCCCGGACCTCCCCCCTAGGTTGCACAAAATTGTGCAACTTGACCCACTCCTAAAAACTATGCCATCCCGAACTCCTCCGTCTTTGGCTTCCTTCCATAACCGCTAATTAAAACCTTATTCAAACAAGAACCGCACTGGGCATAATACCTTATGCTGTCTGTCTTAAAATCTATAAGAGCTTCCAGCCTCCTGACCAAACGCATTAACTTCTCCTCAGTTAAATGAGGACACTCAAAAACCGACTTCTGCACTCTATAACCGTATCCCTTCAGCACCTTGACCACTCGATATCTTATCCTGTCATCGCTTATGTCAAACGTTACAACATAAAACATAAAACGCCTCCGTCACTATTTAAGAAACATCATTCCACATTACACCGCCCAGAGTTTCTAAAAAAGTTGAGTTATTCAGTTTTCAAAGAACACCCAAATTAATAAATGCTGTCCCAGGGAAAAGGATCAAATCTATCCGATTTGTCCATGATAAAATTCAAAAAACGGCGAGCCTGATCGTAAATTAACCCTCTATACGTAACCTCCTTCCCGGAAAAGGGATCTCTTATTGTTCTGGAAAGCCATTTCTCATAGGCTCTTATAAAAGCTCTCATAACTCTTGGCTTCATTTCAACAGGTCTTAAAGGCTTCTTTTCTCCATCGTTAGACGATCCACTTTCTGGCTCACTCAGATGATAAATAAAATCATCAGGATTTACTATCTTCCGGTTTATCAGTGTCAGAACTAAACGATCGCCTAAAAAATTTCGCCACTCCTCTACAAGATCACAGGCTAAAGACGGTCTTCCATACTCAACGGCGTGAAGGGCTCCAAGATAAGGATCAAGTCCCACTCGCTGAACCGCCGTGAGAACTTCATTGGTTAATAGAGTATAAACGAAGGAAAGCAATGCATTTACAGGATCCAGAGGAGGTCTCCTGTTTCTGGATTCAAAGAAAAAACCTGGAGCTTTTATCAGATGTGAAAAACGCGAAAAATACAAGTTGGAGGCTCTACCCTCTATGCCTATAATGACTTCAAGAGTAGATTCTTGAGAAGCAATCTTAGCAAGACTCTTCAACTGAAGTCCCAAAGCACCAAGTTCTTTGTCAGAATATTCCTTGCTTCGCTGAGCAACAAAATAAGCACAGGACTGTATTTTGGAACTCACAACAGTGGCAGCTATGAGCGCTTTGACAGAGGGATCGCTTAGTTTCAGGTATTGCTTCATCCGCCGTTCTACATGTTTATGCTCGTCCACGACTAAACGCGCTCTAAAACGCCCCTCAGGAGTAAGAAGCACCGTCTCTATCCTGCGCCTTATAAGCTCGTCAAGCACTGCCCCACTAAGAGACGATCTTCCCACAATGGTAAGAGTTTCCAGATCTTCAAGAGAAATCTCCTCTACAACTCGATCACCCAGATAAACCTTCAAAAGATTGCCTTCCTTCCTCAAATAACAGCCCTGCTCGATAACATAAAACCGTTTCATTCTTTAACCTCGTCAGATCTTAGCAAAAATTTCTCCACAGCCAGAATAGCCATCCTAAGAAGATTCAGAGCATCCTGAAGGTTCGTGATCCTTTCTGAAACAGGCGATGTCATAAACTCCCTTTGCTCACGCACTTCAGGAATGTGAAGCAAAGGAGAAGGATAGGCATAACTACCTTCAAAAACACAGTAATCACCCGTTATGTTCAACAACCTATGAATGGACTTACATCCAAGAGGAGTCGATCGAACTCGAGACAGCTTGTAATCAACTAAATGATGGTTGTAATCGGGAAGGTTTCTAAGAAGGTAATGCACCAACAGCCTGCCCCTGGGGAGAAACGAAACGGTTCCAAAAACAACCTTTTCCTCCCTTATTGAGACAAACCGTCCCTGGCGACACTGATCTATAATCTGTCCAAGAACCATACAGCGACTGCTTAAAAGAGCGAGCTCTGGAAAAGTCTTTGCCCATTCTTCGTCCCTGGGATGAACTATCAATTTTTTTGAATCGGTTTCACATCTAGAATAACTTTCTAATACTTTTGCAGGAATACGAGGAACTTTTTCAAGCCATGCAAGTTGAGTCTCCAGAGATCGATCGGGAGCATGAACAAAAAATGAGGGTTTTCCTGTAACTTGATGAATGCCAAGAGGAAGCTTCACAAGATTTCCAAAGCCCTTGCCAGTTATTTTGTCCTGTTTGGGAAAAACCTCCAGTTTGAAAAATTTAAGATCCTTTTCTACATGCTGAGCCACGGGTATTAGAACCTTTCTTACAAGAGCGGCAGAAACGGGGGTTTCAAAGGAAAGCCAGAAATGGTATCCTTTGCTGCCGCTAAATTCCACAAAACAGCTCAACCCCTGTTGATTCAAAACCTCAGGAATTCTTCTCAACAGGTAAGAATTCTCCTGCTTAAAATGGTAGCGATCGTCCCGACTGATGCCCTCCTTGAATAAGCTTATGTCGCAGTCTGCATCTATAACGGCGACGCTTACAGTGTTGTCTCTATGCAACAAATAGATACCGTAGGTTTGTTTGCCTTCAAGATGATCCTGCACATCTTTTTCAGTTAAGGGTCTTCTAACAGGGTAGTAGCCGTGAGTCCTGTTTTGCCGATCTGCCCATTGACGAGCAAAAGCATCCTCTTTGCCTTTGAAGATGCTCATGTAAATTTCCAGATACTTCTCCATCCTGCGAAAACTGGTAAAGGGAGTGGCTAGATCTTCCACAGCAGAGCCATCATTAAAGTTTTCAGAACGGCTGGATCTACGGAGAAGAAATTCCAGAAGTTTTGTCTTGGCTTCCCAGAGACCAATATTGTCAGGATCTTTGGTCAAGGCAGACTCGAGAACTTTAAGTCCCAGATCGTGTTTTCCCGCAGCCTGAGCAATTTCTGACCATTGAAGAGCCTTATCGGAAGGAAGCTGACTCCAAACAGTCTCGTCTTCCAGGAGCGTTTCTAACTGTGGATCTTTTTCGTCTTTAAGCAAAAGATTTTTCAGCTTCCTTAGCAAAAGCTCCCAGTCAATATTTGAAGCGGCTTTGCCTTTATTTCCTTCCTTCATAGAAATTACCTCTCAGGTTCTGGAAATTTTCGCCAGTTCTTTTCTGAGCCTGTTAAGATGGGGATAGTAGGGGTTAAAGCTGTAAAGATCCTGAAGGGTTTTTTCTGCTTCAGACTTTCGCCCCATTTTGATCAGTATAGCTGTTTGCCAGAACAGAGCTTCATGGTAGGGATTTCCATAGGTTTTCTGAAAGAACATGTTGGCTTTTTCAACAGATTCTAAAGCCTTTGAGAGGTTACCCACACGTATTTCAAGTTTAGCAAGCCTTATTAAAGCCTTGTGAGCGCCTTTTCTGTCTATTTCTGAGGCTTTCAGTAGAGTCTGTTTTGCTTTGTCAAGTTGCTTAAGGGCGACAGCTATTTCTGCTTCCGTCCACAGAATATAGGGACGTCTTCGAGATTGGGGAATCTTCGCCAGAACTTCCTGAGCCTTAACGGGAAGAGATTGAGCCAGGTAGCTTCTTGCCAGAAGTTCAAAAACGTAATCATTGCTTTCGGGATGGGCTTCTACAAGGGCTCTCTCCAGAGCTTTAGAAGCTTCTTCGTAATTTTTCATGGCGTAGTGGGCTTTTCCCAGAGAGTAATACTTATGCACACTGGACATGTATCCGGTGCTACTGTCTTCTTCGATGCATTTCTGAATCCAGTTAAAAGCCTGATCCGGTTTTTCCATATCAAGATGGCAAACGGCTAGCTGATAGAGAGATTTTACGTAATTTTTTCGTTCTTGATGGCGTGCCTTTCTTTTTTCTTCATCGTATTGTTCCCAGTTTTCCACGGCTCTCTGGAAAAGCGGAATAGCTTTTTCCAGTTTCCCGCCAAAGTTTTTATAAAGCATACCGTGACGATAGAAGCAGGTTACGCCGTCAGGCCTGAGATGCTGTGATTTTGTGAAATAAAGATGTGTAAGTTCTCGAAATTTCTTCCTTTCTTTTGGGGTCAAAACGATCTCCCTGTTTTTATCAGCCAGAAGAGCGCTATAAGCAACAAAGGCAAGCTGAGAATGAGCCATGAAGTTGTTTTCATCTGCTGAGACTCTTGCAAGTCCTACATCTAAAGCTTCCGCGAATCGCTTAAGCTGGCAGAGGGCAAAGAGAACTTCTCCCTGAATGTGATAAACAAGATTTGCTTCTGCAAGATGAGGCCATTTTTCTTCGACAGGGTGGCAGAGAATCAAGATCTGTTCCCAGCGGTTTTCTGACCGAAGAATTTCAATTTCGTTTAGAAGTTTCCTGTATTCCCGCTGAAGGTGAGATATGGAAAGATCTTCTTCTACGAATCTTTCCAGAAAGTCTTCTTCCTTTTCCAGATCTTCCTGTTCTTGATAAGCCTGAGCCAAGTACACAACATTGTTGGTTTTTTCCTGCACCATGGGTTTATCCTCCATTTTTAGCCTCTGGTTAATTTTCTATTTTCCGTCTAATTATTTTTTCGGTAACAATTTGGCTTTTTTCAAAAATGGGCAGGAATTTTTTTAACTTAGAGGACAAAAATTTGAGGGTTTCTAAAAACCGCTTTTTTCGGACAGGTATAGAGGAAAATTCAGGAACAGTCCCAACAGTGTTGCCAGTGGCATCCGGGTTATAAGGTTCATGTGCCAGCGCAGGGGATTGGCGTGGATGTATTTAAGGACGGCGTTCAGGGTCTGTTCAGTGCGGATGATATGTTCGTAATACCGGTCATCCCGCGATATTGATTGATTCGCTTGGGGGATATTCCTGTAGGGGCGACGCATGCGTCGCCCCAACGTGCTGGTACGCTTGTGCCGGACGCACTAGGGAACGGACGGTGAGGACCCCGTCCATCCCATAACGGCGGTAGGATATTGGGATGGTCGCTGTCCTCGGCGACCGATGCATTGGAAATTTTACGGTCAGGAGCACGCCCATACGGGGCGCATTAGAGAAAACAGGGGCGCAGACAGGGCTGCACCCCCTAAAAGCTTAAATCTTTGGCATTACAGATTCAAAAATATCTCCGGTCTTGATCCCAAAAGACCTGGCAAAGTCAACTGCTTCCATCTTTCCCGTCTCTTTGCTCTGGATCTTTTTCACCACCAGATGTCCCTGCCCTGTTTGAACCAAAATACCTTCTTCTGTTACAGCAATAACTTTGCCCGGATCGTGAGAAGGCTTTTCCCAAATTTCATCATCTTTCACTGAAGCCTCAATCACAGCAAGTTCCTTTCCGTGAAAGCGAGTTATCGCTCCCGGCACCGGCACACTGCCCCTTACAAGGTTGTAAATAGTTGACGCACGCTGACGCCAGTCTATTCCGGTATGGTCAGGTTTCAGAGCAGGCTGGAAGGAAGCAAGGCGAGGATCCTGAGGTATCCTCGGGGCTTTTCCTTCTCTAATGAGCCTCACAGCTTCTGCGACGAGTTTAACCCCCAGCGGAAACAGTTTGTTATAATAAAGTGTTACCGTTGTATCATGGGGATCAATAGGCACACTTTCCTGAATGATTATGTCTCCGGTATCAACACCTTCGTCAGTGTAGTGAATCGTAACTCCTGTTTGGGTTTCACCATTTATGATCGCCCAGGCGATGGCACTTCCTCCTCGGTATTTAGGAAGAAGTGAAGGATGGTAATTTATGCCACCGTATGTTGCTAAGTCCATTACTTCTTTAGAGATGAACTGGGTAACAAAAACGAGCACAAGAAGATCTGGTTGCTGTTCCTTCACCCATTCAAAAAATTCTCTATTTTTAAGATTCTTAGGCTGAATAAGGGGAATGCGCAACTCTTGAGCCAGTTCCTTAAAAGGATTTGGCTTTTTCGCTCCAGGGACATCCGGCACCGTAACGGCACCTATAATTTCCTCTCCCTGATTTACCAACGCTTGAAGACACTCACGCCCAAAAGGCGCCTGACCTATAACAATAAGACGCATGGCTTCCCTCCACTTAGCGGTTAAGCTTGCCTGTTATGACAAAAAAACTTAGGGCGCTTATAACCCACTACCTTTCAGCAAGCCCCTGGATGGGAATCAGAGATCCTGGGTAAGAATAGGGAAAAACCTGAACGGAATGCCTTATGTTAACAGCTTTACGATCTCTGTAAGAAATGAAGATCAAGCAAGGGGAAAGCCAAAAACCGTAACTGAACGATTTCTTTCGGAATCAGAAAGACAAACTAAATGGTGCCGAAGCGGGGACTCGAACCCCGACAGGCATACGCCTACTAGATCCTGAATCTAGCGCGTCTACCAATTCCGCCACTTCGGCACTAATTAAACGAAAATCCATTGATCCAAAAGCGTTTTTACCATATCTTACAACTTCTCAATTGTCAAGATCGGCAAATAATGCTTGAAAATTTGAGATCAAGAAAAACGTGGAAGGGGGTCTCAAGGTATGGAAGTGATTGAAGGATTCTCAAAAGATAAGCGACTCAAACTGAAAAACCCGGTTGTGACTATCGGAAACTTCGACGGAGTTCACAAGGGACATCAAGCGCTAATAAAAACTGCAAAGCAGCGTGCGGAAGAATTAGATGGCTCGACCGTGGTTATTACCTTTAATCCCCATCCAGTAAAGGTGCTCTGTCCAAACTGTAACCTGCGGTTTATTACTCCACACTACGAAAAACTTTCCATCCTTAAGGATTTGGGCGTTGACTACACTATTGTGATTCCCTTTTCTCATGAATTCGCATCCGTGACTGCTCAGGAGTTCATAGAATCCTATCTGGTTCAGAATCTGGGAGTAAAATGGATGGTGGTAGGATACGATTACCATTTCGGCAAAGGAAGAGAAGGCAACATAGAAATGCTCAGAAACTACGGCAATCGCTACGGTTTTGGCGTGGACACCCTTCCAGAGATTTCAATTGAAGGCTTTGTGGTAAGCAGCACAGCAATTAGAAAGATTATTCAGGAAGGACGAGTCCACTTTGCGGCGAAACTCCTTGGCCGGTCTTACTCAATAACCGGTCCTGTTCTTAAAGGGCGAGATAGGGGCGGAAAACTGCTAGGTTTCCCAACAGCCAACGTGGATGTTGGCGACCATGTCATTCCCAAAGAAGGAGTTTATGCGGTATGGGTTTTTTTTGAAGGCAAAAGATACAAGGGAGCCACCAACATTGGCTATAATCCAACCTTTGGAAATACTCAACTTTCTCTGGAAGTTCACATCCTGGACTTCAGCGGCAACCTTTACGGGAAAGAAATAACTGTATCCTTTGAACATTATATCCGTGGAGAAAAGAAATTTTCAGGCGTTGAGGAATTAATAGCCCAAATCCAGCAGGATGTGGATCTGGCAAGAACAATCCTTAGATGAGGAAATTCTTCTACACTCTAAGATTCACTAGTCTGCTGTATCGATGCTCTGGCATTATCTAACGGAGTTATAACTGACATGAGGGCTGAGATAAGGGGATGGAAAGTGGATCTTTCAAGAGCCGAAATAGGTATAGCACCATAGCGTTCAGCAAGAGCCATCGCTTTATGTGACGGAAGCAAATCAATTTTGTTAAAAACCAGAATGCGAGGTTTTTCGTGGAGATTCAATTTGCTCAGGATTTTATTAACGGCATCAATGTGATCTTCAAACCTCGGGTTGCTGATATCTACAACGTGAACGAGCACATCGGCATCATGAAGTTCTTCGAGAGTAGCGGCAAAGGCATCGAGAAGTTCATCGGGAAGATCGCTTATAAATCCAACCGTATCGGTAACAATTACTTCAAAATCGTTTGGAAATCGGAGCCTACGGCTTAGGGGATCAAGTGTTGCAAAAAATTGGTCCATCACCACAGCGTTACTTTTAGTGAGAGCGTTAAGTAGGGTCGATTTACCAGCATTTGTGTAGCCAATAATTGAAATAACAGGAAAATCCAGCTTCTGACGTTTTCTTCTGCGTTCAGCTCGACTTTTTCTGATTTCAGCAAGTTCTCTTTCTAGATGATCGAGCCTTTCTTTGATGCGGCGCCGGTCAATTTCAAGCTTGGTTTCGCCGGGACCTCGAGTTCCAATACCGCCAGCGAGCCGAGAAAGGGCGTCGTCCTTAACGTTGAGACGCGGCATGAGATACCTTAGTTGAGCCATTTCGACCTGAATTTTTCCTTCACGGCTTTTAGCTCGTCTCGCAAAAATATCTAGAATAAGCTGAGTTCTGTCGATCACTCTGAGTTCTGTAGCATCGGTAAGAGATCTGACCTGCGAAGGATTCAATTCCCGATCGAAGATCAGCAAATCAACTCCATGGCGTAAAGCCGTAAGCATAACTTCAGTGAGCTTACCCTTCCCTATGAAATATTTTGTATTAATTTCCTTAACCTTCTGAACCACGGTATCCACTATGGCTATTCCGCTGGCTCTGGCGAGTTCCTTCATCTCCTCAATTGTTGACTGGATATCCGGCGATCTTCTATCAGCAACAACAACCAGTATCGCTTGATCCTCACTTTTTATAGAAGACAGGTGAAACGCCCGTTGTCGCTCAAGCTCCTCTTCTAAAGAACGCACTAGTTCAATGAAATTTATAGTAGGGGTAGCGCAATGAGCAGGAGTAAGAATCACCCAGCTCTGAGAATCTCCATCCATGCTTTTCCCGCCCGGGAAAAGGTGCGCTGCAAATAGGTGTTCGGCTCCTCCATGACGATCTACTCCCACGGCGGCAACGCAATCCAGACGAAGAAAGGCAAGATCCATTAAATCATCCTGAGACAGGGGTTCATTGTTGAAATGAGTATGAATCAGGCGGAGTCCTCTGAGCCTTTTTCTGGCTTCTCTACTTTTAGGAAGTTCCGGGATGTAAAGCGATCGTGCATTCCCAACAATCACCATTTCAATGGAACCGTCACGAGCAACAAGGATTCCGATCTGACGCCCTGTTTCAAAACTCCATCGTGCCATATCTCTTGCCACTTCCGGAGAAACGATTTGCTCTGGTGGGATTTTACGTCTGTAAAGATTCTGGATTTTCCCAAGAACCGAACTCTTTAGACCGGAAGTATTACCGTAAACCTTTCTAATTTCTTCATCCCTCCACTAAAAACGCAGAATTATTTTTAAATAATAAATTCATTATGATGCCTCAAGGAAGGAGAGAATTTCTTTTTCCGCAGAAACATACTTTTCATGCTGAGGCCAGTAGATGAAACGCTGACAGTGAGGACAATTCATTAGCGATTCGTTCTTCTGAAGTTCTATGAACTTCTGAGGCGGGATACTCACGTGACATACTCTACATACGCCTTTTTCCACTGGGGCCACCGCAATACCGTTTTTCTTAAGCATAAGAAATTCGCATTTTTTTCTGAGCTGTTCATCCAGCTTAATCTTAAGGTCTTCCTGGAGTTTCCCAATTCGGACAATTTTTTGCTCTATTTCATACTGTTCAGCATCAAGGGCTTCAAGGTCCTTACGGAGAGCCTCGCGACGTTCCGCCACCTGTCTCTCGAGGTTCCTAACTTCCTGCTGAAGAAGTTCAATCTTTTCCATGCACTCCAGCAATTGATCTTCCTTTTGGCCAATCTCGCGTTTAATTTCTTCTTGCTCCGCAAGAAGCGCTTTGTATTCCTTGTTGGTTTTAACTTCACTCTCCTTTTGCCTGCTCTTTCTAAATCGATCTTCAAGCATAGCGATTTGTTTTTCAAGATCGCGGTAAAATTTACGCTGATGCTCTATTTCGGTTTTTTTCATAAGGAAGTGACTTTCAAATTCGTTAAAATCCTTTTCTAATTTTACCTTTTTTCGAGGAATATCTTTCAACTCCTCAAGAAAATTCTTTCTCTGGTTTTCCAGAACCTGAAACTGTATCAAATATTTAAGTTGATCCTGCAATCTAAATCCCTCCTTTCAAAAACTTCATGCGTCAAAAGACTGAAAAGGTGCTATATGATCCATTTCTTGTTCAAACACGAAGACTTCAAGAGCCTCATGGGCGGATTTAGACCATTCTTGAAGTTCCTGTGCGATCTTTGCCATCATAAATCTTTCTGATCCAAAATGCCCCAAAGCGATAACGGTAAGCTTTGATTCCTCCGCCCATACAGCATCGTGGTATTTAAGCTCACCGGTTATGAAGCAGTCGGCTCCCAAATCCCTGACTCTCCCGAGGAGCGAACCGCCGCTTCCTGTACAGACAGCGATTGTTTTAACGATTTTCAATGAATCACCCACAAGATTGAGTCTTTCAATTTCAAAACATGATTTTAACTGCTGGCATAGATTTTTTACCGTGACAGGTTGTGAGAGTTCTCCAAAAAGCCCAATACCGATGTATTTTGAATCTTGAGAAAACTTTTGACTAACACTAAGAGGCTTTCTGTCTTGAAGTTTCAAAGCTTCAGCAATAAGCCAGTTTCCGCCGATTTTAGCCGCATCCAGGTTAGTATGAGCCACGATAAGATTAACTCTTTGTCGGATAAAATCGATTGCCAAGCTCTGAGGATATAGATCACTTCTAAGATTTTTAACGCCTTCAAGGAAAAGAGGGTGGTGGGTTATAAGGCACTCACAGTTAAGGTTCACCGCTTCAGCAAGAGATGATGATGTAGGGTCTAGAGCAAAAAGCACTCGTTTAACATCACCATCAGGATCTCCGATTTGAAGCCCAACGTTATCCCAGGGTTCAGCATAATCAAAAGGCGCAACAGAATCCAACCAGGAAACGATATCTCTTACACGCATAAAAACTTCAACCCAAAAAAGAAGGGGGCATTCGCAATGCGAACACCCCCTTCATTGCTTACGAGACTCGACCGTTTTATGCCCTCTTTATAGACCTCCATAAGGGCTTCAAACTCCCCTTTCCTAACTTACGGCTTTCAAAGAAGAAACTGCTCTTTTGGTGGGCCCACCTGGCCTCGAACCAGGGACCTACCGGTTATGAGCCGGTGGCTCTACCAGCTGAGCTATGGGCCCTTTCCTAACGGAAGCAATATAGATAAAACCATAAAGTTGGTTTCTGTCAATCATTAATTGAGGGTGTTTCGGAATTCTTTATAATTTTGAGCAATTAACTAGCATTGTTTTTACTTTTCGTCCTATCACGAGGGTAGCAAGAACATAAGTGACTGTAAGACAGGTGCACAGTAGCCGCTACTATATAATTTTCCGAACACTATTAGTAGCAAGGGGAGAGTCGGTATTCGCCAGAGCGAGGGCAAAGAATGAGCGACATCGTGGATTCTCCCCCATTAACGGCATAGTTTTTCAAAGTGGGATTCCAGAGATGATAAAAATTCAGGAACAATAGGACGAAGCTAAAAGCCAAACAGATATGAAAAATAAAGCCTTATACCCTTTTCTTTGAGCAGTTCTTGTATTTGAGGCGGACTCTGGTAAGTTACAGCAATAAGTATTCGCTCTCCAGGAAAGAAACGCTCTATTTTTTCAAGTTTTTTAAGGAAGCCCTCAACATCCTTCTTTTTGAATTGAGTCTTACATTCGCCTATTATCCAGACCGGTTTGTTTCCTTTATAACCTTTACCAAGGATGTTGATTTCTTCATAACGTCCTGGTCCAAGTTCTACAAAATCTCTTTTCAATTCCTCAACATCAACGCCTTCGTCTTTCTTAAGCAATCGCGGAAGGTGCACAATAGCTCGATCCTCCAAAACATATCCAACTGAGTGGGAGAGCTTGCCAAGTTCCTCTCTAGTTTTCCTATGTTCCCCAACAAGCTTCTTTAGTTCTTCCTCGGTTTTCCTTTGAGCTTCAGCCAGTTCGTTGAGCCTTTGTTCGGTTTTCCTTTGGGCTTCAGCAAGCTCGTTAAGTCTTTCCTCAGTTTTCCTTTGAGCTTCAGCAAGCTTGTCGAGTCTTTCCTCGGTTTTCTTTTGAGCTTCAGCTAGTTCGTTAAGCTTTTGCTCGGTTTTCCTTTGGGCTTCAGTAAGCTCGTTAAGTCTCTGTTCAGTTAGCTTCTGCGCTTCGGCGAGTTCATTAAGTCTCTGCTCAGTTTTCTTCTGAGCTTCAACAAGTTCGTCAAGTTTTTGTTCGGTTTTCTTTTGAGCTTCGGCAAGTTCGTTTACTCTTCCTTCAGTTTTTATTTGGGCTTCAGCAAGTTTCTTCTGAGCTTCAGCTAGATCTCTAACTATTTCCTTAAGTTCGTTGAATTCCTTCTTTGTTACGGACTCCTCCCTTTGCCGCTCGACTTCCTCTACTAGAGTAATCAAGACATCCCTGAGATCTGGTGGGACTTTTTCCAACTTTCTAAGCAATGTTCCACTGATCATCTTTAAGCCTCACCTCAAAAGATTTTATAGCCAAATATCTGGAGCATTTCCACAAAATTTTCTTGACGATACAACCAGCCCCTGTTAGATAACATAATGCATACTACGTAATATGAGGACAAAAACTATTGAAAGCGATGACCAAACGGGAACTTCAGGCAAGCGAAACGCGGCAGCGCATAATTAAAAGCGCAGTGGGGCTTTTTGCCCGCTTCGGCTACCACAAAACCACTGTATCTGAAATAGCTCAAGTTGCAGGCGTAACCACTGGCGCACTCTTTCATCATTTCGACTCCAAAGAAGATTTACTAAATGCCGTCATCGACTGGCTTTCAAAAGGAATCAACGCCTACAGCGAACACCTTAAAAAAGAAACAAAACCCTCTTTTTCTACCGTATCGGACATGATAAATCTTATGTGCTCCCATTACGAAAGATATCCTGAAGCAACCATCTGCCTTGCAATGCTTGCAACAGAATTTTCAGGATCTCACCATCCAATAGAAGAGCGAATTAGATCCGTTTACGAAGTCTTTATACAGGCTCTTACCCCTATTCTCGCTACCAATCCTCGAATTCGTAACCCTCGCGCTGCCGCTATCGCTTTTATAGGTTCCGTTCAGGGTATTGCCATACAGGCAATAATGAGAGAAAAGGAGGTGGATATAAAAACCCTTGCAGAAGGGTTTGAATCAATGCTTCAGGTATGGTGAAATAACCTTTTAATAGCAACAGCAACTTTCAAGGAGAGGAACCATGGAGATCACCAAAGTTTGCGTGCTTGGAGCCGGTATCATGGGATCCGGCATAGCCCAAGTGATTGCCGAAGCAGGCTGTCAGGTAACCATTCGAGACATTGAAACTAGCTTCGTCGAAAAAGGTATAGCAACCATCAAAGCCAATCTGGATCGAGCTGTCTCTAAAGGCAAAAAGGATGCATCCGAAGCCGAAGCAGTTATGAAGCGCATCAAAGGCACTACCGATCTTAAAGAAGCTGCCCAGGACTGCCAGCTCGTTATCGAAGCCGTTGTCGAAATTATGGATGTAAAAAAGCAAGTTTTCAAAGAACTTGATTCTATCTGCCCCGAATCGACCATTTTCGCATCCAACACTTCCGGTCTGTCCATCACAGAAATGGCATCGGTAACGAAGCGACCCGACAAATTCATAGGAATGCACTTCTTCAATCCGGTTCCTGTAATGAAACTTGTGGAACTCATCAGAGGTTTTGCTACCTCTGATGAAACTTATGCAACCGCTAAAACTTTTGTAGAAAAAATCGGTAAAACCCCTGTCGAAGTCAAGGAAGCTCCCGGCTTTGTGGTAAACCGTATCCTTTGCCCCATGATAAACGAAGCAATCTTTGTATATTCTGAAGGACTCGCATCAGCCGAAGACATCGATAAAGCCATGATGCTCGGTGCCAACCACCCGATCGGGCCACTTGCTCTTGCCGATATGGTGGGTCTTGACACTCTCCTCCACGTTCTTGAAGGACTCCATAAAGAACTGGGCGAAGATAAGTATCGCCCTGCACCGCTTCTTAGAAAAATGGTCCGAGCTGGTTATTTGGGGCGAAAAACAGGAAAAGGATTTTACAACTATTCTTCCAAGTAAATAAAAAACAAAAGGAGGGAACCACCTATGTCACATCATCTTTACGAACTGACCGAAGAACATAAGATGTTAAGAGACATGGTAAGAAGGCTTGCGAAGGAGCAAGTTGCTCCTGGAGCAGCTAAAAGGGATGAAACAGGCGAATTCGATTGGGACATGGTTAATCTCCTTCGAGAGAATGGCCTTTACGGTATTGATTTTCCCGTAGAATACGGCGGATCTGGTGCAGGCGTTCTCGCTATGGCGATCGCCGTTGAAGAGCTTTCCAAGGTTGATGCAGCCTGCGGACTTCTTATCGCCGATCATGAACTTGGATCTCTTCCCATTTTGCTTGCGGCAAATGAAGAACAAAGGAAAAAATATCTCCCCAAACTTTCAACCGGCGAATGGCTCGCCGCCTTTGCTCTGACCGAACCGGGAGGAGGATCGGACGTTGCATCCCTTAGATGTCGCGCCGTAAAAGACGGTGACTATTACGTTCTCAACGGCACAAAGACCTTCATCACCAACGGCAGTGTAGCCGATGTGGTAACGGTTTATGCCATCACCGATCCCCAGAAGCCGTCCCATAAAAACGCTGGCGTTTTCATCGTGGAAAAGGGAACCCCAGGATTTTCTGTGGGCAAAAAGGAAGACAAGATGGGCATTAGATGGTCTGACACAGTAGAACTCATCTTCGAAGACTGCCGTGTCCCTGCCGAAAATCTCCTTGGAAACGGCGAAGATGGGTTCCACATCATGATGAAAACTCTCGACTTCTCAAGACTTGGCGTTGCGGCTCAGGCTCTCGGAATAGCCGCAGGAGCCTTTGAATACGCAACAGCCTATGCAAAGGAACGAATCGCCTTTGGAAAACCCATAATCCAGCACGAGGGAATTGGATTTAAACTCGCTGACATGGCAATGAAAGTTGAAGCGGCTCGCCAGCTTCTTTACAAAACCTGCGCCATGTATGACCATCTGCCCAAGGATATGAGCCGGCTCAGCCCTGAACTCATCAAAATGAGCGCTATGGCAAAGTGCTTATGCGGTGACGTAGCCATGTGGGTAACCACGGAAGCAGTGCAGGTGCTGGGAGGCTACGGCTACATCAAAGAATACCCTGTAGAACGCATGATGCGCGACGCCAAGATTACTCAAATTTACGAAGGCACCAACGAAATTCTGCGACTTGTAATATCAAGATGCCTGTAAAACTTCCTGTAACCATCATAATCGAAGGGCCAGGGGGGTTTTAATTTTACCAGGCGGTGGTAACGTTATGGAGGGGTTCCCACCGCCTTTTTATTACTTAAGAAACAGGAGGCAAAGTATCTATGAACAAGGATCAAGACGTAGTAATCGTAGGGGGAGTTAGAACGGCGATAGGAAAATTCGGTGGAGCTCTGAAAGATTTGCGAGCATCTCAACTGGCGGCTCACGTTATGAAGGCCGTGGTTGAGCGCACAGGGATAGATCCCGCCATTCTCGATGACATAATAGCCGGCGATTGTATCCAGTGCGCCGACGAAGCCAATACTGCCAGAACGGCAGCTCTCATGGCAGGATTCCCCATCCATGTTTCTGCTTATACCATCCAGCGTCAGTGTTCGTCATCCATGCAGGCTCTTGCTTCGGCAGCTCAGGTTATCCGAGCGGGAGACGCTGAAGTCATCATGGTTGTTGGTGTCGAATCCATGAGTTCGGCTCCCTATTACATAGCCAAAGCCAGATGGGGACTTCGATTGATGCATCAGGAAATCACTGACTCTCTGTGGGAAGCTCTCCACTCCGGAAGCCGCCTTCTCGGAAAACCAATGATCATGGGAGAGACGGCGGAAAATCTTGCAGAAAAATATAACATCTCCCGTGAAGAACAGGATCAGGTAGCTCTTGAAAGCCACCATAAAGCCGAAGCAGCTATAAAAGCAGGCAAGTTCAAAGACGAAATTGTTCCCATTGAAGTGCCGGGTTCTAAAAAGGGTGAAAAGATTATCTTCTCTCAGGACGAACATCCACGGTTTGGGCTTACTATGGATGATCTGGTAAAGCTTCCCCCAGTTTTCAAGAAAAACGGCACTGTAACAGCGGGAAATTCCTCAGGATTAAACGACGGAGCCGCAGCAGCACTCGTCATGACCCGCAAAAAAGCAAGGGAACTGGGGCTTGAACCCATGGGACGGATAGTTACAACGGCTGTGGCTGGTGTTGAACCACATCTTATGGGCTATGGTCCCGTGCCAGCTACAGAAAAAGCTCTTAAAAAGGCGGGCATGACCTTAAAGGACATTCAGCTTGTAGAACTCAATGAAGCCTTTGCCGCTCAGTATATTGCCTGCGAACGTGGTCTTGGGCTTGATCGATCCATAACGAACGTAAACGGTAGCGGTATAAGCCTCGGGCATCCAGTAGGATGCACCGGTCTTAGAATCGTCGTATCTCTTCTTCACGAAATGCGCCGCCGCAATCTGGAAGTTGGGCTTGCAACTCTCTGTGTAGGAGGCGGCATGGGGATGACAACCATAATTGCAAGAGATTAGTCAACGGCGGTAATTATCAAAAGGGGCAAGATTCTGCACCATGTCCTTTAGATATTTATCTTTGATGGTGCTTTAGAAACGTAGGGACGACCGGCCGGTTGCTCCTATGCGAATATCCTCCACAGGGCCGAACAGATGCGTCATCAACGGGGATGAGACCCATCCCCAGCCCTCCCCGTCAACGGGGAGGGAGAGGAAGTCCCCCCGTTGACGGGGGGATTTAGGGGGGCAATACTTCCGTGCCTTTACGAACACAGGCTGGATCAAATAGCAAGTTGCTCGAACCGGTAATCATAACAATGCAGTGCTCAACGACTTTACGTTGATAGAAACAGTTCCTACATCGATCCTCCCCGTCAACGGGGAGGGAGAAGAAGTCACCCGTTGACGGAAATAATGTGTAAGTCCCCCCGTTGACGGGGGGATTTAGGGGGGTCAACAGAGCATCAAACCGGGAAGAAGAACCAGTGTTATTTTCAGAGCCAGAAGCCGTTTACAAAGAAGATACAGCCAGAAAAGCTCACCAGGGTTACGAGAAGCCATTTCTAAAATTCAGGAAAGCCTCTTCCCCTGCAAACACTCTTGACCAAACATTATGATATTCACCCCTTCCTTCTCCGCTAAAAGCATTGAAGTTGGTTTCACAATTTTTTGCTGTCTTGAATTTTTCATCATGACACTTCCTCATTTTTCTGGAAAAATAATCTCGTATCGTTAACTCTTTCACAGGAGGGGAAATGCCGTGAATGAGTACCAGTCCATACAGGAAGCCATACTTGGAGCCACAAGAACGAGAAGCTTTCCTATTGCGGTAAGATTTATGGAAAAAGGCGAGTCTTTTCCAGAAAGTGCAAGACGTCCCGCGAAAGCGCTCGGGAAGCGTATAACCATCTGCCAGGCTATCACAATGGCAAGAATATACGGCTGGACGGTTGGACTGGACAAATCTGACTTAATTTGTGTGCCTGCAATACTTGCCTGGGGCATGAGCCACGCTCAGGATGCTCGCAAAGAAATGGTTTCCCTTCTTGTTCAGGTTGGATTTGCCCAAAACGAAGAAACGGCAAAGGCTCAAATTGAAGCCATGATCATTCCAGAAGAAGGGAGCATTACCGGCATTCTTATGGCGCCTCTTGCCAAAGCGGAATGGGATCCGCACGTGGTTGTCATTTACGGAAATCCAGCTCAATTAATGCGTCTTGTTCAGGCGCTACGCTTCAGCCGCTCGGAAAATATTACAGGGGATTTTCAGGGGAAAATCGCATGTGTGGAAACTCTTTATGCCGCTTATGCAACTCAAGCCCCCAGAATTTCTATTCCCGGCATGGGCGATCGCATCTTCTCCATGACCCAGGACGATGAACTGGCTCTGTCCATCCCACCGACTTTTCTTTCTGATCTTGTGACCGGACTTGTTGAAGCCGGGAAACCGATTGGGGCGAGATATCCTGTAACTTTTTATCAGAACTTTGAACCTCTCTTTCCCAAACCCTATCAGGAAATGGCAAAAAAGCTCGGGCTTTTTTCAACTTAAATTTTTGTGACAGATCAAGCTAAGGGGGCGCAGACAGGAAATGATCACCGATCTTTTGATTGCTCCAGATATAGCAGTAGATTCGTGTATTGGCGAAACCGATGACGCAATTTCTAGAACTTTTTCCAAAGCTCAAACTGAAGGCGTAAAAACATGGCTTTACGTGGGAAGTGTTGATCGAATTCACAGCGAACTTGCCGAAAAACTTATGAATCTTAAATTGCTCTCTAAAGAAGAAGCCTCCGTGAATGCTTCCAGGCTTCTCAAAGACTTCTCTTCTCGCCACTCCTGGCTTGCGGCTTTAACCGAAGACGGGGAAGCAGTTACCGATCCTTTCCCACTTAGATCTCAACTTTCTAAAGCTGTAAATCGGCTTGGACAGGGAGCTTACATTCTAACCAGAAGTGAAGATTTCCTGAAAGATCCGTCCATTAAATCCATATCTCCGGAAGATTATCTGGTAACTTTATCTTCTGCACCTCCCGAGATTCCCTTCGTTGATCTTTACCGCCAGCAAGATTTGATCCGAGGCGAAATCGAAAGAAGGATCTTTACCGTATTGAGACATTGCCGGTATGTAGGAGGACCCGAAATCGCCGAACTGGAAGAACGGCTTAAAGACGAAGTTGGGGTCCAGCACGCCATAACCTGCTCAAGTGGAACGGATGCTCTTTTTATGTCTTTACTTGCTCTGGGAATTGGACCAGGAGATGCCGTCTTTACTGTGCCATTCACATTCGCAGCAACGGCAGAAGTGATTCGGCTCGCAGGGGCAACTCCTGTATTCGTTGACATAGATCCCGTATGCTTTGTAATGGATCCGGAATCACTTCGAAAAGCAATTGAAGCTGTAGAAGGCAAAAGAAGAGATGTACCTCTCCCCAGAGGAGCCGACAAACTTAAACCTAAAGCAATTATCGCTGTAGATCTTTTTGGATGTCCTGCGCCGTATAAAGAAATTTCCAGAATCGCTCACCAGTATGGACTATTTTTGATAGAAGATGCGGCTCAGGCTTTTGGAAGTCGCTATGGGAAAAAAATGGCGGGCAGTCTTGGAAATGTAGGATGTGTATCCTTCTTTCCGGCGAAATCTTTAGGAGCTTACGGCGACGGCGGCGCCATATTTACCGATTCGGAAGAACTGGCTGAAAGATTAAGGCTCATAAGAAATCACGGCACCGATAGCGTTCCTTATCAGCACAGGATCATTGGATTAAACGGCAGACTTGACAGCATCCAGGCTGCTGTGCTTCTTGCAAAACTTAAAATATTCGGTGCCGAAAAGAGACAGCGGCAACACATTGCAGATCTTTACACGGAAAAGCTTTCTGGAATACCAGGCATTATTACTCCAACTACTCCCGAAAGTGTAGAAAGTGTCTGGTCTCAGTATAGCATCCTGACCCCTTCAAGAATTTTTCGGGACACTCTTCGAAAAGAACTTGCTGAAAATCGCATCCCCACGGCGATATATTATCCTTTGCCTCTTCATCTGCAACCAGCTTTTGAAGATCTCGGCTATAAATCTGGAGATTTTCCAGTAGCGGAATCCTGCGCAGAAAGAATTTTATCTCTTCCGATACATCCATATGTTAAGAAAGAAGTCATAGAAAAAGTTGTTGAAATAGCAGCCCGTGTAAACCGAAACAGGAAAGGCTGTGATCATGAAGCGGTCGGTAGCTATTGTTTATCATGAAAGCTTCAGCAGGCGAAGTTACCTGACTCGAGGCACACGGCTTCAGGACTTTCCTCAAATCTTAAGCGACATTCTGAAAGATGATCGCTTTCATCTCCTTTACGCCCAGCCCATAAGTGAGGAATGGATCCTTCAGGTTCATACCTATGATCATCTTGCGGAAGTAATGCGAGATCCTCTCTGCAGCACTGCATGGCATTCTGTTGGGAGCGTGGTTCTTGGCGCAGAAACTATCCTCAAGGGAGAACATCTTCGATCCTTTGCCTTAATTGGCGCCGGCGGACATCATGCAGGCAGAAACTATTTCTGGGGCTACTGCTGTTTTAACGACGTGGTAATAGCCATTAAGATCATGCGAAGCCTTTATGGAGTCAGACGCATAGCCATAGTAGATACTGATGCCCATCATGGGGATGGCACAAGAGAACTTATTGGTAACGATCCGGAAGTGCTCCACTGCTGCATCTGCCAGCAAAATTACGAATCTCCCGACGGGACAAAGGTTGATGTGTCAGCTTACGATCATCTTGCAAAGGCTAGAACCGAAAGCGACAGGAACTCAGCTTATGCAGCCATTGTAGAAAAGGAGTTTGCACCGAGAATTCGAAAATTCGCTCCGGAGTTTCTTTTCTGGTATTTTGGTTTTGATACTCACAGGGGCGACTACGGAGATCTGGGGCTCACCAGAGGCGCCTATGAAGCTATAGCTCGCACCATGTGCGCTCTTTCTGACGAAGTATGCCAGGGAAGACTTGAAGTGGTCCTTGGAGGCGGATCCAGCCGGGAAATTGCAAATATGGTTATTCCGCCAATTATTCGCATCCTGGGAGAGTAAGCCATGAAGCCTCAGCAACTTGCAAAAATTCTAAAAACCATGACGGTTGTAAATCCAGCTGAATACGGGCTTTTCTGGGACAAGGATGGATCTATGCCGTGGAAGGAATTCCTGTGGGCGCTCCAGAGAGAAGAAGATCTTCGGTTTTTCAGAGAAAGCCACATTAGAGAAATCGAACTTGCCGGCGTTGATCTTCCGTTTTATCTGCAAGAAGGAAGACTAAAGCTAAAAACGCCCTTACCGGATTATCCTGTTGTCACACCACCGGAGCATCTTTATATAGCTGTGCCGTTAAGGGGTGTGCCCTTTGTGCAGAAAAAGGGGATTCTTTTACCATCGCACCGTTCTTATATTGCTCTATGGAGCGATCCTCAAGAAAGCCTCAGGATGGCAAAACCGTCGTCTGATGAAAAACTTATTGTTATCACCGTGGATACAGAAAACCTTCCGGGGCATCTATTCTATCAGGCTGGAGAAAGACTCTTTCTTACTGACTCATCACTACCATCTTCTTCTCTTATAATTCCGCTCGTGTCAGAAAAAGAACTCGAAGAAATTCGAGAAATCAGGAAGGAAAAGGCTCACCGCGAAAAAAGCAAAACAGTTCAGCCTGCAGAATCTGAAAAACTCTACGGATCTTTTGCTCTTACCGTTGAAGCTTTCAAGAAACAGTTTGGCATAGAAGACGAGCAGTCTGACAAAAAGAGCGAAAAGAAGAAAAAATCAAAAGGACCTGACTGGAAGCGGGAAGCTCGAAAAATCAGGAAAACCAAAAGATCGATTTAATTATGAAAAGCCGAAAATTTTTGCTATTTGCCATCTTCGTGTTTTTGTGCGCTCTGGTGGTAATTTCCATATGGGTGTCAAAGCCATCATCCGTTGAAGGAAACGTACTGGGCAACCGTCTTGTAATGCATCTTAGCGCCGAACCTGCCACACTGAATCCCATCACAGCAACGGATGCCTACGCCGCTCAGGTAAATGACTTTATTTACGAATCCCTTCTTAAACGAGACGAAAAAACAATGGAACTGGTGCCGCTTCTTGCAAAAGGCTGGGCGGTTTCGGGAGATCATCTTGTTTACACTTTTTTTCTCAGAGACGATGTTAAATGGCACGACGGAACACCTTTTACAGCCAGAGATGTTCTTTTTAGCTACGAACGAATCATGGATCCGGCGGTAGATGCTCTTCATCTCAGAAATTACTATCAGGACATCGTCAAAGTTGAAGCTCTGGATGATCACACCGTAAGGTTTACCTACCGTCAACCCTATTTTAAAGCTCTGGAAGTTTGCGGCACCATGCCCATCGTGCCGGCTCATCTTTTTGAAAAAGGCGGAAACTTCAATGCTCATCCTATAGGAAGATCCCCTGTTGGCACGGGACCTTATGTATTCAAGAAATGGGAGACCGGCAAAGAGATTGTGCTCGAAAAAAATCCAGACTACTGGGGCGAAAAACCAGCCATATCAGAGATTGTCTTTAAGATCATCACTGACTCCACTGTGGCTTTGCAGGTGCTCAAGCAGGAAGGACTTGATGTGATGGGGTTACGTCCTATACAGTGGGTTTATCAAACGAGAGGAAAACGCTTTCAGAAGCACTTCCAGAAGCTTAGCTATCATACGCCGCAATATAGCTTTATCGGCTGGAATTTAAGGAAGCCTCTTTTTCAGGACAGGCGAGTTCGCCAGGCGATGACAATGCTTTTAGATAGAAAAATTATTCTTGAAAAAATTCTTTTTGGTTTAGGAACAATCGTCTCTGGACCTTTTTATGTGAACAGCCCTGAATACAACAAAGCGATTGAACCTTATCCATACGATCCCGATCAAGCAAAGAAACTTCTCGAAGAAGCAGGCTGGGTGGATCACGATGGCGATGGGATCCGTGACAAAGATGGGATGCCTTTTTCTTTTGAATTTTTGATTTCTGCTGGATCTAAATTTGCTGAACAGCTAGCAACGATCTTTCAGGAAAATCTTAAAGAAGCAGGCATTCGCATGACGATTCGGCGACTTGAATGGGCTGTTTTTATCCAAAAGATTCAATCCCATGATTTTGATGCTTGCACTCTGGGATGGAGCCTTGGATGGGAATCTGATCCCTATCAGGTGTGGCATTCATCCCAGCAGGAAGGTGGATCCAATTTTGTAGGATTTGCAAACGAAGAAGCTGACAGGATCATAGAAGAAGCCCGGCGAGAATTTGATCCTGAAAGGCGGCGCAGGCTTTATCACAGGCTTCACGAGATCCTTCATGAAGAACAGCCCTATATTTTTCTATTTACGACCAGGGCTCTGGTAGCGGTTAACAGGCGCTTTGGCAACGTTCATGTCTATCCCATGGGTCTCAACCCCAGGGAATGGCGTATTATCGGGGAAAAAGTTCAGGAAGACTAGAGCATGGAAAGATTTTCTCATAATCTTTTTGTTGACATCTTCAAAACGGAGATTGTATATAGTGGATTCGTTGGAAAAAGTTGTTTTGTGATGTTATTTTTCACGAAAAATGTTGACCCGATTGTTGGATTTTGTTATTTAGCAAGCTAACAGAGCGGATTAAGGAAACAGAGCAGAAAGGCATGGTAATCAACTAAAAAGCGAAGGGGGTGGTAGAGCGAGGAGGAAAGGGTTTGGGTGAGATCAGGTTTTTATGGGGTTTGTAATTGTCAGAGGTTATTTCAACAAGGTCTTAAGTTAAGAAGGAGGAGATCATGAAGAAGTGGATGGTTTTAGCACTTGCAGTAGGTTTTGTGCTTACTGCGTCTTTGTCTGCGCAAGCAGATTCAATTTTGTTTCCCTGGGTGGTGAAAGATAAAGATATATCGACGGTTATTTCGCTTGTGAATACATACGATCCAGGCAGTGCTAAGATTAGATATCATCTCATATACGAATATAAGAAAACTACTGCTAATGGTCAGACAGAAAAATGCGAAGAAGTTGATTTTTGTGCTCCTACCAGCTTCAATGACGTAGTGGTTTTTGATGCTGCTGGTAACTTCAACGGTGGTTCTCCCCTCTTTGGAGATACTACAGTGAAAGGCACCAAATACACCACCGTTCAGGGAACATCCTTTGCTCTCCCCGTAGATGGGCCAAGGAGAGCTTTCTTGATAGTAGACAACGAAATGTATACAACAGAACAATGTGGCCTTGGTTATGAAACTCCCGATGGAACCCTCTATGGTGAAGCTATGGTTGTTGACATTGCCAATGGTGCTGCTTGGGGTTATGCCGCTTACAATCCACGAAGAGAAGCTAATGTAACAAGTTGGAGAGACTTTTCTGATAATGAATCTGATAGTGCTGGTCTTATACCGTCTGACTCTTTTGGAGAGGTTCTGAATGGAGATACGATGGATGGTGTGGCAGATGATGTTGAGTTCGCCAGAGTTGTCTTCATGCCTCCAAAGACCTTCACCACCAAGATGTTCGTGACGCCTATCGCCAATGAAGAAATAGCGGATCAGTGGTGGGGGAGCTACTCCGTAAAGGTTCAGCTTTATTGCTACCCTGGTTTCGGTGGAATGTTTGATCTTGACGAAAACTGCATAAGCTTCGATCAAGTAAAAGACATTGTTTGTACGGATGCTTCCACCTTAGATCACTTCGTAAGTAGCGGCGCTTGGATTATATTCAATAATACCGCAGGTCCCGGCTGGGCAAATCTTAGGGTCCTAACAGGGTCTAGTCTGCTTGGAACGCCCACAGATCAAGCTACTGTTGGAAAGCTTGAATACAATATCGGTACTACAACCTTCGACGGAAATTCTGTAAGAGGTGCCATCAACAACTTCATCTGGCTAAGAGCTCATGTAAGGTAATGGTTGGTCTCTAATAAACGCGATATCTAAAAGGTAGCCTTTATGGCTACCTTTTTTTTGCCCCAAATTTATAAAGAGAGGTGTTCCATGGCAAGATTTTTAAGATCCACTATTTTAATAACAATAGCCTCTTTATTTATAATTGCAGCGACAACAGTTTCTTTTGCACTGGAGTTTAACGAAGAGAGTTTTGAAAAGTATAAGTTAGATCTTCAGAAACCACGATATATTAGTATTTCCCCTGATGAAAATATATGGATCCATTTTACCACAGCAGAAAATGCCATAATTGCCAAATCCCTTAAATCAAAAGATAAAGACTTCGTGATAAATGATAGCGGCAAACCCAACGCTTCAGGAAGCATATGGGCTTTTCAAAAGGATTACATCTACTTTGTATGGAGAGAAAAATCGGACGATAAAAGCCTTGTTTTCCGGAGCCTTAATCTAAAAGACTTGTCTTTAAGCAGTCCCATTGTGGTGGACAAAGATAGCCAACCCCTTACACGAATTAAACTGGGAGCCACAGAAAAGGGGCTTGTAAAGATCGTATGGTATGGAGAAAAAGCCGATTCCAAAGGAAGAAGATACTCCATCTACTCAGCCGATTCAAAAGATTTCGGAAAAAGCTTTACCAAAACTCTAGACCTGACACCTCAGAGCAGAGCTTCCCTCTACCCGAGCCTTTTAGTAGATGAAAAGGGCAACTCCTATATGTTCACGGAGGTCGTCAATGAAAATGGAAGGGAGATGATTTTCCGAAAGGATACTGGAAAGGGATGGGAAGAACCGGTTTCCCTTGGAAAAGTCGGTGTCGTTTCCCTATACATAAGACCCCTTAAGGTAGGAAACAGGATTATGGTGTTCTGGTTCAATTCTTATGAAGGAACGCCTGTCACCGAAATGGCTTATTCCGACGATGAAGGTAAGACCTGGGAAAGGAAAGCTTTGGAAGTCACAAGAGGTCTAGATCTTACGGGGATGCAGGCAGTATCTGGTGGTGAGGGACAGAGTGTTTATCTTGCCATAAGTGGAGTTGATATAAAAGTAGCTGAGAAGGATAAGGATAAAAAAGAGGAGCAGGAAGATGTAAAGAAGAGGAAAGATACTGTTTACCTTCTCTATTCTCACGATGGCGGAAAAACTTTTTCAAATCTCATTCATCTACGTCATTATCCTTACAGTCACACCAGAGCAAACCTTCCTAATATAGCAGCTCGAGGAAAAGATTTAGTCGTAGCCTGGACAGATTATAGAAACATAAGATCCAACATTTACATGAATTACTCTAAAGATGGGGGAATTACCTGGCAGAAAGAAGATATTCCCCTGGAAGAACCAGGAAAATTCAATACGGTGCTTCACTGGGATGTTAATAATCTTGTGTCTCTCAAAGACAAATACTACCTGCTATGCCACCGGTTTAAAGACGATAGCATGGATGTGGCTTATCCTGTAATTATCGAATTCAAGATCGATAAGTAATCGAGGAGAAAGTATCATGAAAAATCTGCTAAAAATTTTAACGATATTTATATTCCTGGCTTTCCTCGCCAGTGGTTGTGCTTCAGTGCCGGGAGCAAAACCAACATCCCTTGTGAATGACTTAGGCTCTCCGAAAAAGTCAAAACTTCTGGAACAAAGAGCATCCCTTTTCTGGACGGCTATGGTTAAAGGTGATCTGAAAGAAGCTTATAAATACTACGACCCATTCTTGCGGTCTAAAATGAGTGTTGAGGAATTTATTACTAAGCATGGGCTTGTAAAATATCACGAATTCAAAATTACGGGCGTCAAAGTTGAAGGAAATATCGGGACTATAAAGGTCAAGGTGAAATATTCTGTGCCGAAAACAAAGATAAAGCAGTTAGAAGCTTCCGTTCCCGAAACTACCCAAGAACTAGAAGAACGGTGGCTTTTTATATACGACGAATGGTATAAAGAGTACTATCTGAAATTTTTCGAAACGGGCGCTGCTTTTTACTAATTCCCAAGAAATGTTTGAAACTGTTAAAATGATCCTGAGAGAAAACCTTAAATGGGGTTCCTCTCAGGGTCTCTAAAAGTGGGTCACAAAAAATGGGATATGATGTTTTGATAGTCCATCCAACTGTGGGATGGGGAGGAGCAGAAAAAACCACTTTAAACATTGTCGAGGCACTTTCGAAAAACTCTTTTAGAGTAGCTCTTACGACCAATCAAGAGAGATTCCAAAATGCTGCAAAGAGCAAAACATCTCTTATGATTGATTCTTTTAGCGGATGGTTTGGCACATGGTCAGACATAGTAAAAGACATTAGAAAACTCGCCAGAATAATAAAGATCATAAAACCTCAAGTAGTTTTGGCAATGATGCCCTACGGGTGTTTTTTAACATCACTTGTGAGATTTTTTTCCCAGTATAGATATACCTACATAGCAAGCCCCAGGGGTTCTGCTGTGAGCTATCTCCGAAACTTTGTGCCTGAACGTTATAAGCGTTTGAAGTATAGAATTTTTTTTTAACCGCTTTCGCCTTATCAGATTATTTCTTGACCCCATCCTGGGGATCGCTTAAAGACTACTGTTCTCACTTTTTCGTAAATCCTAGAAAAGGTGTTGTTATTCCTAATGGGGTTCCTTTGCCTCCTATGGATTGGAAAGAAGTCACAAGAACAAGAATTTCAAGCCGGTCTGCTCCAAGGGTAATTTGGGTGGGAAGAATATCTCTGGAGAAGCGAATTGATTTCATCATGAAAGCCTTTTCTATCTTTTCGAAGGAGAAAAGTAACGCAAGGCTTATTCTTGTGGGTGATGGTCCATACAAAGATCATTATTTTCGGTATAGTCAAGACATTGGCATAAGCGATAAGGTTGAATGGACAGGCTATAAAGAAGATGTTTTTACCTATCTCCTGGAAGGTCATGTTTTTGTTCATGCTTGTATTTCTGAAGAATTTGGCTACACTCTTGTGGAAGCCATGGCAACCGGACTTCCTGTAATAGCTTATGACTGCCCCCACGGTCCTGGTGAAGTTTTAGATGGGGGAAAATATGGATTACTTGTAAAATCAGAGGAAGAAATGGGTCTTGGTTTGCTGGAAATGTTTGAAGATCTTTCTCTATGGCGATACTTTTCCGAAAAGTCTATTGAAAGATCAAGATATTACGACATTGAGCTTATTTCGAAGCAATACGCAACATTTTTTGAACGCATACTGAGATGAAAGAGAAAGCTATTCTTACTCTAATCAATGTTTCCAAAGCTTACAGGCTTTATGCCAAACCATCTGACCGTTTAAAGGAAATCATATTTAGACAGCCCTACCATAAGCTTTTCTACGCTCTAAAAAACATTTCCCTTGAACTGAAAAAAGGAGAATCTCTTGGCATTATTGGAGATAACGGAGCCGGAAAGAGCACTCTACTCCAGATTATCGCAGGAACTCTCAAACCCACCTCTGGAACTGTGGAAGTTAGCGGCAAAGTTCTGGCAATACTGGAGCTCGGTATAGGTTTCCACCCTGAACTCACAGGACGAGAAAATGTCATCCAGTATGCTCAGATTCTGGGATACAGTCTTTCCTACATAGAGGAAAAACTTCCCGAGATTATGGAATTTGCAGAGTTGGGAAGCTTCATTGAACAGCCTGTTAAAACCTATTCTTCCGGTATGGTCATGCGTCTTGCCTTTTCAGTCGTAGCCTGCCTTGATCCGGAAATTATGATCATTGATGAAGCCCTGGCAGTGGGAGATGTGTATTTCCAGAAAAAATGTATAGACAAAATTACCGAATACAGGAAGTCAGGAGGCACTCTTCTCTTCTGCTCTCACGCGTTATACCAGGTAACAAGAGTCAGTGATAGAGTAATCTGGATAAAGGACGGTTCTATATGGATGGACGGCGACCCTGAGGAAGTGGTAGCAGCCTATGAGTGGGAACTCCTGGAAAGAGAACGAAGAAAGCAGGAGGAGGCGGAAAAGCCCAGAACGTTATCAACCGCTCCGGTTAAAATAATTGATTTCTACATTGAAAATCACCAGCCCCTCAGGCGTGGATCTGATATAGTCTTTTACATAAAAACTAAATCGGCTGTAGAAACCGCAAAATATCATGTTTCTGTTTCTATAAAATCTCCTACCGGTTGGGGCATTTATGTTGCGGCAACTCATTTTGATGGCATGTCGCCTCTTGCAGGAAGCCAGACTTTAATTTTACGATTCCCCAAAGCACCCATTATTGGAGGACATTATTACGCTCAGGCACGAATACTGGATAGCGAAGGGCTTATGATATACGACGAAAAAAGAATAGATAATTTCCAGCTCGAAAAAGTTCATGGAGAAATTGGAAGTTGTTACCTGGAGCACCTATGGGAAATAGCCGGGTAAGACTTAATATGAAAAGCAAAATATTCAATCAGATAAAACACTTTCTGGAAAAATGGGCGAAAACTGGAGATGCAGAGAAAGATGTTATATCATCGCCAATACTTACTCCAATGCCTCAGATGGTATATCTTGAACTTACCAACCACTGCAACCTTCGCTGTATTATGTGCACTTTTCACAGTCCCTTTTCGCCGTGCCTTGTTGATGGCAAACCTCCAAGGAAAAAAGGTTTCATGAAAAAAGAGCTTGCTTTCAAAATAATAGATGAATTGGGCTTATCCGAACAACCCATTACAGTGGCTCTTCATGGGGCTGGCGAACCACTTCTTTATAAAGAAGTGCCTGAAGTGGTGGCTAGAGCGAATTGCTATCCCAATTTAAACATCGGATTTCTAACAAATGCCATGTTGCTTACTCCGGAAATATCCAGAAAACTTATAGAAAGCGGACTCAAATGGGTAAGCTTCAGCATAGATGGCAACAGTCCAGACCTGTTTGAAAGATATCGAAAAGGTGCCGACCTGGAGACAGTTTTGAAAAATGCAATGAATTTTCTTGAAATAACTAAAGAAATTGGAACTGGCATCGTAACTCATGTAAACATGACGGTCCAGGAAGAAATGTGGCAACAGGTTGATGACTTTGTGGATTTCTGGCTTCCTCTGGTAGATCGAGTCTCGATTTCGCCATGCCGACCTATGGGAAGCAGACGTAGTCCTCTGGTTACACCCGAAGCACAAAGAATCCCCTGCCCTATGCTTTTTTTCATGATGGTTATTTATTGGGATGGCAAAGTGGGATTGTGTTGTGAAGACTGGTTCAATGAAGGATGCATGGGAGATGTTGAAAAAGAAGGAGTTGCTGGAGTCTGGAGGGGTAAGCGTTTTCAATGGGCAAGGCAAATGCATAAGAAGAAACTTTATCATAAAGTGCCTTTATGTGGCGACTGTGATATATGGTTTAATGGAACACCTGAAATAAGCAGAGATGAATTTAGAAAATGTACCGTAACCAAAAACGCCTGGCAATGGGAGTACAGGAAAGATGCCTTATAGTAATCTAGAACAGCTTCCAGCTATCATTTATGAAATCAAGAACCAAAAGCCAAGATCAATTATTGATGTGGGATGCGGCATTGGAGTTTATGGCTTCATGATTCGAATTTATCTGGAAATGTATGACGACGAAAAAAACTTCCTGAAAAAACTTCTTTCATCCCTCTGGGACATAAGAATAGATGCCATAGAGGGATTCAGACCATACCTGGATTTCATTCCTCGCTGGGCTTATGACAGAATTATGGTGGGAGATGCACTGGATATACTCCCAAAAATCCGTGAGAAAAGTTATGACCTGGCTCTAGCTGTGGCTATACTGGAACATCTAGAGAAACAAGATGGAGACTTATTCTTAGAAGAACTCAAAAGGATCTCTCGTAAGGTGATCGTTAGCGTTCCCCAAATATGGGGTCCTCAGAATGTTCCGGATAATCCACTGGAAAATCACAGATCACACTGGGTCTGGAAAGACTTTGAAAAACGGGGATTTTCACGATTTGTTCCTCATGAAAGATCTCTTATTGCTGTGTGGGAAGACCAGTAAAGTAAAACCTTGCGGCATATAAGAAAGCTCAAAGAGAGCACAACCATATCAGCTGCAAGCAATTGCCAGGCTCCAATGTAAGCCGTCACAGAAAGATTGAAAATAAGCACGGCAATGTAAAGTCCTACAGCCAGGAAAAGCCCTGAATTACGGGGTGGAAAAGCAAGTCGGGGCTTTCCAAACCACTGAAGAAAACGCATAAGCACAATACCCACAAGAAACCATCCCCCAAAGTTCGAAAGAGGCACACCGAAATAGATCCCTCCCGAAGGATATTCGTAAATTTTCCCGAGAAACCATTCATCGCCTCTAAGTGCAACAGGATCAATGATTATATCCAGAACAATGAGAAGGAATGCTCCCAGAAAAGTAAACCGCCATGATGAAAAACTTTCTATAGGCAACTTATACCGCAAAAACAAAAAGAAAGTTGTTCCATAGGCGGCATAACTCAGAAAAACGTAAGAAAGAGAATCCATGAAAGGAACACCCCCTACCCACAGTTCCTTATGAATCGTGTCGGGAATGTAACGATAGAAGCCGTAGGGAATTCCGTAGTGAGTCGAACACCATTCTGATACCCAGGCAACTGAATATCCCAGAGGTATAAAGGCAAGGGTTCTTTTCACGCCAAAAAATAGAGAAGCGGAAAGTATGTAAAATCCCAGAAAAATAAAAACATAAGGACGAAATAAAATCGTATTCCAGAGCAGATGAATAAAATCGGTTACGGTGTTCATACGGCTGGAGCTATAAACCGAGGTTCCATTTAATCATGCGAAGTATTCCTTTAAGATTCATGGTTCTTACAACCGTAGGTTCATAGCCGCAATGAACCATGCATTGCTGACATCGAGGGTCTTTCCCGGAAGCATAATAGTCCCAGTCAGTCTTTTCCATAAATTCCTGATAAGTATTGTAATGTCGATCCGTAATGAGATAGCAGGGCGATTTCCAGCCCAGTGGGTTCCTGGTGGGATTTCCCCAGGGGGTGCATTTAAGAGAAAGCTCGCCGGCACAGAAGTCCATATAAAGAGGATTGCTCATGATGGGAAAACGCTTCTGCCACGTCTTGATGATTTTGAAACGTGAAGTGATTTCCTGACGATCCAAGAAATGATCTTCACCGGATTTTTTAACCTCTACGTAGCTGAATCCTGGAGCAACAAGAATACCGTTTACGTCTTCGGCGGTGAGAATTTCAAAGAGCTTTTCCAGGTCTTTTATGTCGGTTTCTTTGTAAACCGTGGTGTTTGTCGTCACCTGAAAACCTTTCTGTTTTGCTAAGCGTAGAGCTCGCAATGCCTTATCAAAGCCACCCTTTCTGCCTATAATTTCATCATGCACTGAAGCTGTGCCGTCAAAATGAATATTCCAGTAAAAGTGAGGATGAGGCTTAAAGCGAGGAAGAGCTTCCTCAAGAAGCAAGCCATTTGTGCAAAAAAATATAAAGCGTCCTCGCTTAAGAACTGCCTCTACAAGTTCTAAAACCCGACTGTAAAGTAGCGGCTCTCCACCTGTTATGGTAACAACGGGGGTTACGGTTACGTCGACTGCTTCGAGACACTCCTCCAGGGTCATTTCTCTATCAAGGGTATCTTTGTATTCTCGAATTCGGCCACAGCCAGCGCATTGCAGATTGCACCTATGGGTCGGTTCAAGCATAAGAACAAGCGGATAACGTTCGACTCTGTTAAGCCGCTGCTTTATAAGATAAGAAGTCATAGCGAGTGCAAGATCGAGAGGAAACTTCATAGAATTTTTCTCCCTATCGGTTTTTTGCAATATCCGTTTTCAATATACCATGCTACTGCGTCACGAACTGCCTTTTCTAGAGGCTGTTGAGGCAACCCTAATTCCCTTACTGCTTTATCAGCCGAAAAATACATAAAATGACGGCTCATTTTTACTCCTTCAAGAGGAATGGCGGGAGGGGAACCGGTAAGGCGAGAAAGACCTTCTGAAAGTGTAGCAAGGAGAATAATCGGAGTCAGGGGGAATTTAATTTTGGGAGCGGGTATGCCCGTAATTTGAGAAAGCAGGTTAAAAAAATCTCGTAAAGTCACATTGTGAGCCCCAAGAATGTATTTTTCTCCAATTCTACCGCGATGATAAGCCAGAAGATGCCCCAGGGCCACATCGGATACATGAATAAAATTAAGTCCAGTATCGACATAGGCGGGCATGCGACCGTTGAGAAAATCTACAATGATTTTTCCTGTTGGAGTAGGTTTATGATCACGAGGACCAACAGGCGTAGAAGGATTAACAATTACAGCGGGAAGCCCTTTAGCAATAAAGTCTTCCACCACGCGTTCTGCCAGATATTTGGATCTTTTATAATGTCCAACCATATCTTTGATGGTTACAGGGGTCGTTTCATCCGCGGGAGTGCCGTCTTTTTTTAATCCCAGAGCTCCAACACTGCTTGTATAAACTACTTTTGGAACTCCAACATCCAGCGCCGTTTTCATTACATTCCTTGTCCCATCAATGTTTGAGCGATAGATCTCCTCGGGGTTTCGGCTCCAGAGTCGGTAATCTGCGGCAACATGAAATACTGCATCACAACCATCCATGAAACGATAAAGACAGGAAATATCCTGCAAATCTCCCTGAACCCACCTGACACCATCAAAGTGCAGGAAGCCTGGGAGACAGTTACAGCGACTTAGCGCTGTCACCTGCCAGCCATTTTTCAAAAGAACTTCTACCACATGACTGCCGATAAAACCCGTTGCTCCAGTTACAAAGGCTCTTAGGCTCATTTTATGCTCCGGATCTTTCCCTACCAAATGCTGCTCTTAACTGTAAGGCTGTTCAAAACAAAAGATTGCGATAAAAACCCTGATGGGTTACCACATGTATAGTCACTTTGCAACGTGTCCACACTTAAATAAGCGAGAATTTTCGAGCATCTTCATTTGAACTGGTATGACCAGAAATAAATAGCCTCTCTCTTCTTGAGATAAGCTTCAACTTCAGGTGGAAAGTCGTGAGCTATGAAAATAGGGACAACATCCCCTACGATCTTTCCCTCTTTCTGAAGACGACCGATAATTCTATCAAACCGGCTGATTTCTTTTCTTGAAAGCCTGGTCTTGCATTCTCCTAAAATTGTAACTTCTTTATCCCCACGACGAGCCTTGCCAAAGACATTAATCTGATGTTCACCAATATAGCACCTGATCAGTTCCCCTTGAACTACGATGCCATATTTCTCAAGAAGGGGTGGTAGAGCCTGGTAAGCTCTGTTCTCAATTGAATAGCCTACGGAATCGGAAAGATCTTCAACTCGCTTGTGAATGAATTCCACTCTTGCGGTGAGGATATCAAGTCGTTTTTCTGTCTTTTTCTGGGCTTCCGCAAGCTCTTCGAGGCGCTGTTCTGTCAGCTTTTGAGCTTCTGCAAGTTCTTCAAGACGTTGTTCTGTTCGTTTCTGAGCCTCCGCAAGTTCTTCCACTCGCTGGGAAAGTCGATCAAGCCGCTCCTCTGTCTTCTTCTGGGCTTCCGCAAGTTCCTCGAGACGCTGTTCTGTCCGTTTCTGAGCCTCCGCAAGTTCTTCCACTCGCTGAGAGAGTCGATCCAACCTTTCTTCTGTTTTCCTTTGAGCTTCTGCAAGTTCTTCCATTCGCTGGGAAAGTCGATCAAGCCGTTCTTCTGTTTTCCTTTGTGCCTCCGCAAGTTCTTCCACTCGCTGAGAGAGTCGATCCAACCTTTCTTCTGTTTTCCTTTGAGCTTCTGCAAGTTCTTCCATTCGCTGGGAAAGTCGATCAAGCCGTTCTTCTGTTTTCCTTTGTGCCTCCGCAAGTTCTTCCACTCGCTGAGAGAGTCGATCCAACCTTTCTTCTGTTTTTCTTTGAACTTCTGCAAGTTCTTCGAGACGCTGTTCTGTCCGCTTCTGAGCCTCTGCAAGTTCCCCCACCACTGCAACAAGTTTGTTAAAATCGTCTCTTGTAACAGCCTGGCTCAGATCTCGATAGACTCTACCCACGACCTTAGCAATAGACCTTGCGGGAGCGTCGCCCAGACTAGAAAGCAGTTCTTCATAAATTTCGTAAGTATCAATCATAAATCTAAAGCGCTCCTGAAAACCCGTTTTCGATTGATTCCAGCTAACAAATTATTTATACCAAAATACCCTGGAAAATCCAATTCAAGGATTCGATCACATGATAACGAAAAAAATAGGATTAAGAGAAGTTATTGAAGGAAGTGCTAAATTTTTTTCCATGAAGTTCGGACTTTCCCTATTTAGCATGCACATTGAAGTTACTCGCCGTTGCAACGCCAGATGTTCTTTCTGCAACTACTGGAAAGAACGGCAAGAACGGGAAGAGCTAAGCGATTACTCGCCTATCGTGCGCAAATTCAGACCACTCAGTGTAACCCTAACTGGTGGAGAACCTCTTTTGCGTCGCGATCTTAAATACATTATACGACAAATTGTTGAAAAAAATAGCTTTCTTTATATAAATTGCATCTCTAACGGTATTCTGATGACCCCCGACCGTGCTCTTTCTTTGTGGCAAGCAGGACTTACTCAAGTCTCTATTTCTCTTGACTTTCCGGATGAACGCCATGATGAACAAAGAGGCATAAAAGGTCTCTGGGAACATATAAGACTCCTATCAACTGAATTGCCACGAACAGGTATCGACAACCTGACTTTCAACACGGTTATAATGCAAGAAAATCTGAAAGATCTGCCTGCTATTGTTAAATTTGCTTACAAACATGGCTGGAAGGTTTCATTTAGTACCTACAATCCGTATAAAAACCAAAATTTTGATCACAAACTGGATCCTGGTGAAATCCACAACATAGAAAAGACGGTGGAACAGTTGCTAATGCTAAAGCGAACCTATCGAAACATTACCAATTCCGACTTCTATCTTAAGATGATTGTTTCTTACGTTCGAAACGGTGGCATCAAAGGATGTTTAGCTGGCAAAAAGTGGTTTCATGTTAGTCCCGATGGTCGCATAAGAAGATGTTCTGAAAAAGAGTTCCTGGGCAATTGGGAGGAAATAAATATAAAAGATGTGTCTTTAACTGAATGCACGGAGTGCTGGTATGCCTGCCGAGGGGAAGCCGAAGCGCCGCTAGGCATATCTCGAATAATAGAATTGAACCGATAGCATGCTTCTTAGCTACAGGAAGTAACTAATGTATTCTATGGAAGTAATAGGCTTGAAAGAAGTTAGGATTCCGAATGTTTCAAATTTTATAAACTGTGAAAAGAAGCAGAATAAGACCCTAAAGGAGAAGGTGGGTGAATATGAAACTTAAGGATTTTCCAGAAGAAATAAGATCTTACATAATTCCAAAACCCGAAGGGGAATATTTTTACCGATGTCTTGGCTGTAGTAGAGAATACGGTGTTGAAAAGCTTTTATATGTATGTCCAGAATGTCGCGGAGTGCTAATGATCGAGGATAGACAATGGGATAGATTAAAAGCTATTCCAGGATCAAAGTGGCGTCAGATCTTCGATTACAGAAGCATGATTACGGAACCAGCTCTAAAGGGCATTTATCGCTTTCATGAGCTTCTTGGGTCTATACTGCCACTGGAGCACATTGTCTATCTAGGGGAGGGCCATACTCCCATTGTAGCAGCCAACAGTCGCCTGATGGATTGGGTTGGGCTTCCGTTCTGGTTCAAAAACGATGGACAAAACCCCAGTGCGTCCTTCAAAGATCGAGGTATGGCAAGCGCTTTTAGCTATCTTCGTCATTTAATTAAAACTCAGGGGCTAACCAACGTTCTTGCTATTTGCGCTTCTACCGGAGACACATCTGCCGCAGCAGCTTTGTATGCATCTTACCTTGTGGAAGATGTTCGCTCTGTTGTGCTCCTTCCTCAAGGCAAAGTAACACCACAACAGCTTGGGCAGCCTCTTGGAAGCGGTGCCACTGTAATTGAGCTACCGGGTGTATTCGATGACGCTATGAAGGTTGTTGAATATCTTTCTGAACATTACCCTGTAGCACTTATGAATTCTAAAAATGCATGGCGCATTCTGGGGCAGGAGTCTTACAGCTTCGAAATTGCTCAGCAGTTTGACTACAATATGGATGGACTCGCAGTTGTTGCTCCTATTGGTAACGCCGGAAATATCACAGCAATTATAAATGGATTTCTCAAGCTTTACGATATAGGAATCATAACACGCCTTCCTACTATAATAGGTGTTCAGTCTGAACATGCCAACCCGGTGTATCTATACTACCTTGAAAAAAGCCGAGAAAAACGAGTTTTCCAACCGGTTTCAGTGAAGCCAAGCGTGGCTCAGGCAGCCATGATTGGAAACCCTGTGTCTATGCCCAGGGTCATAGAATTAGTGGAACGCTACAGAGAAACCTACGGTTCTGAGGAAGGGTTCCTGACTGTTGAGGTTTCGGAACAGGAAATTATGGATTCCATGCTCACAGCAAACCGAAACGGCCATATAGCCTGTACTCAAGGGGGAGAGTGTCTTGCAGGAATAAAGAAGTTAACGGAAACGGGAACGCTTCCTCGCCGAGTCAACCGAGCTGTATTAGATGCCACCGCTCATGCACTTAAGTTTTCTGTTTTTCAGGAAAAATATTTCACCAATACCTTTGAACCAGAATACAATGTGGTTCCAAAGACTGAACTTCAGAACCGACCTATCATTGTAAAACTTCCAGAAGGAGTGCCAACACCCAGCGCAGGTAAAGTCCTTGATAAAGAAGAATTTCGTCAGTTCATAGAAGCGGCGGCGAAAAAAATAGCGGAAGTTCTGGGAATTAACGGCAACAGATAATAAAAAATCTGGAGGAAATATCTTTATGGAAGGTGTATTGAGCTTTAAAGGCGTTTATCCCCAAATTGCCGATGACGTTTACATTGCACCGGGCGCCATAGTCATAGGAGATGTGGTAGTTGGTTCAAAATCAAGCATATGGTTTTATACCATTGTGAGAGGCGATGTAAATTTCATAAGGATAGGTGAAGAAACAAACATTCAGGATCATTCAATGCTTCACGTTACCACCGATACTTTTCCACTTTATATTGGAAATCGAGTCACAGTCGGTCACAGAGCCGTAATTCATGGATGCACCATAGGTGATGAATGCCTTATAGGAATGGGGGCAATTATTCTGGATGGTGCCAAAATAGGCAAACACTCAATTGTAGCAGCCGGTGCGGTAGTTCCACCAGAAACGGAAGTACCTGAACGCTCTCTCGTAATGGGGATTCCCGGAAAAGTTCAGAAACAGCTATCTGACGAAGAAGTGGATCGAATTATTGAGACTGCAAAGCACTATGTGCGCCTTGCTGGGGAGTATATGAAGCCCAAATATCTCGAAAGCGACAAAATCATTAGAGGCTTTGTTCGCTAATAATTTGCTTAATTGGAAGACTTACCCACCGTAAATTAAATTGCGGCAAAAGACGAGCTATAGAACTATAACCCCCAGTTGATCGGCCAAGTCCGACGCCTGGGGGTTAACTTCTTTACCAAGGACTACTCCAATAGTTTCAATCCCATAAGTCCTAGCTATAATATCAGCTCTTACCGATGCTCGTTCTACATCTTTTAGATCAACAGTAATAGACACTTCGAAAGCTAAAAGCACCTCTTTAGCTTGGAGATCTTTCGTAATTCCTCTAACAACACCATCCAAAAGAAGACCTTCCTGCTTTTCGCTTTCACTAATCAAACCCTTATCAACTGCATCTTCCAGCACTTCAGCAAGATCTTCTATGCTAATCAACCTGCACCTTCTAATAAGTCGCCCAAAATATGCTGGCGCTCTAAATCTGACTTTCATCTCAAACATCTCGCCTTTAAGATCTGCAACATCCTGTTTAAGAATTGCCAGCTCTTTCTTGATTTTTTCAATCTCTTCCTTGAGAGCAGCAACATCACGTTTGAGAATTTCCACATCTTGCTTGAGAATAGCTACGTCTTGTTTGAGAATAGCTACGTCTTGCTTGAGGACCCCCACATCTTGTTTCAGAGTAGATACATCTTGTTCCAAAACAACTGTTTTATTCTTAAGAACTCTAACATCCTCTTTAATAACGTATACGTCCACGGTGAGTTTATCTACATGAGCTGCCAGAGGCTTGAATTCTTTTTCGACAAAATGCTCGAATTTCTGAGGGAGCATCAAAAGTTCGTCTGTAAGAATAAGCCGCCGCATTTCATCACGCCATTCAGGCCGCTCCCTCAAGGCTCTTACTATGTCGTTAAAGGTTGTAATCTGCATGCTAGATTTTTCTATTACCTCAAGTAAGATTTCAAATTCTCTACAAAAATAATTATAGTTGAACACACCTCAAACACCAAAAATTTTTCCAACATTACACGTCAATTTAGCTTTTATACCCCATCTTCTTATTCCTTTAACGATTTTATCTTTTCAGCCAAAGTATCACTTGGATAATTAAGAACTCTGTCTTCCAAAAATCTAATGGCATCCTCTCTCTGTCCTAATTCTACAAGATACTCAGCATACTCAATGGCAAGCTTGTCACTGGAGTTATCAGAAGCCAGCGCATCACGGTAAAGATCCAGGGCTTCATTCACATGTCCAAGATCTCTATGAATCCTTGCAAGTCTTTTAAGAGCCTTAGGATGACCAGGAAGAATTGTCAAAGCTTTATGCAGAGCTTCCGCCGCCCCGTAAAAATCCTGTGCCTTGAAAAGTTTCTTCCCCATGGAAATGTAGATTTCCCCAACTTCTGGCGAAAGTCCTTCCCCACTCCACGAAATTCTGGAAAGGAGTGCAGACACATCATCATAAAGCCTCCAGGCCTCCTCGTTGAAAGGATTATGCTGTATGTGAAGCTTCATAAGATCACGGGCATCTTCCAGAAAACCGGCAGCAATAAGAGCATTGAAGGAATTGAATACGACATCCTGATCGAAAGGGGTTTCGTGAAAAGCTTGCTGAAAATGATCCAGAGCCCCCATAAGATCTCCCGACTCCCATAGTATCACTCCCAGGTTGTTGTGAGCTCGAGCGTGACGAGGGTTATGTTCAAGAGCCATCTCAAAACACATTTTTGCTCTGTCCACCTTGCCCTTTTCATACTGAGATTCCCCTTCTTTTACCAACAGATCCGACATGTTATCATCGTGAGTAACTTCCTGGGGCTTCGACAATGTTTCCACGGAAGGAGAGCAAATTTCAACGGGGATGTTTTCAAATTCTTTCAGACGTTCTCTAATTTCATCGTCCCAGGGGTTACGAGCAAGATATGCCTTAAGCACATCTAAAGCGTTATCCTTCTGACCAACTGTCATAAAAATATTCGCACATTGTTCAATGACTTCCGGATCGTCAGGATCGATCATAAGAGCTTCATTGATCTTCTCAACTGCTTCTCTGTATTTTCCTTTCTGCCACAAGACCTTACTAAGTCCGCAAAGAGCCTGAGTATAATAAGGATCCAGTTCTAAAGCTTGTTCAAAAGATCGACAAGCTTCGTCAAAATTCCCTTTAGCAAGCCATTCTTTACCTTCATCAAACCATTCCTGAGGCAACTTAAATACTTGATCCATCGCCATCTCCTCCATCGTATTTTAGGTGAGAATTTTCAACTGAATTCATTTTATACTATTTCAGCAAAAACAATTCCAGTATTATAGTTTTTTGTAATTGAAAGACGGTACAATTTTGCATAAAGATAATATGTGAGCTTTTTGCCAAAAAACGACTTATTTTACACTTTTCACCCGCTAACCCTCAAACAAAAGGAGGTGTTATGGCTCTTCCATCCCTTAAAGAGGGTTTAACTCACGAAGTATCCCTTAAAACTTCCCAGGAACATTCAGCTCAAAAGTTTTTCCCTCATCTACCAAACGTTTTTGCCACCCCATTTTTAGGGGGACTCATGGAACAGGTTTGCGCCGAACTGATACAGCCTCATCTCGAAGAAGGTGAACAATCTGTAGGAGCCGCAATGGACCTGAAACACCTGGCACCAACACCTCTTGGCATGACTGTAACAGCGAAAGCTACTCTCAAGGAAGTCAAAGGTAAACAACTCATTTTCCACGTTGAAGCCTTTGATGAAGTAGAAAAAATCGGTGAAGCAACTCACCAGCGATTCATAATTAACGCCGAAAAATTCAACCAGCGTGTTGCACAAAAGGCTCAGGCAAAAAGTACTTCCTGATATTACCATCTCCCGCTCCTGGTAATCACGTTCTCAAGACAATTTTCTCTGCTTCATATTTAACAATCTTCCGTAGGAGCAATTTCTCCTCTGCTCCTACGGCTTAAAAGTCATGTTTAAGAAATTACCTTTGTTTCACTAACACTAACACCATGGAGGGTAACAACCATGACGGATGCCCTGAAAGGACTTTTTCAACCAAGAAGTGTAGCTGTAATTGGTGCATCCGATAACCCGGCAAAACTTGGGCATACTATACTGAAAAATATCGTTGACAGCGGATTCCAAGGAGCCATCTATCCTATCAATCCAAAGGCTCCGGAAATTTTAAATCTAAGGTGTTTTAAAAGTGTAGCCGATGTGCCTGACTCCATAGACATGGCTGTAGTTGTCGTGCCAGCACCAGCGGTACCTCAGGTTATAAGCGAATGTGGAGAAAAAAGAATAAAAGCTGCTGTAATTATCACCGGCGGATTTGCGGAAGCAGGGCCTCAAGGAGAAAAGCTCCAGCAAGAAATCGTCAATATAGCTAAACAAAACGACATCAGGCTACTTGGACCTAACTGTCAGGGAATTAACATACCTTACCTTCCCATTTGTGCATCCTGGCCTCTTCTTACCGCAAAGGGTCGCGTGGCAGTTATAAGTCAGAGCGGCACGGTGGGAGCCGCTATGATGGATTGGTTTTCTAGAGAAGGTTTAGGAGTTTCCGCTTTTGTAAGTCTTGGTAACCGATGCGATATTGATGAAACAGATCTCGTAGCCTATTTTGGAAAGGACGACAAAACTGCCGTTATAGCGCTCTACATTGAAGGGCTTAAAAATCCCGAAGCCTTCAAACAAGTTCTTGAATCGGTTCAAAAACCCATTGTGCTCCTAAAATCTGGTAGAACTCCCAAAGGAATAAAAGCCGCCGAATCCCATACAAGATCACTTGCAGGCGATGACGCCCTTTACAATGCTCTGTGCCGAAAGTATCAGATACATCGTGCTGACACAATAGAAGAATTCTACGATCTTGCTAAAGCCTTTGCCTATCTCCCCAAGCCCAGTGGTAATAAGATATTCTTCGTTACCACATCTGGTGGAGCTGGTATTCTTGCCACGGATCAAGCGGAAAGGGAAGGCCTCGATGTAGCTTCTCTTCCTGAAGATCTGGCCATACAACTTAAACCTATTATTCCCCCCCATGCTATCTGCTCCAATCCGCTTGATCTCACGGGCGATGCCACGGCAGCTATGTTTGGAGAAGTGATAAGAATAGTTCGCAGTTCCTACGACATTGTGGGAGTAATCTTTGGTGATCCAGTGGTAGGGGCTTCAGATGTCGTAAATCCATCCAGTAATGAACTAGTAATATTCCTTGGAGGAGCTGATGTAGAAGAAGCAGAGAAACAGAAAATGCATCAGATAGGCATACCTGTGTTCCCTACTCCAGAACGGGGAGTGCACGCCATAGCCCAACTTGTCCCGCCCGATAAGAAAGGCAAAAAGGAACTTCCTTACTCTATGCCCAAATTAGACTCTCTCCCGGATAATTCAGAGCTTCTAACACCTTCGCAAGCTCTTACATTTCTGAAGGAGGCAGGCTTTCCATGCGTCCATTTTCAACATGCCGAAAGCGCAGGTAAAGCAGTGCATATAGCTCATCTCATGGGATTTCCTGTTGCGGTTAAGATCGATTCAGCTCTTGTAGCCCATAAAACCGATGTTGGTGGAGTAATTCTTAATGTTCAATCGGCTACGGGGGTGCGCCGCGCTTTTGAGCAGATACGCGAAAGGTTTTCTCAGGTCTTTCCATCCCTCCCTTTTCCCGGTGTGGTCATAATGCCTATGGCTGAGCGGGGACAAGAGTTTATAATGGGCGCACACAGAACGCCCGATTTCGGAACGGTAATTCTCTTTGGACTGGGTGGTCTTTATGTTGAACTTTTCCAGGATGTTTCTATAAGGCTCCTTCCCGCAAGCCGAAGAGATATCGACGACATAATAAGCGAGACTAAAGCATCCGCTTTCTTTGCTGGCATTCGGAATAGAGAACCTCTCGATAAGAAAGCCATTATAGACGGATTGGAAACGCTCGCCAGACTTATGGAAGAACACCCTGAAATTGTTACTATAGACATCAATCCACTCATAGCTTATCCCGAAGGCTATGCGGTGGTCGATGCGCGTATAATTATCAGGAAGTCCTAGAATGGACAGCGTGGAAAACGCTAGAAAGGCGAGCCAAATCTTCTGGCGAGAGAGGTTGAGGAATTTTACCTCCGGAAAGGATAAAGGAAAGTATAAATATAAGAGCTGCATGTTCAAGTTTTTCAAGTATAAAAAAAGCTCGCTCCAGATCGGACGCCATGGTTAAAGAGCCATGGCGTTCAAGAAGTATTGCGTTGTGGTTTGGAATAAAAGGTGCTACAGATTCAGGTAGATCCGTCGTTGATGGGGTAGCATAGGGAGCAATAGGGATTGATTTTACAGTCAGCCAGAGTTCGGGGAGAAGTGCCGCATCAAAGGGAAGTTTTGCCAGAGTAATAGCTGTAAGAATTGGCGGATGAGCATGAATTACAGCATCAATATCTTTTCTTAAAGCATACACAAGAAGATGAAGTCGAATTTCCGAAGAAGGTTTGCCCTTTCCTTCTATAATCTGGCCGTTGCTGTCAACTACTATCAAATCATCTTCTGACAGAAACCCCTTGGAAACACCGGACGGAGTTACCAAAAGGCGATTATCTCCAAGTTTACAACTCATATTGCCGTCTGTTGCACTAACCAATCCCTTGGCGTAAAGTCGCTGTCCTATAGTAACCATCAAATGTCGAAGTTCTAATTCATTTTTCATGGTGAAATTCCCAGTGTAATAACAATTGAGGCAACCTCATGGGTTGCCTTTTGATTGTATCTTGGCGTGGTTAATCATTTTACTGTATCGCCCAAATAACAACGAAATTATCCCCAAAAAGCCAATCCTAAAATTCATCAAGGGCTAATAATCCGTTTTCACTATTAAAATTCCCTGCTCATCCGCTTTCTTTTCTACATCTTCCTTAACTTCGACCGCAACCACACAAGGAATAACTTCTTCGCCGAGAACATGAGCAAGAATGCTAGCTCGTTCTGTAGCCCTATCCAGATCATTTTCAAAAAGGCTGTACGACACTTCTACCGCAAGCACTACTCTTTTCTTAGTCGACTTGATTTCACCTCTTAAAACAATGTCCACCTGTAAAACGCTCAAACGTTCTTCTTCTGTGATAATTCCACTTTCTTCGAGTTCATCAATTCTAGGTAAGAGTTCTTCTATCGGAATTAGTCTGGTTTTTCTTAGCAATTTTCCAAAGTAAGCGTAGTAACGCTCTCTTATTGTTCGTTCAAAGTCTTTCCCCTTAAATCTCCCGAATTCACCCTTGAGATAAGCCACATCCTGCTTAAGAATAGCTACATCCTGCTTAAGAATAGCTACATCCTGCTTAAGAATAGCTACATCCTGCTTGAGAATGGCTACATCTTGTTTTAATTCCTCCACATCTCTTTCTATCCTGTCTACGCGTTTTAGAAGTTCATCAAACTTCTTTGGTAGTGCAAGGAGCTCTTCAGTAAGGATAAGTTTGCGCAATTCTTCCAACCAATCTGGGTGAGCCCTTAGAGCACGAATAATATCAGCAAAGGTAAGCACAGGGTATTTTTCCATTTCTTTAAGTATTTCTTCCTGCATGTCTCCAATCCAGCAAGTATTTGCTAATTTCTGGTGGAGATGACGGGATTCGAACCCGTGACCTCAGCCTTGCGAAGGCTGCGCTCTCCCACCTGAGCTACATCCCCACATTCCAAAGACTCAGACAACCAGGATAGACCATATTTTGGCTTTTCACTATACAATCCGGGAGGGATTGTCAACATCGTTCAGAAAAACCTTGAACTTATCTTCCATCCCAAAAACTAACTGGTTTGAGCCAGGGCTAAGCCAAAGCTTTTCATTGCATCAAATAAAAACCAAGCACCTTATCATAACTTCTATCTTGCACGAATTCAAGCCCAGCAAAGTGCTTATTAACATGTCTCACAACAGCAATCCTTTCAATGAGGGATTTATGCGTATCATCAAGATTAAATTTTACCTCGACTTGATCCCCTTCTTTAAGTTTATCGACAAAAGGGGATCGAATTCCAATACCACTAAAAGAAATATTCTCAACAATCATTGGGTATTCACGCCCATCTTCGCTTATACGGAATGTCCCCCTCAGGTTAACCGCCTTACGATAATGCTTTCTGGCATCCATCACAATCCTGAAGCTGTTTCCACAGGGACAGGTAACCATAACAGGCTTGGACATCATCTGAGGGCTTATGCCTGAGAGCTTTTTTGCTCTACCGCAGATGTCGCACACCACAACAGCACTTCCATCTTTGACGAACACTCGTTTAATCTGTAAATTCCTGGTGTTCATTCCTCTCAGGCACCATCTTAAACTAAGTTTTCAAAAAAATCTTAGTTTTAATGCAGGCTTTCTATTTTCAAAATATAAACAAAGACTACATCTTAGCAACATTCACGAACGCTAAAATTTCTCAGCTATCACATCCATAAGCCCATGCAACATAGCAACAGCTACCGGGCTACCCCCTTTTCTCCCTTCAACGGTAATCGATGGGACAAAAGAAATTTCCCGCAACAACTTCTTAGACTCAACAGCCTGCACAAAACCCACAGGAACACCTACTACTAAAGACGGAAGAGCAACTCCTTCTTCAACAAGCCTAACAATTTCAATAAGAGCCGTCGGAGCATTTCCCACCGCAACAATAGATCCATCCAACTCACGCCCCACAGAACGAAATGCCGCTACAGAGCGAGTAACACCCCATTCTTTAGCCAGCCTGTGAGTTTCAGGATCGGACACCGGCACCTTAACTTCTACCCCAAATTTCTCAAGTCGTCTTGGCGAGAGACCTGCAGCAATCATACGAGTGTCAACAAAAATGGTAGCACCTCTCCGTAAAGCCTTCTTGCAAGAGCTAATAGCTTCAGGATGAAAATGAATAAGCCTTGCAAATTCAAAATCTCCCGTCGTGTGAATAACTCTTCTCACTATAGGCCAGTGAAGTTCGTCAAAACCGTGAAAACCTATTTCTTCATCGATTATCCTGAAGCTTTCTTCCTCAATACTTTTCCCCACCGGAACAATTTCTCTAATATCCATCATGAATAAAACTCAAACCTCCTCAAGACCTTCTGAAAGTCCAATATTTTCACGCAAAGCCAAACTAGACTTTTCGTGCTCTCACAAAATACGACACACCGGCAAGAAACATGTGAACTTCTTCAACCCTGAATTTTTCTGCTTCAAGAGCTTGCACCATATCGGCGGGAGAAATAAAATGTTCAACCGAGGTAGGAAGATATCTGTAGGCTTCCCTGTCGCCGGAAACAATTCCACCAATAAAAGGAAGAATTTTCTGAAAATAAAAAAGATAAATCGATCGAAAAAGTGGCTTAGGGGGTATGCTAAATTCCAGTATGAGAAGCTCTCCAGAACGTTTCAGCACACGCCGAAATTCTTTCAAAATAGGCGATAAGCCTTCTTTACCTTCCAGCGCACCAGGCATATTTCTTATTCCATAGGCAACCATCAAAGCATCCGCAATGTCAGATTTGACCGGAAGAAACTGGGCATCCCCTCGAACAACCCAATATCCTTTATAATTCCTACCTTTAATTATCGCTCGCCTTAGCATAGCTTCGGCAATATCGATCCCTATAACCCTAACCGAAGGCTTTATACGAAGGAGCGAAAAAGCCAAATCACCTGTCCCGGTAGCCACATCCACAACATAAGCACCATCAGAAAGCCTAAGAGACTTTACGGCTTCTCTACGCCACCACAAATCCATCCCGGAAGACAAAAGATGATTCAGAAAATCATAAACCGGTGCAATGCGATCAAACATGGCACCGATGCGTCTTGGATTTTTATCGAGCGAAACTGAAGAACACATCTGCCCCAATACCCACAAAGAGAAAAATGGATACAAGACTGTTTACATGAAAAAACGCTACAGGAACTTTTGACAGATCATCAGGTTTTACCATTCTGTGTTCCCATACAAGCAGCAGACCAATTACGATTAGAAAAAATCCGTAGATTTTTCCCAGTCCAAAAAGCGGGATAAGCAACGCCAAAAAGATAAAAGTCGCACAATGAAGTATCGATGAAATAAGAAGAGCCTTCCTGACTCCAATTCTTGCCGGTATGGAATAGAGCCCGATTTGACGGTCAAAATCTATATCCTGGCAGGCATATAAAATATCAAAGCCGGCGATGTAAGTAAGAAGAGCAAGAGAAAGAGGAACAATTCGCCAGTCCCAGGTTCCCACCACCGCAATCCAGGCACCAAGAGGTGCAAGACCTATAGCAAAACCGAGATAAATATGACTCCAGGCGGTAAAACGCTTTGTATAGGAATAACTAAAAAGCACGGCAAGAACCGGAAAGGAAAGCCAAAAGCATAACTTCCCAAGCTGATAGGCACTCAAAACAAAGAGCGCTGAAAAGGCAACAACCAGCAAAAGAATAGCCTTAGAAGAAATCTCACCGGTTACCGAAGGTCTTGAAGCAGTGCGAGGATTCAGTCGATCGAAGTGTAAATCCGCCCATCGATTAAAGCCCATTGCCGCAGAGCGAGCCCCCACCATTGCAAGAAGAATCCAGAATAGAGTTCTCAACGTGACGGGGCGAGCATGCACGTGAGCCAGCACCACAGAAGAAAGCGCAAAAGGCATCGCAAAAACTGTGTGACTAAATTTTATGAGTCTTCCAAAACGATAAATAGCTCGAACTACAACTTCCATTCCTTCAACTGCTGCCTTTCCTGTTCTGATTCCTTCCCAAAAACTCTACATCAGATCTTTCCAAAGAGGCAAATATTTCCTGAAGCTTAGTCGCAGAAAATGGCTTGTAAAGCAAAAGAATATTCTCAGCTCTGCAAGCTTCAATTACCTCTCCTCTGACATATTCGGTCATTAGAACAGATTTAATATGCGGCAGGCGACGAGAAATTTCCTTAATCATTTCATACCCATCACCATCAGGAAGTCCTATATCAGAAATAACCACATCCAGATCTTTTCCGATTCTCTCTACCAAATGAAGCGCTTCCTTAACCGATCCGGCTTTTTCAACCTTATGACCAAAAGACACCAGCATCTCACATAAAACATTTCTGAGAGCCAGATTATCTTCCACAACCAGCACCCTTCTAGGTTTCAACGATTCTACAAGGAATACTTTCTCTTCCTGATCAGATTTTACACTTTCTACCTCCCAATCCTCCCCTTCTTCCTCCCACACCGGGAAATAAACATGAAAAGCCGTTCCCAGAGAATAGGAGCTTTCAACTCTCACAAAACCTCCAAGCCTCTTTAATTCGCTCCAAACTATATAAAGCCCCAACCCATGCCCACCACTTTCCTTCCTAGAATAAAAAGGCTCAAATATTTTCTGAAGCGTTTTTTCGTCCATCCCCACCCCAGTATCCTTCACCGTGACAAGCACAAATCTGCCAGGCTTCACGTTTTCCTCACCAGGCGGAATTTCTTCGGGAGGAACTCGAACATCCCTGCTCTTTACCAAAAGTGTGCCTCCTTCGGGCATGGCATCCTGAGCATTAAGGAAAAGATTAAGCAGGATGCGATCAATCTGCCCCGGTAAGGCTTTGACACTTCCAGCCAGAGGATCAAGTTCAAACTGCAGATGGATATTTTCCCGAAAAATTCGTCGAACAAATTTTTCCAGAGTCTGAATAACTCCATTCACACTTATAGCCCTGGGCTTTTCTTCCCTTTCCTCTTCGCCTCCCCTTGCAAATCCCATCAACTGACGGCAAAGAGAAACTCCCTGACCTAAAGCCAGTTCTATCTCTCTTCTATGCCGAGCTATTTGAGAATGATCTTTTAACTCCCGAACAATGAGCTCCATGCTGTTCTGGATGACCATCAAAATGTTTCTAAAGTCGTGAGCTATACCAGCAGCAAGCCTTCCCAAAGCTTCCATTCTTTGAAGATGAGACATGTAGCGTTCCATAGAGCGTTCCAGAGTAACATCATGAGCGATCTGAATAGCCCCGATCAACCGTCCCTTTCGATCATAAAGCCTTGACGCAATTAGTCTTGCAATCTTGGGTTTTCCCTCAACTTCGAAGATAACCTCGCAGGTAATCGCTTCCGGTATCAAGGGATACCTAGAAACACCTTTTTTGCTCATCTTTTTAACAAGTGTTTCAGCATCAAATGTGATAAGAAGTTCAGCCAATGTAGCTGGAGGAATTTCCCTTCCCGGATAAAGCACTCCAAAACCTTCCCCTGGTTTTTTGCCTATTATTTCTGTTCTCGAAATACCAGTAAGATTCTCACAGGAGGTGTTCCATAACGCAACTCTCCCTTCCTGATCTATAACAAAAATGGGCATAGGATTCCTATCTAGCACCAATTCCAAATACTCCCAGCTTTTCCTGAGTTCTCGCTCAGCCTGCTTTTCCCTGGTCCGATCCCTAAATACACACAAAATCCCCTCTTCACCATTGGTAACCAACCGACTTGCTCGAACTTCTGCTTCAATCCTTCTCCCATCTTCCCCTATTAATATCCACTCATGGCTCTTACCACTGTTTTGAATACCCGAATGAATTATTTCCTGAACGGAAGTTCCTTCGATCTGATCAGGGGCGCTAAAAAGAGAAAGGTGCGAACCTCGTAGCTTATCGATAGAAAAGCCGAAAAGCTTCTCCGCCGAACTGTTAGCATCCAAAATATTCCCTTCCCTACCAATAATCAAAATAGCATCGGAAACATTATGAAAAATCGCTCTATAGCGTTTTTCGCTCGTTATTAGCTTTTGAGTAGTGTTTTGAACAAATCTAAAAAGAAATCCCAAACGGTAAACACCTAAAAGAAGAAGCAAAGAAGTTCCAAGTCCAATCGATTCTTCCACAAAACTGACTGTTTCCAGTATCTCACCCGATCCGGTTGTTATTCGAATAAGTCCGAAAAACCTTCTAAAAACCATAAGCAAAATAGCAATACACACAAAAAGCCAGGCTCCTTTAGCAGGGTTTTCCTTGAAGAACCTGGCAGCCATAACAGCGGCTGTAAGCTGAATGCATATTGAAGTTAGAATAATCCATTCAACCATACTTCATATTTCCTCTTTATAGACGTTCTTGAACTGACTCTTCGTGAGCCTTTCCAATCTCTCCACAAGCTTGAAGGATGGAAACCATATCGCTCAGTGAAACTGGCTTCACTATCACGAAGCGAACACCTAAGAGTTCGGCTTCCTTTTTCATTTTTTCTTCCAAATATCCCGTCATAACTACCATGGGAAAGTCTGGACGAATACTGAAAAATCGCCTGACAAGCTCCAAACCGGTCATCTTTGGCATCCGATAATCAACAATTGCCACATCGAAGCTAAAGGGCGATTCCGCAAAGCTTTTTAATGCTTCGTAAGGACAGGAAAAGGTCGTAACATGAAATCCTTCCATTTCAAGTTCAATTTTAAGCATCTTTAGTAGAGCTTCGTCATCATCAACAACAAGAACTCTCATAAGCTGTCGATAAGCTTTAGAGACATCCTTGCTATCTTCTCCAACCCATTCTTTTTGAGTTTCAACAGCCTTTTTGTCCAAAACTGGTATAAGAATCTTGAAGGTTGTCCCCTTTTTGGGTCTGCTTTCTACTTGTATCATACCTCCCATGTTTTTTACGGCGTTATAGACAATAGTAAGTCCCATTCCTGTGCCTTGCCCAGGTGGCTTTGTTGTAAAACAGGGATCAAAAATACGATGGATAATCGAAGGATCAATACCACAACCGGTATCGCTAACGCATAACTTCATGTAAGAACTCTTTCCGACTTCCAGGCCGTTCGGAAACCCATCCTCAGTAAAACACTTTCTTAAGCTTATAGTGATCCTTCCTCGATCCTCTATCGCCTGCACAGCATTAACAACAAGGTTCATCAAGATCTGCTGAAATTCGGTGGGTGAAGCCAGAACGGTATCATCTTCTCCGGGTGTAACCTCAATTTTGCTTACAAATTCTATGTTACTCGGTATAAGCTGTTGCAAAAACTTGACGTTTTCCTTGATCAGAACCGACAGAGAAACCGGAATTTTATCCTCCGGTGCCCCTCTGGCAAACCGCAAAATACCATCCACAAGACGTTTGGCTCTGTTACCAGCCTGAAAAACTTCTTCTAGAAAAGATCTCAATGGATGATTTTCTGCCATTTTCATAAGAGCGATCTCGGTATAGCCCAGGATAATCATAAGGATGTTGTTGAAATCATGAGCAATCCTGTTGCAAGAGTCCCCAGGCTTTCCATTTTTTGGGCAATAAAGAGCTGATTCTGAAGGCTTACTTCTTTTGTCACATCTCTAAAGAAAAGAAGTTTTCGTTGCTTATCTTCTTTGCTCGTCCACAAGGAAATCGACACGTCCCACACGGAAGCTTCTTTATCAGGCTTGGAAAAGACTCTTACACGCCCTCTCCAAGCTTGTCCCTCTTCCAAAGCTTTTAGAAACTCCATGCCAGCCTGGTCAAGCGCTATGATAGGCAAAAGAATAGCTTTTATCTCTTCACAAAGTTGAATATCAGGACATTCTGTCATCATCAAAAAGGCTTTATTTGCCCACAAAATCCGTCCCTTACTTCCCACAAGCACAAATCCATCGGAACTTCTATCAAGAGCTTCCCTCAGAAGTCTTATTTCCCAATCTGATCTGATTCTCCAGGAAATATCTCGCCATATCCCCTGAATTACGAACTTCTTGCCGTTATAGATTTTAATTGCTTCATCTCGAACCCACTTAACAATACCCGATTTATCCACAACTCTATATTCCAGGCGAAGCAGAGTAGCTTCAGCATCATGGACGAATCGTTTTATCTCGGCAAGAACTCTGTCTTTATCCTCCTTGTGGATAACATCGAACCATGGGAAGGGATATTCAACCGCTTCTTCAATCCCTAGAAATTCCCTAATCTGCGAACTGACAAAAATATACGAAAGTGGAGAATCCGGTTCTGCACGGTAAAGAATCCCCGGAATTTGATCCACAAGACGCCTGAGATCTGTTTGACTCTCTTCGTATTTCCTTATGGACTCTGATAGCCTATCTCCCATATCGTTAAACGCAAAAGCGAGACTTTTAAGTTCCAAAGGCCATGATGATGAAACAGGAATCCTATAGCGAATATTATGAATAAATTCCTCCACAGCTTTTCTAATTGCATCCACCGGTTCGAGAATAACTCTTTTCCCAAATAACCATCCTGCAATCACAGCAAGGAGACAAACCCCGGCAGCAATAATACCTTCGATCATCGCTTGTCTTCTTACTGGTTCGAGGACCTTTTCAGCAGGAATACCTACAGAAAGGTAAATACCTCCTTGCTCGAAGGAACCGCCTATGAAGCTGTAAACGTAAATTCTCTCGATACCATCAATACCTCTAGCTTGTAGGGAGGCTCTACCGATTCTACCGCTGATTTTCTGAAAAATATCCGCCTCGGGTAGCTTTTTTCCGATCCATTTTTCCGGCTCCAGAGTTCTGGCAAGCACAAGCCCTTCAGAATCCCGAATTGTTGCTATAGCATCGGGAGGAAGAACAAAGGACGTCAAGATACTTTGCAGGTAAGTCCACCGAATAACAACAAAAGCGGCTCCACCAAAAGAACCGTCCGGCTTTTCAACAGCTCGAGCCAGCACAAGGCCAGGCTGTCCAGTCACACGCTCCACAAGATAATGTCCCACAATTGGGCCTTTTAAGCTTCGGACTTTTTGAAACCAGGCTCTATCGCTTACATCAATAGAAAACAGCACTGGTGGAAATGTTTTAGCCACCAGCCCGTTTTCATCAACCAGACCTGCGCTGGCGTAGCGATCTTTAAGGGACTCCATCAAAAGATTAATAAGACGTTCCGATTCCTCAAAAGATTGCTGGTTGGCGGCTTGAATAATCTGAAGAAGCAAATCACATGATGAAGTCATAAGGTGTTCAAGTGGTTTTTCAATATCTTCGAGTGTTCTAAAGAGCTTTTCCTCCGCATGTCGCTTCTTCGCATCGGTCATACGAATCAAAATGGACGCATCAAGAACAACGAATGGAAGAATGATGAGAATCATGAGAAGGACTATGATGGTCTTTACGGAAACTTTCATTTATCCTACTCCTGCTTTTCAACCATACGTGCCAGGAGCTTGCCTTCTTCCTTTGACTTCTCAAAAAGTCGATTTTTCTTAGCAATAGCTTTGGTTCTAATGATTTGAAGAACCGGTTTCTTTTCTTCCCTGGGCTCTATCTCTAAAGTTTGTTCTGTATCGACTCCGCTTACTAGAGTTCTAAGTTCATTAACAGCCTTACGGATATCTCTTACGCGAACTCCCAGTTCTTGAGCCATAGAGGCTACCTGTTCTGCTGTAGCGGCATTTCGATTAACTACAGTGTCGATTTCTCTGAGAGCCACAGAAAGCTGTTCTATACCTACGGACTGTTCCTGGGAACTTTGAGCAATTTCTTCTACCAGAGAATTAACTTTCTTTTCCAAAGCCAGCACTTTTTCAAAGGATTCTTCGACCTTAAGAATCAAGGTTCTCCCGTTGGTAATCTTTTGAGCAGATAACTCAATAAGCTGGCTGGTTTCTTTTGCTGCTTGAGCTGCTTTTAAAGCAAGAGATCTGACTTCGTCAGCTACGACAGCAAAGCCGGCTCCAGCCTCACCAGCTCGAGCTGCTTCTACAGCCGCGTTAAGAGCCAGTAGGTTTGTTTGGAAAGCTATCTCATCAATCTTTTTCACAATAGAGTAAGTCTCTTCACCGGCTCGCTTAATATCATCCATAGCTGATACTGTATCTTTCAAAGCGGCATTAGCCTGAGTCATTGCTAATTCTGTGGTTGTCATTAGCTGTTTAATTTCATCGGCCCTTGCACTGTTTTGTTTTGCCATGGACGAAATTTCTTCAATGGAGGCAGAACTTTCTTCAACTGAAGCTGCCTGTTCAGATGCGCCCTCAGCAAGCTTGTGATTCTCGGAAATGAGAACAGATGAAACCGAAGCAATTTCTTCAGTGCCTCTGGAAACCTCTTTTTCCACCTTAGAAAGAGATTTTGTTATGGATCGAGTCACCAGAAAACCTACAACCAAGCCGATAATGAGTCCTCCAAAAGAGCAAGCCGCAAGGAGCTTTTGAAGAATGTTTATATTGCGAAAAGAATCATTCCGAAGCAGATTGCTTAATTCATCGATCTTATCAAGCGCTTCTCGGCTCGTAGCTATCATTTCTTTTTCACCCTGAACCCCCATTCTCATGGCATTGCGATATTTTTTTCCGACATCTCCGTATGAATCAACAGAACCTTTTAGAACAGAAAAGTTCTCTTGGGGGATGTTTCCTTCTAGCTTTGCAAGCGCATTTTGAACTACTTTCAACTGATTTTCGTAGGCATCAAAAGCTTTATCATCCTGGAAATGAACAGCGTAAAGAGCTCTAAGCCTCATGAAAAGAAAAGCTTCTTTAAATTCGTGAAGCTTTTCGGCGTTCTCCATTGATTGAAGTTGTCCCGTAATTTTTTCAGCTAGATCTCGCCATTCATTAAAGGCATCCTCTTTTGGCTGATAGGACGCTACGTATTTCGAAATAAAGGCATCGCGATATTTTTTGAGCCCATCCACTGAAGCTTCCAAAAGCTTACGGTAAGAATCAGGCAAATTTTTATCTTTCATTATATCTGAACAAACTTCTATAAGTTTGCCATATTCTACTTCCCATTTTTCAACAGAATTCAGCTTATCACCTTCAACCTTTCTGAACCCCCTTAGAGCGAAGTTTTTTTCATGCCTTCTAAGTTCAAGAATTTCTCTGGCTATCTCATCTGTTTTTGCCAGGACGAGACTGTTGTTTTTAATTTTAACAAGACTCCAAATCCCAATTCCTGAAACAATGAATAAAAGCCCGAGCAGAATTGATATCAAGCAAAGAATGCGAGTTGATACTTTCTGGAGACCATTTTTCATTTTTTCTCCCTCCTTGTTTTCTTAATCCATCTTTTTAGAGCAAAACTTATCATTGTGAGAAATTGCACATAACGTGCCAGGAAAATGGTATCCTTAAAAAATAGGATTAGAAAGGCATGTTCTAGGAAGTAAAAACTCACTTTCTGTCACATTTACATGACAATTTATCACTTCGATGAAACAGAGGCGCCCGCAAGCCCATAAAAATAATGCAAAGACATAGGTGGATAGAGTCAACTCGAAGTGACAGTTCAAAGAATGGGACATCAGGTTGCGTTTCTAATTTTTATGAACCCTGGAAAACTATCTTGACTCCGGAAAATTTCTTACATAAAAAATAAAAGCGTCTGGATCTTTTACAAAATGTAAAAAAGCATAACATCGAGGTATTAGAGGTAATAGTTGATGGTGATTGAGCGGCGCAATAAAGGGTTATGGCTACTTCTCCTCCTATCTTGTGAGGTTCCGGTCCGGGAACCCAGGGGGGATGCTGTTCGGTCACCTGGTTAAACATAAAGGCCGAAGGAAGCAGAAAAAGCCATGGGTTCCCGCCCATGGCTTTTTTATTTTCAATCATCACAAAAGGCGAAGAAAGGGGGTGATGGGTAATGGGACTTCAAGCGGATTTGTCTGACGGACTAGTTCACCTATGGTTAATGGAAACGGAAAAAACAAACATCAACGAAAACTCACGGGAAAAAGGAGTAAGCAATGAGCCGAAAAATACACATATTCGATACTACATTAAGAGATGGGGAACAAGTTCCGGGAGCGAAACTCAACAAGCGCCAGAAACTGGAAATAGCCGAACAGCTTGCACGCCTTGGGGTGGATATTATCGAAGCCGGCTTTCCATGCTCTTCACCCGAAGACTTTCAGGCAGTGAAAGCGGTAGCGGAGCAGGTCAAAGGACCCATCATCGCCGGTCTTGCTCGAGCCGTTGCTCAGGATATTGATATAGCCTGGGAAGCAGTGCGCAATGCTGAACGCCCCAGAATCCACGTATTCCTGGGATCTTCAGATATTCATCTCCAGAAAAAACTAAGACTCGATCGTGAATCGGCTCTGGAACAGGCAGTATGGGCAGTAACCTATGCTAAAAAATACTGTAGCGACGTGGAATATTCCACCGAGGACGCATCAAGAACTGATTTCGATTATCTCTGCCGGGTAGTTGAAGCGGTTATCAAAGCCGGAGCAACGGTAGTAAATATTCCCGATACGGTTGGCTATGCTATCCCTGAAGAATTTGGAGAAAGAATAAGGCTTCTCAAGGAAAGAGTCCCGGCACTTGATAATGTAATCCTCAGCGTCCATTGTCACAATGATTTGGGTCTCGCCGTAGCAAACACTCTCGCCGCGGTAAAAAATGGCGCCGAACAGGTAGAATGCACCATAAATGGTATCGGTGAACGAGCCGGAAACGCAGCGCTGGAAGAAATCGTTATGGCTATAAAAGTTCGACCCGAACATTATAACGCCTATACCGACCTTAAAACCCAGGAAATCTATCGCACAAGCCGTATGGTAAGCCGCATAATGAACATTCCCGTTCAGCCCAACAAAGCCATTGTTGGATCGAACGCCTTTGCACATTCATCGGGGATCCACCAAGACGGCATACTCAAAGATAGGCGCACCTATGAAATTATCCGTCCTGAAGATGTGGGCATTAAGGAACACAAGCTTGTGCTTACTGCCAGATCAGGTCGAGCAGCCCTCAGACATCAACTTGGACTTCTGGGATATGTGCTCCCGGAAGAGCAGTTTGAAAAAGTTTATCAAAGATTTCTCAATGTGGCGGATCGCAAAAAGGAAGTATCTTCAGAAGATTTGATAAGCATAGTAGAAATCGAACTGACTAAAGTTCCAGAAACATACTCTTTCCATAGCATTCAGATCATGAGCGGTAACACAATAACCCCCATAGCGTCGGTAACTCTTGTAAAAGGTGAAGAATACCTAAACGAAGCAGCAACTGGAAATGGTCCCGTTGACGCTGTTTTCAAGTGTATCGAAAAAATCGTTAAAAAATCGGCTAAACTGAGGGATTACGACCTGAAAGCCGTTACCACCGGAACGGATGCTCTCGGAGAAGCTATGGTTCGAGTGGAAATTGAAGGAACTATTTATTCGGGACTTGGCACGAGCCCTGACGTTATAGAAGCCAGCGCTAGAGCTTACCTTAACGCATTCAATCGCTATTTTGCGGCAAAGAATGGAAACAACAGCGTGAAAGTGTAACTTATATTATTCAAGGCGAAGCCCTCTACATGCAGGCTTCGCCTTTTCGGTCGTTATAAAATCACCCAGAAATGCAGGTCTATCTAGAAACGATACTTTATAGACGCGCCTATTAGATAGTTGAATTCCGGAATGTAGGTATTAATGTCCGTTTTTTTCCTTTCGTCGAAAATGTTGTATAAGTCCACATAAAATTCGATAAGATCTCTCCATCCGACACCAATTCTAGAAGTGTGATACCAGTAATCACCCACTTTTTCAACAACTGGAGGATTTGACCAGCTCGTGCTCCTGTAACTTCCTCTGTATCTAGCAGAATAAGATCCGAAAAAGAGCCATTCTTCGTTTAATTGATAGTTTGTCCTGATGCCCAGTGAAGCTGAATGCTTTGGATAGCCGTCAAGAATCTGATCGGTTTTATCATTTCTTGTTTCGTTGTAAGAATAGTTTGAAAAGACCGTAATGCCCTTCGTAAGGGCATAGTCCAGTTCAACATCGACGCCCTTTATTTTAACTTTATCAATATTTTCCGGTCGCATTATCTGTCCCCCCGGATTAAGAGGATCAGGTCTTCTTACAGAAGTGATAAAATCTTTTCCTGTTGTATAATAAGGTGTAACCCTTCCGTGGAGTTTTCTATCCAGAGCATATTGTTCCAAAGAAAGCTGATAACTCCAGGTTGTCTCTGCCTCAAGATCGGGATTGCCCTGATAGACAACGTAAGGCGCTATAGACCATGGTGGAGAATAAAGCTCATTCAAACTGGGAGCTCTGAAACCTTTTCCAACAGACAACTTTATGTTTCCGTCCTTTTTCATGTAGTTCCATATTATCGAGGCCTTCGGGGAGAATTCACTTCCGTAAGTGTCATGATGATCGAATCGTCCTCCTAAAACGGCTTCGAAATCTTCAAAAAAAATCCAGTCGTATTGAGCATAGACTGATGTCATAATATCATCTACATCTGCTTTGGTCCCTGCTCTTCCCTGGACTGGAAGTAATTGACCTGTTTGAAGGTCGTATATACCTTTTTCGGCATCCGAATAAGCGACTTCTGAACCAAGAGTGAGTATCATATTATCAGAAAATTTATAATTTCCCTGAAGGTCTGCGTGGTATCTATCTCCTGTAGTCTTATTCAAAGAGGCTTTATAAATAAACCTGGGAGGTGGAGGTGCTGGTATGACTCTTTCGAGGGTTTCTCCGTGGTAGTTGTGACTGACTTTAAGCCAGTCCAGTTGTGCTTTTAATTCAAAGGAGGAAGAAAACAGGGTGGTCGACTGAAAGTTGACGTAAGGATGACTTACTTCTTGATGGTTTTCCAATTTGAGATTGTTGGATATGCCAAAACCAGTGTCGGCGTCGATAAATCCTCCTGATAAAGAGAAGAAGGTGTTCTGTCCAATTGTTCCCGTCAATTTCCCGTGGAACCGATCGTGGGTATAGTCTCTATTTCTGGTGTCAAGTCCTCTGTCGTTGTAGCTATAGTAATTATCGGTATGCTTTCGATCGTAAAACAATCCCAGAGAAAAACCTTTCCAGACTATTCCTGCATCAACTCCAGCGTCGTAGCGACCAAAGTTTCCTGCCTGTCCCCAGGGAGATACGTAACTTCGGGAGCCTCCATCCTTTGTTATTATGTTTATAATTCCGCCTCCTGCAGAAGAACCATAAAGAGCGGAAAAAGGTCCACGGATAATTTCAATTCTATCTACTGCATGAACCGGGATTGTGGTTAAATAGGCATAATCCGTAAAAGGCGTATTTACCTTTTGACCATCTAAAAGTATAAGATTTGCTCCTGGAAATCCTATACCCTGTAAAGTGACGGATTGAGGCGTTACAAGTCCTTCTCCCTGAGGTTCGGAGGGATATACTCCTGGCAGATCTTTCAGTAAATCCCCCACTGTTTTTGCAGGCAAAGTTTTTATTTCATCAGAAGTTATAACCCTTACTACTGCAGGGACGTTTTCAAGTTTTTTGGTAGTTTTTGTAGCAGTCACAATCACTGTTTCCATTTCTTCTTCCTTGTATCCTTGTGTAGCTAGAACAATAGATGGTAAAACAAAAAAGATTGGAATTAACATAAAGACGAAGCGCCCCATTGATGTATTCATCTATTTCCTCCTTGTTTGGTTTTAATTATACACAATAAGCCCCACTTACAAATAAAAAGCCACGAAAGTCTATATAAGACCTTCGTGGCCCTTTTGTGCGACTTCAGTCAGCTTTTACAAGGGATTTAATAACAAATAATAAATTTTTCGGTCAATAATCCTAAAGCACTAAAAAATTCTTATTTCTTTCAAAATTGCGAGAATTGCCTTAAAAATCCTATTTTGGCTATAAGATAACTTTCCAAGCTATCTTAGTTTCTTTCCTAGAAACCTTATCTCAAATCGTTTGTTGTTATTATCGTAAACTCCATAAATTCTTCTGGCATCCTTATCACTCCAGGCGTAAATCTCGTGAGTGCACCCTTCCACAGGATTACCCACCAGCTTTTTACAACTCAGAGAGTCCGGATTTGGATGGTTATCGTCTTCAAGATATCTTGCCAGTTCATCCATTCTCTTGTTAAGTTCATATAGACGATCTTTTTCAAGATCTCTAACTTCTTTCTCGAACTTATCGAACCCCTGGTAAAAAGTAATCCTATCAGAAGGTGGCTCCCAAAACCGCTCTTCGTAAATGTCTTTCTTTATTTGATTCCATACCAATTCTCCCCAGGGAGATAAAGTCACCTCCTTTTCGTAGAAGAAAAGAAAAGCATCCGAAATTCTCGAACACTCTGAAGGAGTTATAGCTAGATTCAAAGCCAGCCTTCTCCAAGTTCTCAAATTATTTCGGACTTCATCTTTTACATCTAGCTTTATTGGAAGACGAGGGAAGCGGAGAAGTTCATCGCTTTTTTCAAATACGTAAATTGATTCATCCGCATAGAATTGCGAAATAGTATGGAGAACTCCCTGAATACTTTTAAAGCCGCCTGTTAAGTTAAAAACAATTCTATATTTGTTTTCTCTGTAGCCTGGGAGAGTTTCGTGAAGTCGCTTTATTAAATCTGTTACGGCAATATGAAAGTCATACAAATTATCCGTAGAAAGACCTGTAATGTCGTTCCATATCATCATACGTTTAATGCCATTATTTTGCAACCAGCTGCCAATAATAGCCGTTGTTTCCTTGCCTAACAGAGTGTCCGTGGCCAATAGAATGTGCTCATCGTTTTTACCTTTTTCTAACTTTCCCTTGTAAAATTTATATAATCCGTTAATTTCCGCAGATCTTCCCGCTGCTTCCTCAGGTAATAATCTGGTAAAGTCTTGCTTTATATTTTCCACGTATTCTATAACCTGCTTGTCTTCAATTTTTTTGGCATTGGCATACTTTTTTATAAGGCTACTAATCTCCTCTGGTGCATTATTCGTCAATATACTGGTTCCACAAGGAGACAAAACAAGCCTTCTTTCTTCCATTTTTCCTAATTAACCAAACAGTGCGAAAATACACACAGTTTGGGCTGGAGTATTTGTAGTCCGCCTCTTCAGGGCTTCCCGAACTCCAGCAGGCGGTATTTTCGGAAAACCCCATAACTCCCACTATCATCAATGTTCCCAATTTAGTTCATTCGTTATTCTACTTCAATAACTACATAAAAGCTAAAGTGTCTATCTAATTTCCCCCAGTTCTACAACATTATGCCCAAAAGCCTTTGCCACTCGATCGTCATGGGTGGCGATAAGAAGGGCTCCTCCATTTTCTAAATAGCGATTAAGCCTTCTTACCATCATGGCAAGACTCAGGTCATCCTGCCCTACCGAGGGTTCGTCAAGAAGCATCAATTTTGGAGCTCTAGCGAGAGAAGAGGCAATAGTAAGACGCCTCTTCTGCCCCATGGAGAGACTTCTTGGATGACGCTCCGATAATTCCGAAAGCCCTAAAGCTTTGAGTTCTTCGTAAGCGGCATCTCTGCTTGTAGCTCCCAAAAGGACTTCATCGAGGACTTTGGAGAAATATATCTGATGGTCCGGCAGCTGAAAAACAAAAGCCACTTTATCAGCAATATCCTTAATAACTCCCCTAGAAGTATCGTAACCGCAGGTAACCACCCTGCCCTTTAGCGGTTTCAACAATCCCACAGCAAGATTCATAAGTGTAGTTTTCCCACTCCCGTTTTTACCAAGAAGGACTAAACTTTCACCTTCTCTAATCTCAAAGGAGATTCCCTCGAAAAGGGGATTTTCATCACCCCAGCTAAAAGAGACATTTTCATAAGCAAGAACCGTGCTACCTGAGGAATAAGTCTCCAGGACACCAAAAAATTCTTCACACGGGGTTTCCGAACTGATTCTCCCTTCCTTCATCCAAATCTCCCGGGGAAAAACTCTTTTGAAAGGTTCCCGCCGATGTTCAAAAACAATGATGGTTTTGCCCCTCTGAACCAACCGAGACAGTAGTTCTACCAAACTTCGCTGACCTTCTTTGTCCAGATAAGCTAGGGGTTCATCAAGAACCAGCGTATTCTGATTAAGCGACAAAAGAGCAGCCAGCATTACTCGCTGTTTTTCTCCTGCCGACAGTTTTCGAAATGAGCGGTTTATCAACTTGCCCGCTCCCACCAGGTTAAGAACTTCTTCGACTTTAGCGGGAATCTCTTCCGGCGGAACCCTGAAATTCTCCAGACCAAAGGCGACTTCGTCAAAGACTTTATCTGTGAAAAACTGGTATTCCACATTCTGCATCAGAAAACCAAGTTGTTTTGCTCTTTCGGAAACTGGTTGAGAAAAAGATGTTTCTCCGTTTATAGATACCGAACCCCATATAGTTCCCGGAATAAGATTCGGTATGGCTCCGGCAAGCACAAGCCCCAGAGTGGATTTACCACAGCCAGTAGAACCCGATATCAGAACCATTTCGCCTTTTCTAATTTCAAGGCTTATATCATCAAGAGCCTTGAAAGGCTGATCCGCATATTTAAAAGAAAGATCTGATACAGCGATCATCTCAAATGGTCCTTCTCTGGAACCAGATAGAAAGGCCTATGACCCCGAAGGAGATGAGAAAAAATACGAGATCTCCTGCTCCCATTTTGACGGGATTATAGCAAGTCCTCTGACCTGACGGTGTAAAACCCCGAAGTTCCAGGGCTAGAGTGATCCTATCAGTATATTCTATTACCATGAAAGCAAGGGGCACAAGGAAGCCTCGATATATCCTCGCTACAAAGCTTCCCGGAATGTTTCCCCGAAGCAGCAAAGCCTTCTGGATTTGATCCATCTCTCGAGACATCGCAGGGAAGAACCGCCATACCAGAAGAAGTGCCATGGTGAGACCTGAAGGAAGAGGGGTTCTTGATAGAGCCTGAGCCATCTGTCGCGGGTCTGTGGTGGCAGCAAGAACGGGCATAGCCGTGAGAAAAATGGCAAAGCGCAAAGAGTAAATTGCTGCATGGCTTAAACTCTTGCTTGCCAGAAGATTCAGAATGGTTAGCACAGACAGAAACAAAATTCCCAGAAGGATTTTTCGGCGGCTAAAGCGAACTTTAGCAATGCCCAGAAGAATTATCACAAAGGACAGCAAAACACACAGGGAGAAAGGATTTTTTAAGCAAAGGGCAACAACAGAAATGGCAATCCCTGCCAGTAGCTTACTGAATGGATGAAGGCGATGAATAATGGACGAGAAAGAGTCCTCGCAAGCTCTCATGACTCCAGCCTCAATTTGCCTGCTCTGGCGAGTTCCTGAGCTACCCTGAGTCCTGCCAGAGCACCAAGAGTAGATGTAATAAAGATAGCGCCTTCGGCAACAATAAACACCCAGGGGGCTACATCTTTGTATCTTTCAGGAAGAAAAAAGAAGGACAGAACCATAGCGGCGGGAAACATGCCCATTTCGTAGAGGACGGCACCTGCAACAGGAGCTAGCTTCCCCTTATAGCCTCCAAAAAACAAACTGCAAATGAGTTCCCCGAAAAGTCCTCCGAAGAGAACAAACCCAAAAACCACAGGTGATACAGAAAGGCATATCAGAGAATAAATGCCCGTAATCAAGATAAGAGCTCCCCTTTTGCGAAGTCTTACAAGACCGATAACCACAAAAAAAGAGCCAAACAGACCATTTACGGCATTGGCAAGGCCGGGAATGCGAAGAGGCAAAGTAAAAGGGATGACAATACTTGCTACAAGAAGAAGAGCCACAGCTATCATTGCAGCAAAAACATATTCTCGTGTTGTCCAGTATGGGAACTTCATTCTTCCATCTTCTCCTCAATCACTTCTTCCAGTTCTAAATAACGATCCTTCAGTAACTTTATTTCTTCCTCGGTGGCTTTGAAATATCCTCGTCTTTCCGCTTCAAGAAGTCTCTTTAAGATTTCCTCAGCGGCGAATCTGTTGTTAGAAACGATACGCCTGAACATCTTTTCGTCTCTTATGTAACGATCCACAACGGCTGACCAGACCCAGTTCTCCACGGCATGAGTGGTGGCAGCAAACCCGATAAGATTTTCAACACGATCGGCAATCTTCTGAAGTCCATGGTAGTCATGTTCCAGAAGTGCATCAATCCATTTGGGATTAAGAAGACGAGTCCGAATGCCTCTGTTAAGCGCCTCAGTAACGGTTTCGGTTCTTACAACCTCTTTGGTAGTGTCTGTTATCAACATCTCTGGAGGCGATCCCTTTACGGACTGAACAGTTCGAGCCAGTCCTCCGAAAAATTCATAATAATGGTCTAAATCCATTATCTCGTATTCGTGAGAATCCCGTATCTGGCTCACTACATCAACTCGGGTAAGTCCTTCCCGGTAAGCTTCGGTGTATCGCTCACCATGGATGTTATCGCCATAAAGATGTCCCATAGTGGTTGCATAAAGGCGAGCAATTTCTTCTTCGTCTTTCCATGCCCCCGTCTCGATGAGATGAGTAGTCCGAGTGCCGTATTCCCCGGGGGGAGGCCCGAAAATTCGCCCTGCAGACACCTTTTCCAAAAGATTATCAGAAATTTTTCCCTGTAGTTTCTCTTTCAACTGAAGCGTGTGCTTTCTCACATAATTTTCTTCCTCACCTTCTTCTAGACCTGACACCAGACAAAAAGCCCGGTTCAAAAGATCCATTACATTGGGATACATGTCTCTGAAAAATCCGCAGATTTGAACCAAACAGTCTATTCGGGGTCGCCCCAACTCCTTCAAAGGTATAACTTCTATCTTCTTGTGATAAGGATTAGAATTATGAACCACCCTGACTCCCAGGTAACCGAGGATCTGTCCCACCGTTTCACCTCGGGTTTTGGTGGTTTCAAATCCCCAGAGGATAACACCAGCACTTTCGGGGTAAACACCGTGGATCTTCTTATAGTGATTTATTGTGTTTTCGGCGATTTCCATGCCTCGAAGACAGGCTTCTTCAGAAGGAACCAAGCGAGGATCAAACTGAAAAGAGTTCCTTCCAGTAGGAAGAACATCGGGATTTCTCAAAGGATCCCCACCCAGAGAGGGTTCAACATAACCCCCAGAAAGAGCAACAAAAAAGTTTTCTATCTCCCATCGTCCCTCAAGTTTTCGTGCGGCTTCCAATGCTTTTTCGACTGCTTTCCTGGCTGGCTCTGAAGAAGGGAAAATAGATTGATGCCAGGCTTTTCGCACCATCTCTTCTACTTCTTTTTCGATGATTTCCAGAACTCCAGGAGGCACATTGACCTCACCCTTTGCCCGAGATGGACATAAAAGAACTTCATAGTCATAACCTTTAGATTCAGCAATCAAGCGATGAAGGGAAGGAAGTCCTTCTCGGTCATACCTGAGAAGGAAGGTAGCAAAGGCTATACGATCATCTTCTTCTATATCGTTACCGATAACATGAAGACCCTTTGGAATAATAGAACGCTTCATCATGGAGAGTTCTTCCTGAAGAGAAGGCAAATTATCTGCTTTAAGGTGAAGTTCTTCCGCTTTTTCCAGAACCCGTTTTTCAAGCCTCTCAGCCCTTAAAGGATCCAGGACTCTTGCTTCGATACATTCGTTTATGAGATCTTCCAAGGATGCGTAATCATCATAGAGTCCTGCCGCCGTAAAAGAAGGAGAATTGTAATTAATAAGGACCCCCAGAGTGCGGCGTTTGGCAATGGTTGCTTCCGAAGCATTAACTACATGGTAAAAATAAAGGTGGACCACGTCTCCAATGAGAGCCTCAGGAAAGCAATACTGGCTAATTCCCGTTTCTTTTCCCTTCAGAAATTCCAGAGTGCCGTGGGTTCCCACATGGACTATGCAGTCCGCCTGCCAGACTCTTTCGAGCCATCTGTAAAAGGCTACATACTGGTGATGGGGAGGAAGAGATTTGTCGTGGCTTATCTTATCTGGATCCGAATGAAAACCTCGGGTAGGCTGGACCGCCAGAAGGATATTTCCAAATTGAACTGCCGGGATCAGGATTCTATCGCCAAGAGTCATTATATCTCCTGGCGGTGAACCCCATTCGTCAATAACCTGCTGACCTGGGGGTATTTCTTCTAAAAGCTTAACGTATTCATTTCTGGAAATGTGAAAGCCTTCCTTGAAGGCTTTTTCTTTCTCTACCCAGGAACTATCATTAACAAGCCCTCTTTTGACCAGAAATTCGTGGAGACTTTCCCCCCGGGGAAGATCTTTTACGATGTAGCCCCTTTTCTCCATCTCCTTGAACAATACTCCTAGACTTGCAAAGGTATCCAGGTAGGCTGCCGATCCAAGATTGTCTTCTCCAGGAGGATTGTCGTAGATGACGAAGGCAATGCGCTTTTCATGGTTTGGTTTTTTCTGTAGTTTTATCCAGTTCCTTATTCTTCTACAGGCTCGATCCACCCGATCTTCAATGGAGACTACCTTCTTTATGCCACCCTCAAGAATTCCTTCTGTTACCTCTACAAGACCTGCTGAAGGAAGGGGTTCTATCATGCCGTCCAGTTCCGGTAAAATTATAGTGGTCATTACTTCAATGGGCGAAAGTCCCTGATCAGACTGAACCCATTTTTCTATTTCCCTTCCATACATGGGACAGGCCGTAAAGATGGGCACCCCCAGTTGTTTCAGAAGCTCAATACCGTCCTTTGGAGAATCATCAGCGAAAGTGGTCAGTTGAAACCACTGAAAGTAAACAACTGCGTTCACCTTTTTTGAGGAGTTCAGGAAAAAGGTCCTGATGGCTTCGAGATTTCTCTGGGCGGTGGAAAATACCGGCACTGTGTTTATGCCCATTGCCTTGAGACGACGGGCAAAAGCCTTTGCGGGAACGACGCTCTGAGAGAAATGCATGCCTCCGTAAAAAAGTAATCCTACCGAGGGCTTATCAGGATCTAAGCCTTCTTCTTGCCAGTATTTTTCAAGGGTTTCGTAAGTTTTTCCTGAGAGAGGATCAAAAATACCAAGGTCAGGATACTTTCTGGGTTTGGGAGGTTTTGGAAGTTTCAGACCGAGATATTCTCTCGCCGCAAAGGCAAGCAGGTTTTTAATATTCTCCTGCCCTCCCTGATGCCAGTATTGCATCATTCGGGCCCAGTTACGAGCATGCTTGAGTTTTCCAAAAGGAAGAAGGCTGCCACAGGTTTCTACAAGTTTTGTTAAGCGTTGCAGGGTGGCAAGAGAGGGAGGTTTTGATGAAGACGATTTGCTGAAGATAGCCTTCATGGAGAAGGATCCCAGTCTTAAAAGAGCCATAATATCCGGTGAGCCCCCCAGAAGGACGGCCACAGGTTGCTGGGTATCCGGTAGGATCCTGGCGCACAGAGCGGCACTTTTGCCACCTCCTCTAATGTCAAGGAAAACCATGTCAGCTTCCTTCAGACTCTCAGCAACTGTTACTGACGTAATAGACTCTTCTTCAATGTCGGAAGTGCTAAAGGCTCTGACGCGAAGGAGATCGCCGTAGTTTTGCCGAAAAAGCTCTACACCCCTTAGAAGAACTTCCGTAAGGGAAGAATTTATGACGAAAAGAACAAGAGGCCGAGCCATCAAATTATCCCCTGTTTTTTAAAATTAAGCTGGTTTTACTCTAATGAAATAAATGAATGAGAGCCTTCTTGGCTTTGTTTATTAAGAAGTTTTAGCCTTACTTAAAGTTATCATGCTACTTCAGTAGCAAAGTTAGTATCTCGTTTAACGAAATATTTTTGATTTGTCAATTGATCCTAGAGGGTGTTCTAAAAAGTGGGGTGATATGTTCGTAACGTCGGCCATTTTACGATATTGGTTGATGCGCGTATAAGGGGATATTGTGGGAGTGACCGCCGGTTGCCCTTACATGTAAAACAACCTCACAGGGGGAGGATGAAGTCTGTAGGGGCAGGCCTTGTGCCTGCCCTATTATGCGGCAACCACAAGGGGTTGCCCCTACGATGATGCCTTGAATGACGAAATTCAGCTTGGAAAATCTCCCCAGACTCAGGTGACTAAAAACGACCTCAATATATGATTCACCACATAACTGTGGGACGACGCATGGGGTGCCCCCCACAATTTATTACAGAGTTTTTTAAAACACCCTCAGTGATCTCAGAGGATGTTCGAAAAGTTTTATCTACCTCTGTGTTCCCTGCGTTTCTGTGATTAGGCCATACCTTAAGTCGTTCCCTATCTCTCCACTCCCAGAAAGATCTTACAAATAGGGAAGGGAAGCTTATAAATTCACCCAATAACAGGAATTTTCGAATCCCCTCATACTATTATGGGGTCAGCATAAATTTTTAATTACGTAATTGAGAAAATAGCAAGAGCCACCAAAAAAGTTCTAGGTTTCTTTAAAATTATCCACTTAGGAGATAAGAGTTCTTTCAAATTTGTCTTATTTCACTTTATAAAGATTTACAAAGGGCTGCTGTCTGATAAAGATAAATTATGAATAATAGCTATGAAGATTTAATTAGATAGTGGGTGTAAGATGAACACGTCCTGGAAGTATATTGTGCTTTTAGGAATTTTGGTTTTGCTAATTTCGCTGGGAGGATGTGAGCATTTTATGGAAAAAAGTAGTCCGGATAGTAAAAACCTGGAAACCGTTGGTTATGTCGATTTAAGCAATTATGTAGGTCTTTGGTACGAAATTGCCAAGATACCGAATAAATTTCAGAGAAAATGCGATAAAAACACCACTGCTTTTTATAGTCTCAATCAAAACGGGGACATAGTGGTGGTTAACAGTTGTGTTACATCCTCTGGGGAAAGAATTGAAGTTAAAGGTCTTGCAAGGGTTGTGGACAAAAATACCAATGCAAAACTAAAAGTCAGCTTTTTTAATTTCTTGGGCATAAACCTTTTCTGGGGAGATTACTGGATTATTGGTCTTTCCCATGATTACAACTGGGCTGTTGTGGGAACACCCGGTAGAAAGTATGGCTGGATTCTCAGCAGACATCCCAGCCTTGACGAACAAACCTTAGGAAAAGTTAAAAACCTTTTGCGCGAAAAGGGCTATAATCCTGAAGATTTTCAAATGACTTCCCAACTCTGGCCGTGAATAAGACTATAGGCAGTGACTTTTTGCTAAGCTACTGGAATTCTACCGGCATCCAAGTAAGGATAGGATTTGGTCTAACTTTAAAAACAAAAAAATCTTGCGAGTGTCTTGCGTGTCTTAATTACTTCTGGTGAAAAAAAACCTTTTTCATAACTTCTTTTAGAGTTTTTACTCCTATAAGTTTTGCGTCTTTTGCTATGGGCTCATGATTTAATTGATCGGCAGTAGAGGCAGGAATCAGAATCTCGTTAAACCCAAGTCGCATAGCTTCTGTAAGCCTAAGAAGGCTGTAGCCCACTCCCCGGATTTCTCCTGTAAGACCTACTTCTCCCCAGGCTACCATCTGAGGTGGCAAAGGACGATCGAGGCTACTGCTCATGATGGCAAGACAGACAGGAAGATCGGCAGCCGGTTCAGTAAGACGAATGCCTCCTGCAACGTTTATAAAAAGGTCATTCTGAGCAAAGGAAAGCTGAAGTTGTTTTTCCAGAACCGCCATAAGAAGCGAAGCTCTTCCGCTATCAAATCCTATGGTTGTTCGGCGTGGAAGAGCGAGAGAACTGTAAGTTACAAGCGCTTGAATTTCCACAAGTAGAGGTCTTGTGCCCTCGACCATTGCCATTACCACGGAACCGGGAGTGTCAACAGGGCGTTCGGCAAGAAGCATCTGAGACGGATTCGTAACTTCTTGAAGTCCCCGTTCTTTCATTTCGAAAACGCCCACTTCGTTGGTAGAACCATACCGGTTTTTGACTGAACGAAGAAGACGAAAAGCGTGAGTAGGATCACCTTCAAGATAAAGCACCACATCAACAAGATGTTCGAGAGCCTTGGGACCTGCAATCGCTCCCTCTTTGTTCACATGTCCCACGACAATGACCGTAACCTGAGAAAGCTTTGCAAGCTGTAGCAAACGATCAGCACAGTAACGTATCTGGCTCACAGTGCCAGGAGCAGCATCAACAAGAGAAGATGCCACAGTTTGAATCGAATCTATTGCAAGAATTTCAATTCCGTTTCGCTGAGAATGAACCACATCCAAAACAGCCTCAAGAGATGTTTCGGTAAGTAGCATGATAGGGCGATCAGCGAGACCAAGTCTTTCGGCTCGAAGTCTGATTTGCCTGGCACTTTCTTCCCCAGACACATAAAGCACTTTGTGGGAAGTGCTGAGAGTTGCAAGAACCTGAAGGAGAAGGGTGGATTTTCCCATACCCGGATCTCCGGCAATGAGCACCAAAGATCCAGGCACAAGACCACCGCCCAGGACTCGATCCCACTCCAAAATGGGCGTGTTAATACGATATTCCGGCGTAAGCTCAACATCACTAAGGAATTGAACCTCGGGCGGACTTGATGTAAAAGATCTGCCCCCTCGAATTGACGATTCTCGAGGAACAGCGACAACATTCTCAAAGCTATCCCACAGACCACACTCCGGGCACTTTCCCAGCCACTTTGGAGATTCGTAACCGCAAGAGGCACACCTGTAGAGACTTTTTTCCTGCTTTTTTGCCATGTTCAAGTCTTTTCGGGAACAGGTAAATCTGTCCTGGAAGGTTCAAGAAGAGATGAAAGTTTTTCCATGCACTGCTCAATGCACGTTCGACAAGATTCAGGAGATATTCCCTGTTCACAAAACTCCTCAAAGGCGTCAAACCATTCGGAACCCGCTCTAGGACATCGATTAAGGAATTCCAAAAATTTTACCAACCGTTCAATAGCATGAGGCTGTATAGCATGCTCTATCCGGCAAGCGTTTTGTTCAGCTTCTTCCGGACTGAGTTTTAAGACTTTGCTGAAAAACTCTTTAAGAATTCGATGTCTGTAGAGAATTTCTTCAGCTATTTTTTTTCCTTCTGCTGTAAGAGTCACGTAACTATAAGGTGTGTAATAAATAAGTCCTCGCACTGCAAGCGCCTTCAGTGCACCAGTAACCGATGCTCGCTGGACGTGCATATAATCCGCAATATCCTTCGCTCGAGCGACTCGGTATTTTTGTTCGAGGACGTAGATTGCTTCGAGATAGTCTTCAAGACTTGCAGAAACCTTATGACTTTCCATGATTAGTAGCCCCTGTCCCTCATAAAAAAATTCTTTTCGCTTCAACAATGTTAATCTACTCCTTAAAGAATTTGTTAGCAAAAACTTTTTTGTTGCCCTTGATATTTTTTCATGATAAAAAGCCACCATCAAAATTAACGAAAGAAAAGGAGAGCAAAGATGAAAGGGAGAGTTCAAGGAAGCTTGATTCTTCTTTTCACCTTCCTTGTTGCTTTTTTGGTTAATTTTCAATGTCTTGCAGAAACAGTATCAAGCGGGAAGATTACCTTTGAAAGGCAATTGGTTCGTGAACCTGGATTATTTGACCTGGACCACCCGCTGGTAAATCACTATGTAGAAAAACTGGGGAAGAACAATTTTCATCTCATAATGAAAAGATTGAATCGCTACGAAGACATGATAAGGAAGGTGTTAAGAGAAAATGGAGTGCCAGAGGAGTTGATTTTTGTAAGTTTTGTGGAAAGCGGGGGACATCCAAGAGCCATAGGAAGAGATGGCTCAGGAGCAGCGGGGCTCTGGCAGCTTACCCCTTCTACAGCTCGTTCCATTGGTCTTACTGTAAACAAGCGAATAGACGAGCGCCTGGATCCCTTCAAGTCAACTTTTGCTGTAGCTCGTTTTTTTCGTGATCTTTACGAAAAATTTCACTCTTGGCCTCTGGTGCTAGCTGCTTTCAACATGGGTGAAAATGCTCTTTTTAACAAGCTAGCAAAACACAGAACTGAAGACTTTAATGATCTTTGCAAACGTGGTGCAATACCAAAACAAACCAGAAACTACATATTCAAAGTCTATGCAGCAGCTCGCCTTGGTAGAAAAAGCGATATAAAAGATGAGGAAACAAAGCGATATGTAAAAATCGACGCTACCTGGAATGTTGTCCTTACGGAATCCGTCACAATGGAAGAGCTTGCTGAGATCACCGGCGTCCCTCTGGATGTCTTAATGAAGATAAACCCTGCTTTCGTCTCCCCCTTCGTCAGGATCAAAAAAGGAACCTTTGTAACCATTCCTATTGAAGCTAAAGAACGGTATATAATGATATTGGGTTATGGTGGAAGTCGGTATTAATTAAAGAGCTTTAGGGAAGGGGAAAAGACTCTCGTGAGCATAAGGCAACTTGCGGCAGAACTTTACCGCATAACAAAAAAGGTGGAAGAATTAGAAAAAAAGCTTTCTGAACCTCTTGCGGAAATTGAGCGAAGAGAGCTTGAATTAGAACTAAAAGGAGCAAAAGCCGAGCGCGATAGACTAAGGCAGATGCTCGAAAAAGCAAAAGAAGCTTAAAGTTTAGGTATTAGCCAAAAAGCGTGGATTTTAATAAAGGTTTTTCGCAAAGTTATCATATACCTTTTTGGGTCATTAATTGCCTGATTTAGAGGTAATAAAAATGCAGGAAAAAAAGCAATCTAACGGTGATGAAGATAAAATTTGTGTGTGTTGGGCGAGAGATGGGCGAGTAATGACGCCTCGGGAGGAAGAAATTCTCCGAGAAATTAGGTTAGTTCGCCAAGAATACGAAAGAATAAAAGAGCTACTTGAGAGATCGACATCTGATTCAGAGCGTAGCGAGCTTGAAAACAGGCTTCAAAATCTTCGTTCCCGTCGCGAAGAACTGGAAAAAATTCGCATTGAAGCAGCTAAAGAACGTATGAAACTTTTGGGTCATGAAGAATAGAAAAATTTTTTGTGACAATTTGTGAAAATCATCTTTTTTTTCTTGACTGATGTTTGAGAAAAGGATATTTATCTTGAGCGAAAAAGCACAATAAGGCATAAATCCCTAACAGCTTAGGGCTGTAGGGGAGTTGGTGAGTGGTAGGTGTTTGAGAGGAGTTAACCGTTTAGGAGGTGGAGAGATGCCGAGCTATGTAATCCTGGAAAAATGCGATGGCTGCAAGGGGCAGGACAAGACAGCCTGTATGTACATCTGCCCCAACGACCTGATGGTGCTCGACAAAGAGCGGATGAAGGCTTACAACCGTGAGCCTGAACTCTGCTGGGAATGCTACAACTGCGTAAAGATTTGTCCTCAGCAAGCTGTTGACATCCGAAGCTATGCGGACTTTGTGCCGCTTGGAGCAGCCGTTGTTCCGCTTCGTGGTTCTCAGGACATTATGTGGACCGTTAAGTTCCGCAATGGTGAAGTAAAACGCTTCAAGTTCCCCATCCGCACGACTCCTGAAGGTCAGGCAAAGCCCTGGCCGGATGAATGGGCAACCGGAACCGACGACATTAAGAGCCCGATTCTGTGCACCGAACCTGGTTCTACCTTGGCAGCAGAACTGCCAACTTTGAAAAAGTAAGAAAGTTGTGTGAACCTGCGAAACACCTTAAGGAGGTGGAGATATGCAGCCTTTTGAAACTGTAGTAGTCGATACTGATCTTTTGATTCTGGGTGGTGGTATGTCCGCCTGTGGAGCCGCCTTTGAGGCAGCCTACTGGGCGAAGAAGTATGGCCTCAAGGTAACGCTCGTTGACAAGGCGGCGGTTGACCGTTCTGGCGCCGTAGCAATGGGCCTTTCGGCTATCAACGAGTACATTGGTTACGGCAAGGGACAAAACACTGTTGAAGACTACGTCCGCTACGTCCGTCAGGACCTCATGGGCATCTCCCGTGAAGACCTGGTTTACGACATTGCTCGCCATGTTGACTCCTCTGTCCATCTTTTCGAAAAATGGGGTCTCCCCATCTGGAAAGACGAAAAGGGCGAATACGTCCATGAAGGTCGTTGGCAGATCATGATCAACGGCGAATCCTACAAGGTAATCGTCGCTGAAGCTGCCAAGAACGCAATGGCAACTCTGGGTGACAAAGGTGAAATTATTGAGCGTGTATTCATCGTTGAGCCTCTTGTAAACGGTGACACCTGTGTTGGTGCTGTAGGATTCAGCGTTCGTGAGCCCAAATTCTATGTTTTCAAAGCCAAAGCAACCATCGTGGGCATGGGTGGTGCGGTTCACGTGTTCCGTCCTCGTTCAGTCGGTGAAGGTCTTGGCCGTGCATGGTATCCACCTTGGAACTGCGGTTCCTCTGCCTACTTCACCATCAGGGCAGGAGCCGAAATGACCTGCCAAGAAGTGCGATTCATCCCCGTTCGATTCAAAGATGGTTATGGTCCTGTTGGTGCATGGTTCCTCCTTTTCAAATCTCGTGCAACTAATGCATTCGGCGGCGAATACATGGTTGAGCGAGCTGGCGAACTTCCCAAGTGGGCACCTTACGGAACAGGCAAGCCCATTCCAGCCAACCTCCGTAACTGGCTCGGTATGGAAGACATCATGGCTGGTAAGGGCCCAATCTACATGAGAACTGAAGAAGCTATCGCTAACCTCGCCGCTGCATACAAAGACGATCCCAAGGCCTTCAAGAAGAAAATGAAAGAACTTGAAGCCGAAGCTTGGGAAGACTTCCTTGACATGACCATTACTCAGTCCTTCCTCTGGGCTGCAACAAATGTCAAGCCCGAAGAAAAACCATCTGAAATTGCAGCTGCTGAGCCTTACTTCATCGGTTCTCACTCCGGTGCTTCCGGTGCCTGGGTATGTGGTCCTGAAGATGTGATGCCAGAAGAATACAAAGCCATGTGGAAAGACATCGGGCTCTACAACCGGATGTGCACCATTAAGGGCATGTTCTGCGCCGGTGACGCTGCTGGTGCTTCCAGCCATAAGTTCTCCTCCGGATCCCATGCTGAAGGTCGTATCGCCGCTAAGGGCGCCATCGCTTACATCCTTGATAACAATAAGGCTCCCGAAGTCGATATGGCTAAGGTCGAAGAACTCAAGAAGCGCATTCTTAAGCCTCTCGAGATCTTCGAACAATACAGCCCGATTTCGAGCGATCCAGAAATCAACCCCAACTACATTATGCCCAAGATGTTCATGTTCCGTCTCCAGAAGATCATGGATGAATACGCAGGTGGCGTGACCGCTCAGTTCACCACCAACAAGCCAATGCTTGAAAGAGCCCTCGAACTCCTTACCTTCCTCAAAGAAGACTCTGAAAAACTCGCTGCTCGTGATCTCCATGAACTCATGAGGGCATGGGAAAACGTCCATCGTATGTGGATTGCTGAAAGCCATGTGCGTCATGTTCTCTTCCGTGAAGAATCCAGATGGCCTGGTTACTACTTCAGAGCTGACTATCCCGATATGGACGAAAATAACTGGAGAGTCTTCGTAAACTCCGTGTGGAATCCTGCAACAGGCGAATGGACTATGAAGAAAGTTCCGGTGGTGAATCTGCCTGTCTAATAAAACAGTGACTGCTTAGATAAAATAGCCCCGGAGGCTCATGGAGCTTCCGGGGTTTTTTTTGATGGAAATTGAATTTACTCTTCAGCTTTCTATGTGCTATTGAAACACTCGTTAATGTCGTTCTGGGAGGGGGAACCAAAATATAATATATTTGCCGACACTTTGACCAGAAAATGGCAAAAAGCTTTTCCCACATTCCAGAGTGACAAACTCGCCTGAAGAAAGCTGAAGAAAAAAGAATGATGGAGGAATGGAGCATGAGTGGATCGACTAATCGGAGCATTCTTGTAGTGGGAGGAGGTATCAGCGGAATTAGTGCTGCAATAGAAGCCGCTGAAGCTGGTTGTCAAGTCTATCTTGTTGAAAAGGAACCCTATCTTGGCGGGCGAGTTGCAAGAATGAACAAATACTTTCCTAAACTCTGCCCACCAAATTGCGGCTTAGAAATCAATTTCCGCCGTATTAAAAACAACCCCAGAATCCGATTTTTCACTATGGCAGAAGTGACAAAGATTTCCGGAACGCCCGGAAATTTTGACGTCACCATTAAACTTAATCCCCGCTACATCAATGAACACTGCACCGCCTGCGGAAAATGCGAAGAAGCCGCTACAACAACCTTCCCCAATCCATTTAATTACGGCATCGATACGGTAAAATCAGTTTATTTGCCCAACGATTTCTGCTTCCCTCTCCGCTACGTGCTTGATGCAAGAATTATCGGCACAGAAGAAGCAGAAAAGATCAAAAACTCTTGTCCTTATAATGCTGTTGATCTTTCCATGACACCCAAAGAGTTTGATCTAAATGTTAGCGCTATCGTCTGGGCTACGGGATGGAAACCCTATGACGCTGAAAAAATTCTTTACTATGGTTTTGGAAAAAATCCAGATGTCATCACAAACGTCATGATGGAACGTTACGCCTCTACCGATGGTCCCACCAATGGACAGATTGTTCGTCCATCTGATGGAAAACCAGTAGAAAAAGTTGCCTTTATTCAATGTGCAGGTTCCCGAGACGAAAATCATCTTCCCTATTGTTCAGGCATATGCTGTCTTGCATCGCTTAAACAGGCTACTTACGTGCTGGATCAAAATCAGGAAGCAAAAGTCTTTATCTACTATATCGACATTCGTGCTCTCGGGCGATACGAAGATTTCTTCAACAAAGTGCAGTCTGATCCTCGCGTTACGCTCATAAAAGGCAAAGCCGGAGAAATAAGAAGGTTGCCGTCGGGTAAGATTATGGTTCAAGCTGAAGATCAAACAACTGGAACAATAACCAAAGAAGAATTTGACCTGGTGGTATTAGCTACCGGTATGGTTCCTTCTACAGCAGATGAAACTCTCCCAATGGATGTGGCTCTCGATCCAAGTGGTTTTTTACTCGATAATGACACAACCGGTATAATCCCTGCTGGATGTGTAAAACAACCCGCTGATGTAGCCACATCGGTTCAGGACGCTACGGCGGCTGCCTTAAAGGCTCTTCAGTTTACGGTGAGGAGGTAGTCCAATGGAAAAGAAAATCGGTTTTTACGTTTGTGCTGGTTGCGGTATAGGCGAAGCAATTGATGTTAATGCTCTTACAGAGCTGGCAAAAAGTGAGTTTCAGGTAGAGATATGCCGCAGTCATGAATGCCTGTGCCAGCCTGAAGGAGTTGACATTATAAAGGCCGACATCGAGAAAGAAGGTGTAAATACCATCGTTGTAGCGGCATGTTCTCCCAGAGTTATGTATGACATCTTTGATTTTGGCATAGACAAGGTTGTTGAGCGAGTGAATTTGAGAGAGCAAGTGGTGTGGTCTCACCCCGCTGGCGACGAAGACACTCAAATGATGGCAGAAGATCAAGTTCGTATGGGCATCACAAAGGCCAAAGAGGTAGAACCTCCGGATCCATTTACAGCCGAAAATATGAGCACAAGAATCCTTGTTGTTGGCGGTGGTCTTGCGGGTATGACTGCAGCAAAAGAAGCTGCAAAAGCCGGTTATGAAGTGGTGCTGGTTGAAAAAGATGCATCTCTTGGTGGCTATCTTAAAACCGTTTATAAACTTCCTCCCGAAAATTCTCCATACGAAGTTCCAGAAGAAAACCCAATTGATAAGCTCATTCAGGAAGTAACTCAAGAAAACCGCATAAAGGTTTATACGTCTAGTTCTGTAGCATCGATTGCGGGAGGTCCATGCCTTTTTGACGTAAAGATTTCTCAAAACGGGTCGGAAGCCACAGAGCGAGTTGGTGCGATAGTGCTTGCTACGGGAGCCATTCCTTACGATGCTACCAAGTTAGACAACCTTGGCTATGGAAAATATCCTGATGTAGTGACGATGGTCCAGATTGAAGAGATGTTCAAATCCGGCGAAGTGAAGCGACCATCTAACGGAGAACCCATAACAAGTGTTGCCTTTGTGCTTTGCGCCGGATCGCGAGATCCTAACCACCTTCCCTACTGTTCTTCTTCATGCTGTGTGGAAGCACTAAAACAGGCGGCTTACTTCAAGGAAGCTAATCCTGATACTACGGTTTACATCTTCTACAAAGATATGCGAACTCCTGGAAACTATGAACTCTTTTACAAAAAGCTTCAGAAGGATGGGGTTTTCTTCGTGCGAGGCAACGTAACATCTGTTGACGATGACGGTTCTGGCAACCTTGTTGTCTCGGCGGAAGATGTGCTTACGAGAGCTCCCATCATGTCCGAAAGCGTGGAGCTTGTAGTTTTGGCAACAGGTATGGTGCCAACGACAGCTTTAGGAGAACCCTATCGGGCACCTCAAGCTGGACAGGAAGGAGAAGTGGAAATTCCAGCGGACGCTATTCTTGTATCCAACATTCTCAACCTGCAATACCGTCAGGGTCCTGAAGTGCCGGCATTGAAATACGGCTTCCCTGATTCTCACTTCATCTGCTTCCCCTATGAGTCTAGAAGAACCGGTATTTATCCTGCTGGATCGGTAAGAGCTCCAATGGATTATGCTCGAACTGTAGATGATGCCACTGGTGCAGCATTAAAAGCCATTCAGTGTGTTGAATTAACATCCAAGGGTATGGCTGTTCATCCCAGAGCTGGCGACATGAGCTATCCGCAGTTTTTCATGCAGAGGTGCACTCAGTGCAAGCGATGCACCGAAGAATGTCCTTTTGGAGCTATCAACGAGGATGAAAAGGCGAATCCACTTCCCAACCCAACTCGATGCCGCCGATGCGGTGTTTGTATGGGAGCCTGCCCGGAACGTATTATTTCGTTCAGAAACTACTCTGTTGGAATGATCGGCAACATGATCAAAGCCATCAATGTTCCGGACGAATACGAAGAAAAGCCTCGCATTCTCGTGCTTGCCTGCGAAAACGATGCATACCCCGCTTTCGACATGGCGGGATTAAGGCGTATCCAGTACAATTCCTGGGTGCGTATTATTCCGTTGCGATGCCTGGGTTCAATGAACATCATCTGGATTGCAGATGCTCTCTCTAAAGGCATAGATGGCATTATCCTGCTTGGATGCCGTCATGGCGACGATTATCAGTGTCATTTCATCAAAGGAAGCGAGCTTGCTAACATCCGTATGTCCAAAATTAAGGAAACTCTCGATCGACTAGCTCTGGAATCCGATCGAGTAAGAGTTGAGGAAGTTTCCATCACGGACTACCATCGACTTCCTCAAATTCTTGATAGCTTTGCGGAACGGCTTGCCGAACTTGGACCCAATCCATACAAAGGCTTCTAGCAAGCAGGAAGGAGATGAAGAAGATGGAACCGAAATATGTTTCTCGAGAGATGAGAGATTACATCATCGAGATGGGCGCCGAAACAATAAGCTGGTGCATGCAGTGTGGACTTTGCACGGCGCTATGCCCCTGGCGACTTGTTCCAGGCGAAACCAGTGAGAAATTCAGTATCCGATACATGCTTCGCTTAGGACAGATGGGCATGGAAGGTTTCGAAGATGAAACCGTGCTCTTTGCCTGTTCAACTTGCGGGATGTGTGTGAAAAACTGTCCTAGAGGCGTGAAAATCATCGACAATGTTAGAGCAATGCGAGCAAGCATTGTTGGTGGCGGAGTTGTTCCGGCAAATCTAAGACCAATACTTGGGAGTGCTCACGCTAACGGCAATCCCTGGGCGGGACCCAGAGAAAAAAGGACCGCATGGCAAGAAGGGCTTGATGTGCCAAAGTTTGGTCCTGATACGGAGTATTTTCTCTTTGTGTGCTGCCATTCCTGTTACGACCCAAGAAGCACCAAGATAGCAAAAAGTATCGTAAAACTCCTTAAAGCTGCTGGCGTAAGCTTTGGAGTTATCGGAGAAGAAGAATCCTGCTGTGGTGAAAGCATGAGAAAGCTCGGAGATGAAGAACTCTTCCAGAAACTCGCTCAGTCCAACATCGAACTTTTCAACCAAAAAGGCGTAAAGAAAATTATCACCACATCTCCCCACTGTTATTGGACCTTTACCCAGGAGTATCCAGCTTTCGGCGGAGAGTGGGAAGTCATTCACTACACTCAGTTACTTGCAAAGCTCGTTGAAGAAGGAAAGTTGAAATTCTCTAAGGAAGCATCCAAGAAGAAAATCGCTTATCATGATCCATGTTACTTGGGACGTCACAGCAATGTTTATGATGAACCAAGGAAGCTTTTAGCATCTGTCCCAGGTGTAGAACTAATCGAACTCGATCGCTCTCGTGAACTTAGTCTTTGCTGTGCCGGAGGTGGAGGTCGTATCTGGGCAGAAGTTCCTATGGGCGAGCGTTTCGGTGAATTAAGAATAACCGATGCAGCCGAAAAAGCCGCCGCAATGTTAACAACATCCTGTCCTTATTGCATGAACATGCTAACGGACGCATGCACCAGTCTAAACAAACAGGAAAGTTTGGAAATCACCGAACTTTCAGAAGTTCTAGCTGAGGCTCTGTAATCTGCTTCTGCCGCCGTTTCCACCATGGGACGGCGGCAAAAACTAAATAAAGGGAGGTAAAAACTTGGCGGTTTACGTAGATTTTGAAGAGCTAAAGAGCCGTGACGAACCCTTTTTCCTTGTTTTTCGGGAAAAGGAAGAACTGGTTATGGAGCCAAGATGTTCCTGCGGGGAAGTCCTTGAAGAAAGCTTTGTTTGTATAAAGTGCGGAAAAGCCTGTGATATCTCTTGCTTTGTATGCAAAACAGCCGATGTTGCTTCGGTTGCAGAAAAACTTATAAGAGGCAATCCAGAATTTCGACACTTTAAGCTGTATCTTTTAAGGGGAGGTCTATGAGCGAAACAATTAATAACGCTGAAGTATTGACGGAAGAAAGCCGTATCTGCTTTGCCTGTAATGAAAATCTTCCATGTTTTACTCAATGCTGTCGAGATGTTAACATTTACCTCACTCCATACGATGTTCTAAGATTGAGAAAAGCTCTCGGAATGGGCTCATCAGAGTTTCTTAATCGTTACACTCGTTCCTTTCTTGCAAAAATAACTCATATCCCGGTCGTTCAGCTCATTATGGATCCACAAACTCTTGCCTGCCCCTTCGTAACATCCTCGGGATGTAAAGTTTATAACGACCGTCCCTGGTCATGCCGAATGTATCCTCTGGACATCGATGTTAAGCACCCAGGCTGTTACAAGCTTATAAGATCATCAGAAAAATGCCTTGGACTTAAAGAAAAAGACGAATGGACGGTAGCGGAGTGGCTCACATCTCAGGGAATTAATCCTTACAAGGAAATGGAAGCCCTTTACCAATCCGTTATGCCACCCCAATTTTCTCCAGGATCCAAGATGGACGCTGGACTTGGAAAGCTTCTCTTTCTTGCTTACGATCTAGATACATTTAAAGAAATGATTCAACACCCATCCTTCAGGAAATTCCACGGCGTAGACGAAGAAAGCTATCAACAGGCTATGGAAGATGAAGAAAAACTTCTCATGCTGGCTTTTTCTTACATAAGAACTCAACTTCAAGAACTCTTTAACGTAATGTGACAGCAAAAAACGCTGCACAAAGGGGAAAGCGTTGACATACGTAAAAGAAGATATTCTTCCCGAACATCTGGTGCCAATAAAAGAAGATGAAAAATTTTTCTTTGCATGCCATCCGAATATTTCCTGCTTTGGAGAATGTTGCCGTAAACTTCGACTTATGCTCACGCCCTATGATGTTGTAAAGCTCAGAGAAAAACTGGGGCTATCTTCCAGAGAGTTTATAGATCGTTTTACAACGATGGAATTTCGTCCTCCATCTTACGCACCCATACTTTTTCTAAAAATGTCAGAAGTAGATGATCAAATTTGTCCTTTTTTGTCCCCAGAGGGATGTTCCGTTTACAGTCATCGTCCTTCTGCCTGCAGAATTTATCCCGTTGCTCGCGCAACGCGTTACCATGGAATTCACGGAATATTGCTGGAATCGTTCTTTTTGGTAAAGGAGGCTCACTGCCGCGGTTTTGAAGAAAATGTTGAATGGAATGTTGGAGAATGGCTAAAAGATCAAGGGTTAGAAGAATATCACAGATTGAATGATGAGTGGATGAGGACCCTGATGAGTCCCAGGCTTAAGAAAGGGCTTACGGGACACCAACAGGAACTTTTTTATATGGCAACTTATGAGCTCGATATGTTTCGCCGAATTGTTTCTTCGCAGAAGTTTCGAGCCAATTTTGAAGTTGGAAATGTTCTGGAAGGCGATGATAGAACTCTGCTTGAATTTGGCTTAAAGTGGCTTGCCTTTTCCCTTAATGGGGAAAATTCATCGGTTGTTAGAAAGGCACAAAAATGAAAGCGGAAGTGCTCGTCGTTGGTGGAGGCATTATAGGGCTTACCATAGCCAGAGAACTCCTGAATAGAGGTTACGAGGAAGTCGTTGTTATAGAAAAAGAAAAGACCCTGGGCGCTCATGCTTCAGGGCGTAATAGCGGTGTGCTTCATGCGGGAGTTTATTACACACCGGAAAGCCTTAAAGCTCAATCCTGTCTTCGAGGCAACCAGCTTCTGAAAGAATATTGCCGTTCCAAAGGGATACCCTTAAAGGAAACAGGCAAAGTTATTGTAGCGAGTAGTGAACATGATCTGGTTTGTCTGGAAGAACTATTCAAAAGAGCTGTGGCAAATGGCGCAAAGGTTAAGTGGATAAGTGATCGCGAATTAACCGAAATAGAGCCGGCGGCGAGAACAATCGAAAAAGCAATTTATGTTCAAGAAACGGCTTCAGTTGACCCAAAAGAGGTTCTTAAGGCTCTACATAAAGATCTTGAAACTTCAAAAAAAGTAAAAATTCTCTTTGGATGTGCGTTCAAAAACTTAAAAGGATCTTCGATAGCTGTAACTTCCCAGGGAGAAATCCGGTTTGAACGATTTATTAACTCTGCCGGGGCTTTTTCCGATAAAGTGGCACATTGTTTCGGTCTGGCTAAAAACTATCAACTGGTCCCTTTTAAAGGCATTTATTGGAAAGTTAGACAGAACCATCCTCTATCGAAAATCATCAGAGGACACATTTATCCAGCTCCGGATCTTCGTTATCCTTTCCTTGGCGTTCATTTTTCTAAAAACGTGTATGGTGAAGTTTTTGTGGGACCAACGGCAATTCCAGCTCTGGGAAGAGAGCATTACGGAAAACTTCGGGGAATTGACAGTGAAGCTCCGCTAATATTAGCCAGAAATGCTACACTTTTTATAAAAGATCCTTCTTTCCGAAAAATGGCTTTACGAGAACCGCTGAAGTATCTCCGTCCCTTCTTCTATAGAGACGCTGAACGTCTTGTCAAAGGACTCACACAAGATGCTCTTGTGCCATCATCTAAAGCAGGCATACGCCCTCAGCTTATCGATCTTCACCAGAAGAAACTCATTATGGATTTCGTTGTGATCCAGGATGGAGATTCTCTCCACGTTTTGAACCCAATTTCCCCAGCGTTCACAGCTTCTATGGATCTAGCGAAAAAAATTGTGTCCATGTGGTAAAAAATCTTCCGATGGATCAAAAAAAGCTTGCACTTTGCCAGATAAAGTGTATAGTCGGGGTGAATTTAGATTTTAAGATAAAGGAATTTGATGTTTTTAGATGGTCAACAAAGTAAAATAACAAAGGAAGGAAGCGAGCCTGCGGTGTGCAGGATCGCTTTTTTTGTGTGTGGTGAGTTGGAAGGAAGAAATCCGGAAGGGATGAAGAAAGCCTGGGTCCGGTTGAGCGTGGTAGTTCCCGGGAGGCTATCCTTCCAACGAAGTAAAGTTGGTTCAGCTTTTTAAGGAGGTAGGAGTACCATGGCTGAAGGAAGAGTTAAGTGGTTCAATGAGAAAAAAGGTTATGGGTTTATTGAAACCGAGACCCAGGGTGATGTGTTTGTGCATTACACTGCGATCGAAGGCAAGGGTTTCAGAACGCTCCATGATGGAGATCGAGTGAGCTTTGAAATAGAACAGAGCTCTAAGGGACCTCAAGCCGTTCGCGTAAGGCGGTTGAACGGAAACAAATAATCCGCTTCTAAGAATCACTAGTTAACAAAAAACCCAGAGCTTAACCGCTCTGGGTTTTTTGTTTGTCGCAACTTACAAAAGGAAACAGTGGCATATTTTATCCGGTTGATATAAACTCCGACTCGGCAAATGAGACAGGTCATTTTGAAAACTTCTAACGGGTTGGCAAATTAGGTTAGGATATGTGGTATCGAATAAAAGAAGTTCTTTCTTCTATTCAGCAGGAAGTGGTGTGTTGCCAAAGGGGACCGATACTGGTATCAGCCGGGGCAGGAAGCGGCAAAACTAGAACTCTCACCGCTAAAATAGCATACCTTATAAGCGAACTCGGTTACGATCCATCCCGCATCTTGGCTATAACTTTTACCAACAAGGCTGCGGAAGAAATGAAATCCAGGCTTGAAGCCATAACAGGACTCTCTCGACAGAATTTCCCTTGGATAAGAACATTTCATAGCGCATGCTTTAGAATTCTTAATCGGGAAGCAGCTAAAGTTGGTTACCAAACACCAATTTCTGTTTACAGTGAATCCCAACAAAAGACTCTCCTGAAAAGAATTCTCTTAAGCTTGAACGTAAGCACAGAAAAATTCCTCGGGTCGACTCATAAAATCGTTTCCCTTGCTAAAAACAGTGGTTACCCGGAACGGTTTCTGGAACAGTATCCTAATATACCTAAACTATTTGATGCTTATCTAAAATACAACGAAGCCCTAAGAAGCCTCAATGCTGTTGATTTTGATGATATTCTGCTTCTGGCAAGAAATCTCCTCAAAGAGGACGAAACAGTTAGGAAAACCTATCAGAACGCCTTTGATTACATTCTGGTTGATGAGTTTCAGGATTCAAATCGTTTACAGAATGAAATCACAGAACTTCTCATGCGGGACGGTAATTTGATGGTTGTAGGGGACGATTACCAGAGTATTTACGGCTTCAGGGGATCCGACCTGGCTTATTTTGTATCTTTCCCCGAACGCTTTAAGAAAAGTGCTGTGTTCAGACTTGAAGAAAATTTTCGCTCCACAACGCCCATAGTATCAGCCGCTGATGAACTTATAGCCCACAATAAAATGCGTCTTGAAAAACGATGTTTTAGCAGACGCCCTGGTCCTCCAATTGTGATTGCGGAATTTGCTAACGAGCGAGAAGAAGCCAGATGGGTAGCCTTGAAGTGCATCGAATACCATCACCAACAAGGTATCCCTCTTCACGAAATAGCCGTGCTTTACAGAACGAGGTTTTGCTCGCTAAGTTTTGAAGAGGCCTTTCGAAAACTTAAAATCCCGTATCGGATTGTAGGCGCAAGAGGATTTTTTGAAAGCAAAGAAATTCAGGACATTAACGCCTACCTTGTAAGCGCTCTAAATCCCAGGGACGATATGGCTTTTGAGCGAGTGTTCGGTGTTCCTCAAAAAGGAATAGGATCGGCTACATTAAAGAAAATCGAAGCCCTTAAAAAACCCGGTATGTCATTACAGGAAGCAACATGGGCGGCGCTTCAGGCAAATATTCTTTCTAAGAAGGTTACCAAAGCTTTAGTAAGCCTAAAAATCCTTCTTGAAGACATTGCTAAACTGCCACCCAGGGAAGCTATAGAATGTTTTCTTTCTCGCACATCCTATCTCGAATATCTTCGAGACTACTCCAAGAATGAAGAAGACTTCTTCCACCGCCAGGGTAATATCGAACAGTTTGTTTATATGGCGTCGGAAAGTAACACAATAAGCGAATTGCTCGAAAAGGCGGCTCTGGTTCAGGAAGAACAGGACGAAGCCGGTAAAAGCGAAAAAACTTCCGCTGTCCAGCTCATGACCTTTCACGGAGCAAAGGGATTGGAGTTTAAGGTTGTGTTCGTCATTGGGGTTGAAGAAGGACTTCTGCCTCACTGGAGATCGATTATAACCGTACCGGGCAACTGGGAAGAAAATTTGGAAGGTATTGAAGAAGAAAGGCGTCTTTTGTATGTTGCCATGACGAGAGCGGCGGAATATCTCCATTTGAGTTGGGCTCTTGAAAGGCAAGGAAAACCAGCCGAACCTAGCCGATTTTTTAGAGAAATTCCTAAAAAATACGTCGTTATTGAAAGTTATGTTAGACGTAGAAAATCAAGGTAACTTTTTATTGCAACAAAAAGATAAAAAAGGAGAAGTTTAATATGGCAACAATAATGCCGGAAGGCGAAGCGATCAAAAAAGCTATTAAGTGGGTTTCTTCCATGATTGAAGAAAAAGGCATGGAGCATCTAAACAGCTTCATTAATGAAGCAATCCTTAAGTTTGACTTATCCCCCAAGGATGCAGAATTTCTTATCCAATTCTATAAAGGAAAAGGAGGTAAAGAAGGATGCAATCGGTAAGTTCTTCCCTATACAGAACCCATTTTGAAGGACTTAAGCTTTGGGGCACAGGCAAAGTAAGAGACATTTATGATCTAGGAGACAATCTTCTTATTGTTGCGACTGACAGAATTTCGGCTTTCGATGTAGTTATGCCGGACCCGATTCCAGATAAAGGAAAAATCTTAACAGCTCTTTCTTTGTTCTGGCTGGAATTTCTCAAAGACATCTGCAAAAACCATCTGGTATCGGCAAATATAAAGGACTATCCCTCTGAATGCCGCCCCTATCTCGAGGTGCTTGATGGAAGATCTATGCTTGTTCGCAAAGCAAAAGTATTTCCGGTAGAGTGTATTGTTCGAGGCTACATTGTAGGATCGGGATGGAAGGACTATCAAAAAACCGGCAAGGTCTGCGGCATTCCCTTACCACCAGGACTCAAACAAGCTCAAAAACTTCCCGAACCCATTTTCACTCCTTCAACCAAAGCTGAAATTGGTCAACACGATGAAAATATTTCATTTGAGCAGATGGAAGCAATTGTCGGTCAAGATATTGCAAACAAACTAAAAGATCTAAGTATAAGGCTTTACAAAAAAGCTGCTGAGTATGCTGAGGAGCGAGGCATAATACTCGCCGATACAAAGTTTGAATTCGGAATGATAGACGGCGAAATCGCTCTCGTGGATGAAGTCCTGACACCCGATTCAAGCCGATTCTGGCCAAAAGATCGTTACGAAGTGGGTAAAAACCCAGAAAGTTTTGATAAACAATATGTTAGGGATTTTCTGGTGGAAATTGGATGGAAATCCGATGATCCGCCCCCTCATCTTCCACCTGAAGTAATAGAAAATACAAGACTACGCTATCTAGAAGCACTGAAAAGGCTCACAGGTCGCGATATAAATTAATCATTCTCTGGAATCTTTTACTTAGGCTCACGAAGTTGGACCCTCAAATATACGTCCCATCGTGAGCCATCTTCTCCCTTTGTGGGTCCTATACTTTTAAGACGGATACGCATACCCGGCCTAACCCCAGGGGGGATTTTAACACTTACGGTTTTTCCTTCCGAACCATAAGGAAGAATAACCTCGATTTCATCCCCTTTTTCCATCTGCTCTGCCGATAGAGGAAGATCAAGCACAGGATCAGAAGCAGGCGATTCAGATATTTTTTCCTTATCACGGCGTTTCTTGATATTATCTTTGATGAATCCAAAAACCTTTTTGCCTATAATGGCAAGAGAACCCAGAGTATCTTTAAGAAAAGACTCTCCTTCGGAATAGGGTTCGCCTTTTTTGTAATCTTCCCAATTGGATTTTGATGAGTCATTCCTGTAGGTTCCCGGGCCGAAGAAAACACTCTTGAAAATAATCCTTCTTCCTCCACCAAAGAAAATGCTATTTAGAAAATTCTCATCAAAACGAATTCCCATTTTGGCAAGTTCGCGTTGAAGTTCCTGAAACACATCCCAGGCTTCACGATTGGAGAAAAAGGTTCGAAAGATTTCTTCCTGTGAATAAGAAAAACCGTAGTCATAGGTATAACTTTCACCAACAGTCCGCATACGGTCGTATTGAGTTCGCTTGGAAGGATCCATTAGCACAGCGTAGGCTTCGCTTACGAGCTTAAATTGTTCTTCAGCCTGAGGATTTCCTGGATTTCGATCAGGGTGATATTGAAGAGCAAGCTTTCTATAGGCTTTCTTTATTTCTTCAGGAGTTGCTCCTGGGGAAACTCCCAAAATATTGTAATAATCGGGCACATTTCGCATACTTTGTCTCTTTTTTCTCCCTTCTGAACAAAAATTTTAACTTTTCTTAAGCCTATTACACACTCCGCAAAAACCACAGCCATTTACAGAAGGACATCCGGGTGATTCGCTACCGGCAAGAGCCTTTTCATATTCATGCCAGAGAAATTCTTTGTCAATCCCGTGATCTACAATTTCCCAGGGAAAAAGCTCATCTTTCCTTCGTTCTCTCATGACAAAAAAGTCAGGATTCCACGGTAGTTCTCTAAAAGCTTTCGACCAACTGATGCCGTCCCGCACCACTTTTTCCAGCAAATCCCCTACCATTCGATCTCCTCGGGAAAGCAATGCCTGGATATACGCCCATTTTGGCACATCGGTATGAACTCTAAGATTGGAAAAACCAGCAAGCAGTCTTTGAATTTTTTTTGCTTTTTCTTTAAGTGCTACCACCCCATCAAAGGATACCCACTGAAAGGGAGTAAAGGGCTTGGGCACGAAGGAGTTGATGTTGATAACAATAGTTCCTAAATTTTTCAGCCCCTTAGAAGTTCGGATAACTTCGTGGCGAATACGTTTTACAAGATGTGCGATCGCAGCCACGTCTTCATCTTTTTCTGTAGGTAGTCCTATCATAAAATAAAGCTTCAGATGGCGAATACCAGCCTCGGTCAAGAACACGCAAGCTTCACAAATCTGGTCGTCGGCAAGTTTTTTATTGATCACTCGACGAAGTCTTTCTGATCCTGCTTCTGGAGCTATCGCTACGGCGTGATGCTGACCTGCTTTGAAAATTTCTTTAATAATCGGCTGAATGCCGTCAGCTCGAAGTGAAGAAAAGGAAACCTCCACCCCTTCTTCAATAAGAAAACGAGCCAACTCATCAAGGTATGGATAATCTCCTACAGCGGCGCTTACTAGACCCCATCTTTTAGGAAACTCTCCTTTCGACACACTTTTTAAGACTGCTTCCACCTTATGGAATCTAGGGGGACGGTAAACATAACCTGCGGCACAAAATCTACAACCTCGCCCGCAGCCCCTTCCGATCTCCACAAGAAAGGCATTACTGAATTCTGTATTCGAGGTAAATATGTGGGTTTTAGCAGGTTCAGCATCCACTAAAGGGCTTTTCTGAACTCGAATGCGGGCTGGCAAATCCGGCATGGGACGGAGAGATTTAATTGTTCCGTTGGAATTATAATCTTCATGGTAAAACTCTGGTACATAGATGCCTTCAACCGATTGAGCCAGTTTTTTAAGCCATTTCTGTTTTTCTTCAGATTTTGTAAAGGGCTGGCTTTTCCAAAAATCCCAAAAAGTATCAACGAAAACTTCGGCATCTCCCAGGAAGAAAAAATCCATAAAAGGGGATAAAGGTTGAGGGTTCAAAAAGGTAGTCACTCCACCTGCCGCAACAAGAGGATGAGCACTCGTGCGATCGCTCGATCTAAGGGGGATGCCAGACTTTTGAAGAATCTCAAGCAGATAAGGGTAATCCATTTCAAAGGGAACAGAAAAAACGACAATGTCAAATTCTGATAAAGGCTTTTGAGATTCAAGCGAAAGAACGGGGAACTTTTCCGAATCAGGATAAAAAAAGCGCTCACATACTACGTAAGGAAGAGCATTAAAAAGGCCGTAAACATTTTGAAATCCAAGATTGGACATACCAATGAAATAAGTGTTGGGGAAAGCAAGAGCTACTCTGGTCTTGCCTCCCCAATCCTTAATGACGTAACCACTCTCATCTTCTAGCCTTTCCCGAAGGATTTTACGATCTTTCCATGACATGAAATCTTTATTAGACGGCTATACCGCCCTTTTTACCTCCCCTGCCACATCATTTCTTAGATTTTCTGCGGATGAATGTAGGAATAGAAAGATCTTCTTCATCCTCATCAGAAGTGAATTTTCGTTTAAATCGATCTATAAAAGACTGCTTTTTTTCTGACTCAATGTTGTATTCCGGTCGGGATCTTTCAAGATCCGATTCGGAAGAAATCAAATCAGAATCTTCGTAAACATCGTCATCTATAAATATTCTCCTGGGTTCTTCTTTCTTAGCGGAAGTCGATGATGGAGTTGGTGGTGGGGGGTAAGATGGGTAGCGAGACGATGAAGGTTTATTATCAGGGCGGCGCTGAGCAGTGTAACCAGAAGAGACTGCTTTCTGCTGGTTATTCTTTCCTATGCCGGTTGCGATTACGGTTATTCTCAGTTCGTCACTGAGTTCTGGATCGAAAGCTGTGCCAATAATGATATTGGCTTCACTATCAACTTCACTGTGTATAATGGTGGAAGCTTCTTCAAATTCATACATGGCAAGATCTGGACCTGCTGTTATATTTACCAGCACAGCGCGAGCCCCCTTAATGGAGATGTCCTCAAGAAGTGGACTGGAAATAGCCTGCTGAGCCGCCTCGGAGGCTCGATTCTCTCCCCGTCCTATACCCGTTCCCATGAGTGCCAGACCTCTTTCGCTCATGACGGTCTTAACATCGGCAAAATCAACGTTAACGTAACCCGGGATCACAATAAGGTCAGAAATACCTTTAACACCATAATAGAGCACATCATCGGCTTTTTTGAACATTTCGAGATAGCCGGCTCTTTTATCAGCCAGAGTTACAAGGCGGTCATTGGGAATGGTTATAAGAGTATCAACGACTTCCTGAAGCTTAACAAGCCCTTCTTCAGCATTTCTCAATCTAACTCTGCCCTCGAAAGCAAAGGGCTTTGTCACGACAGCGACGGTAAGGATTCCAAGTTCTTTACATACTCTTGCCACAACGGGAGCGCCTCCAGTGCCGGTGCCACCACCGAGTCCGGCAGTAATAAAAACCATATCGCTTCCCTCCACCGCTGCTTTGATTTTATCAATGTCCTCTTCGGCAGCCTTTGCACCAATCTCTGGATTTCCTCCCGCTCCTAGGCCTCTAGTAAGCTGGGAACCAAGTTGAATTTTCACAGGAGCCTGGCATCTCCTTAAGACCTGAACATCTGTATTAGCTGCTATAAATTCGACTCCTAGAAGGCCAGATCTTATCATGTTGTTTAGAGCGTTATTTCCTGCACCACCTATTCCAAACACCTTAATCTTAGCGGGTGATTCCGCAAAATATTCATTTTCCTGATCACCGTTGTCTACCAAATCCTTTGAATACTGCTGTAAAGGCGTAACTTTATCTTTTGTTGTCATATCCTGCCCTCTCTTTTGGAATTTATTCCAATTAGGTTAAGCTTCCTAGCTGCTCACCTTGGATTTTCAATAACATATCATTTTTCCTGGGATCACGATTCAACGTGCCCTGATAACTTTACAGTTCCCCTAACCATCTCTTTACAAAAACAAAAAATTTTTTAACCCATCCCAAAGGAAATAACGACTCCGAAGCGGCCACATATCTTTCGCTCATTTCGTCAATGTCTGGAAGCAACAGACCTGCCGCTGTGGCATACATTGGGTTTTCAATTACATCCTTAAGACCACCAAAACCAACGGGGATGCCAATCCTTACCGGCATTTCGAATATATTTTCTGCAAGTTCTCTAATGTAAGGAAGCATAGCCACTCCCCCAGTCAATACCACTCCAGCGTGGAGGTGATCCATATAACCTGACTGCACAACCTTTCTCCATGCAAGTTGGAGTATTTCGTCAACTCTAGCTTCAATAATTCTGCCCAAATCGAGAGGATCTACGGAAAAGGTTCTACGTCCATCAAGAGACCTAACTTTTATAGACTCATTTTCTGGTATTGCTTCTGCGATAGCACACCCATGCTGTTTTTTAATCCGTTCAGCTTCATCAAGGGATGTTTTAAGCCCGACAGAGATATCGGCCGTAATATGATTTCCTCCCAGAGGTAACACTCCTGTATATTTCACAGAACCGTTATGAAACACGGCAATATCCGTGGTTCCGCCTCCAATATCAATAACCACCACGCCTAGCTTGAGTTCATCGGGGTAAAGTACGGATCGGCTGGAAGCTAGAACCTCAAGTGAATAACTTTCAACATGCACTCCCGCCTGAGCGCAACATTTTTCGATGTTTTTTATAGCAGACCCTGAAACAATAATCAGGTGAACTCTTGCTTCAAGGCGCACCCCGCTCATCCCCAAAGGATCCATAATGCCCTTATGATCATCAACGATAAATTCCTGAGGAACAACATGGAGAATTACTTTATCAGCCGGCATTGCCACAGCCTGAGCCGCATCCATTACCCGATATATGTCCGTTTCGGTAACTTCTCCACGATTCTTTATAGCAATAACGCCATGGCTATTAAGTCCCTGAACATGAGTTCCAGCCACTCCAACGTGAACGCCATCGATATCACAACCAGCCATGAATTGAGCTTCTTCCAGAGCTCTACGAATTGCCTTCACAGTCTTATCTATGTTAACAACAACTCCAGCTCTAATCCCATGGGAAGGAGACGTTCCCAGCCCTATTACGTTAATGCCTTCGGAAGTGCGTTCCCCAACAACAGCGCAGACTTTTGTCGTCCCTAAATCTAGACCAACCACGATGTCACGGCTTTTTGGCATTTCTCCTTCCCTTCAGAATCATCTTATGAATGCCCATCTGGGATATCGAACATCAATCTCATGAAAATTCTCGCTCTTTTCTAACATCTTCAATCCTTGCATCATATACTGTAATCTTGCAACACTTTTATAAACATCCTCTGTGCCTAACAAGGCCTTAATCCCCTGGATTTTAACAACAAACCCATCTTTAGGCGAATACGAAACTTCCGCATTTTTCCACAAGGGACCAAAAAAGTTTCTCAAAGCCTGCATCAAAGCTGAAAAACCAGCTAGAGTTACTTCTGAAACTCTAAAGGATTTATCCAAAACCTGAGGGCAAAAAGTAAACCACGGAACATCGCTATCGGAAATGTCTTTACGATTAATTTGGCTAAAGAGTTGCCCGTTTGCGTCCACATAGAAACAGGCATCGCAGCACAAAATGGCGACAGGATATCGTTCCACTACCGTCACTAAAATTACACCGGGAAAGCGCCATTTGACAACCGCTTTTTCTATCCAGGGATGACCGGATAGCTTATTTTCAAGACTGAGAAGATTAAGATCCCATACGGATACTTGTGGAGGCAAATCAAGAATCTTTAGTATCTCTTTTTCAGAAACTCTTTTTAGCCCTTCCACCTGGACTTTTCTTACCTGCCAAAGGGGGGAAGTTTTAATAGTGTTATATAATCGAATTATCAGGATCGTTGAGGCTACAACAAAACCGACCCAAAAAATAACAAAAGCGATAAACCTTACACTGTTATTTATCTTCACTCTTTTTCCACATGCCTCGCCGTCGATAAAACTTATTCAAACTCGCGCCATATAAGCGTATCTCTCTTCCACCTTAGATCGTCTTTGTGAGGATGATCCAAATTGTAATGAAGCCCTCTACTTTCTTTTCTTGCCACCGCACAGGAAAGTATCAATTCAGCAACCAAAGCAAGATTCCTCAATTCCATAGCGTCGGTGTTCAAAGGAATATTGGGGAGATGTTCTCTGATTTCCTGGCGGATCTGGGCAATATGATTCTGAGCAAGATTAAGCCTGGAATCACGGCGAACAATTCCAACGTAGTTCCACATAATCTTTCTGATAATGTCCCAGTTGTGAGCAATAAAAACCATTTCCCCCTGCTGATTACTTTCGAGAGCATTATATGGACAATCCTGGGATGAGAGTGAAGGAAAGGAATCCTGTCGCCATTTGTTGATATGTTCCTTTATGTCCAAGTAAGCCTGATGAGCAAAAACCACAGCTTCGAGCAAGGAATTGCTTGCCAATCTGTTTGCCCCATGAAGCCCCGTGCAGGCGCATTCTCCAATAGCGTAAAGTTTTTCTATTGAACTTCTACCCCAAATATCGGTTTTAATACCTCCACACATATAATGAGCGGCGGGAACAACTGGAATAGGGCTTTTGGAAATGTCAATCCCAAGAGATAGGCATTTTTCGTAAATGTTTGGAAAGCGCTTCATGAGAAAATCTTTACCTCGATGAGTAATATCGAGGAAGACGCAATCATCACCTGATTTTTTCATTTCCGTATCGATAGCTCTGGCGACGACGTCTCTGAAAGCAAGATCACCCAGAGGATGATATTTGTGCATGAAGGGTCTTCCATGCTTATCAATGAGCCTTCCACCTTCACCGCGAAGAGCTTCTGAAATTAGGAAATTTTTTGCCTGAGAGTGGTAAAGACATGTTGGATGAAATTGGACAAATTCAAGGTTTGCAAGCACAGCGCCAGCTCGATATGCCATAGCAAGCCCATCACCGGTAGCCACATCAGGATTGCTCGTGTAAAGATAAACCTTACCAGCTCCACCAGTGCAAAGAAGAGTGGTATGTGCCAGAAACAGATCCACCTGACCGGAAGGCACATTCAGCACATAGGCTCCCCAGCATCGACTTCCTTTTTTTATAGCTCTGTCCCCAATCCGAAGTCCTTCGTATTCAACAATGAGATCGAGAGCAAAGTGGTTTTCAAATATATGAATTCTCGGATGAAGCTCGGCTGCCCGCACAAGAGCTCGTTCAATAGCCTGTCCTGTCATATCCTGAGCGTGCACTATGCGATTCCTGCTGTGTCCTCCCTCTCTTCCCAAATCGAAGTCAAGAGGTCCTTCCCCTCGGCGGTTAAATTCAACCCCCCATTCGACAAGCTCACGAATTCTATCAGGAGCCGTCCTTACAACCATTTCTACAACTTCTCGATCGCACAACCCATCACCTGCAGTTAAGGTATCCTGAATGTGAAGTTCAAAAGAATCGTCGGGACCAAGAGCAGAAGCGATACCGCCCTGAGCGTAATTTGTAGAGGTTTCGAGCTTATCTTTCTTGGTCACTATAGCCACTTCACCAAGTGATGCCGCCTTGAGAGCAAAAGAAAGTCCGGCAATGCCACTACCTATAATTAGAAAATCGAATCTATACTCCATAACTTGAAGTAACTCCTTCTCATGCTTTTATGGTAAAAACTTTATGTGTCTTTAACACTTTATAATAAAAAAGACTCAATAACAAGAAACGGCAAAGGCCAAAAGATGGGGAGCACTGAAAAACCCTTCCTTCTTGTGCAGATTGATCCGCCCACAAAAGAACTATGCGGTGATCACTACTATCGCACTTATGTGCCACTTTTTGCTTTGGGTAACTCATCTCCTTACTTTTACACCATAAGTCTCACAAATGAACATCGACTAAGGAACTATTTGCTTCTAACAGCAGATGTGGTTGTTCTAAATCTTGTTGGCGATCCTGATATAGTGCCCTATGTAATGATGCGTCGAAAAAGAAAGCTTGTAACCGTATATGAATGGAACGACGATATTTACAATATTCCTCCCTGGAATCCCCAATATCGATTCTTCACGCAACCACACGCCCGGAAAACGATAGAACAGCTTGCTCAAATAGCAGATGCTGTTCAGTTTAGTTCACCCATCCTGAAGGAAAACTACGGATGGCTTAACAAAAGGCACGCTATCTTTGTTAATCACCTTCTGACCGTGCCTGATATGCAAAAAAGCTGGCAAGAAAATTCAACTTTAGAAATAGGCTACGGAGGATCTGCAGGGCATTTTTACGATGTAGCATCAATTGCTCAGGATATATCTGACTGGATTAAAGGCAAGAAAAACGTTCGCTTGAATATCATGGCGGCAAAGCCCATTGTTGATCTTTTTTCATCCGTTCCATCCAGTCAACTTAGAACGTTTCCCACAGGTTCTATTTTTGAATATTATGACTTCCTGAAACAACTCCATATTGGGCTAGCTCCTTTACTCGACACACCTTTTAACCGTTCGAGATCTGATGTGAAATTTCTGGAATATGCATCTCACGGCGTAGTGCCAGTTTTACAAAAAACTCCTCCCTACTCCGATATTGTAAAGCATGGAGAAACGGGATTGTTATTTAATAATTCTCGCGAATGTATCGAGATTTTAGAAAACCTTCTAAATAACCCAGAAAAAATAAAGCAAATTGCCCAAAACGCTAGAAACTACATCTTAAGAGAACGTATGATGTTCCAACACATAAAAGAACGAGAAAGATTTTATCTGGAACTCATTGAAGATTTGCAATTAAACAGAAGAAAAGACAGGAAAGCCGACAGAGATTTCTTCAAAATAAAGAACGTAGAAGGAGCTGTTTCCCTGGGAGATTACGTCATGCTAACTCCTTCTAGATTTGAGATAGCCATAAGGTATGGTCTTAGCGCTCTTGCTGAGGGAAATCTCAATGAAGCAAGATATTATTTCTTTCTTGCTTCGGAACTGGATAAAAAAAGCTATTTACCATATCTTTATCAGGCTGAATGCGTAACAGACAAAGATGAAAAATCAAAACTTCTTCGGGAAGCCATAAAGAAAAATCCTCACTCGGTCATGGCACGATGGATGCTAACAAATCTCACAAAGACAAAATTAACAGACAAGAAATAATTTTTTGTTGAAATGTTATTAAGAATAGGCGATGTTAAAAGTTAAAAGGCAAAAGGGGTTTTTATAACGCGGCAGGTTAGTAATGCAAGGGCAACAAATGAGGAGGAAAGTCATGCGTGTTAAATCCGCATTTGTTAGAGTGTTAATTTTAAGTCTTTTCTCTGTTTTATTTTTGACAGTATCTCAGGCTATAGCGATTGTGGTTTCTCCAACGGAAATTAATCTTGTTGTAGAGGTTGCACCAGGAGCACAAACTGCCACTTATAATTACTCAATTGGGGTGGCACCATCAGATACCAGTGAAACTAAATATACCGCTTCGGCAGACCAGGGCTGGATGACTGTTAACCCGGCAACTGGAGACATTCCTGGCTCCTTTACTCTTACTATCACAGTATCAAACAATTTACTTCCCAACGGGGGCACCGTCACTGGAACCGTAACTGTAACAAGCGATACTGGATCAAGCGCAACAGTTACGGTGAATCTGACCATAAGAAGAATAATTGCTGACAAGCTAACAGTTAATCCAAGCAAAGTTACCCTAAGGTTTACTCGAGCGAATTTAGCAAAGAAAACCTTTACTGCTGAAGTGAGAAACGCCAATTACGAAAGAAACGATTTCAAATGGAGCGCCGAAGTTTCAGCACCGTGGTTAACTGTAACTCCTACCAGTGGTGAAGGAGCTACCCAGGTTCAAATAACGGTTGACCCATCAACACTTCCAGCTGGATCGTATTGTGACACCGCCGACTGTGAACATCCAGCAGGCAAAATCACGTTCAGAAGCAATCTTCCAACATCCAATGCCGAAGATGCCGAAGCTACCCTTATAGTAAACCTCGTCATCCAGGCACCAAATGAACTTACCGTATTCCCATCGTATCTATTCTGGAGTGTTGAAATAAAATCGGATGGAACAATAGATGACTTTACAGAACAGATTCTGCATGTCTATGCGGGTGCCGCTGGATTTTCAATAAGCTACAACGTGCCGTGGATTCAGACGACATTCTTAAATCCTGGAGAAGGTGAAAGCGGATCTTCGCTTGCCACAGCAAAAGCTGAAGGAATCTTTCAGATAAAACCCATCAAAGAAGTGCTACAGACTTATGGTGTGGGACGTCATGAAGGTATTATCACTGTTGTTGATCGAGGAACCGCTTTTTACAGAGAAGTGCCTATCATTGTCGAAATCAGAAACCCCGGAGATCCTGTATCCCTTCCTGTAAGTCAGCCCACATTTACTCAAATGGCACCCGGTTTCATAATGGTTGAAGCTACCGATGCTCATTCACTTCACATGCTTCTTCATGTTGACGACAACCTGGCTGTGTATCAGACCCCTGAAGCCTGCTCAGCCGCTGGAGGAACCTGGCTTGATCCGTTCAGAGGAGAAGGATCATCCGGAACCGGGCTTCCTTACTGTAGTGCTAGCGAAAAGGTTTACGTGCTTCTCAGCGCTCCACAGAAGCAACCGAACAAAGTTTACGCTTACACTCCTGTGATTACAGATAAATACCTCCTTGTGTATCAAAACGGCGCAAGAGTTAATGAGACTATAGATCCTTACTTCAGCATAGGGCCTATCCCCGAAGCTAGCTTTGGTCCCATGACTCTTGCTGGACTTAAAGGACAAATGTTCATAAGCGTTAGAGCCGGCACTAACCTGAATTCAACAAGAGAAATGCAGGAAGTTCAGGTTAATGTTAACACTCTGGAAGGCTCCTGGATCGTGTCGGAAAATTACAAAGGCAAAACTTACACCTACGGAGCAGACAGGATACTGAGACTTGCTCAAAATCCGGACGGTATGACCTATTCTGGGAACTGGGGTGCAACTCCGGTAACCGCATCAATAGCCGATGGAAAAACACTTCTTTATAAGATCGAATTTATGGAAGGCGGAATATTCTATGAATATTGGGTAACATCGCTTAGCGCCACCGAAATGAAAGGCAAATGGCGATTTTCTTACAACGGGGATAGCTCAAACTGGGAGAGCTTTTCCGCTGTTAGAACAACCGGAATAGGCGTCGGAAATCCTTTCAATTAAAATAAAAAGCAAAATGCATGGGCGGACTTCTAAATCGTCCGCCCATACAAAATAACTACTGGTTGCGATTATTATGAATCTGATCCTTTAACCATTCAGCCCATCGATCAATACCTTCACCCGTTTTGCAAGACACGTCGAAGATTTCTACCCGCGGATTAAGTTCTCTAGTAATCCGCTTTATTTTATCGACATCACATACCACATAGGGAAGAAGATCAATCTTGTTAATAAGAAGCACAGAGGACTTTTGAAACATAAGCGGGTATTTGAGAGGTTTATCATCTCCTTCTGTAACGCTGAGGATCATCACTTTCTTGTGCTCACCTAGTTCAAATTCCGCAGGACAGACAAGATTTCCCACATTCTCTATGATAAGAAGATCGCATCCATCAAGTGAGACCCGCTCAAGCGCCGACTGAATCATGTTAGCATCAAGATGACAGGCTCCCCCCGTATTGATTTGAACAGCTTCAATTCCCAAACGCTTAATGCGCAGGGCGTCTTCTTGAGATTGGATGTCTCCTTCAATAACTACGATTTTGAAGCGATCCTTCAACAAAGCAATAGTCCGTTCAAGTAAGGAAGTTTTACCCGCCCCTGGAGAACTCATTAAATTGATGACAAATATGCCCTTAGAATCGAAAAACTCACGATTGGATCTTGCTATCTTTTCCTGTGCTTCCAGAATATTCCTTACAACGGTTACGGAAACGTCGGACATAGTTGCTAATTCCCCTCCTTTTTTCCTTCAATCGATACTAAAAGAAGTTCCTGTCCACTTAAATAACGATCGCTCACCATCCCACATCCAGGGCACTTAAAAGAAAAATTTTCCACTTCAAAAGGTTCATTACACTGAGAGCACCAGGCTACAATGGGAACGATTTCAATGTTCAGTTGAGCGCCTTCAAGTGGAGTCCCTTGAGAAATTATAGAAAAGGCGAACTTGAGAGCTTCCGGCACCACGGCTGCCATTTCTCCAATCTGAACGGTAAGGCTTGAAACACGCGAAATAGAATACTTCTTTGCTTCTTCTAACGCTATATCACAAAGCATCTCAGCAATACTTGTTTCGTGCATTGATTTTGTTCCCCCTCCAGACCTAACGCTTCGGCTTGACCATATCACCCATTCCGCGATAAGACAAGCTCACGGTAACAATAAGGCAAAAGAGGAGATAGGGACATCTTTTTCTAATATGCCTTCATTATTAAAGCGAGGAAGGACGGAAAATGCCGGGACGAAGAGCAAAAATCGTCAGAGAAACGAAGGAGACAGTAGTTAAAGCAGAAATAGAACTAGATGGATCAGGAATGGCAACAATAAGAACAGGCGTTGGATTTTTTGACCACATGCTGACTCTTATGGCTGCACATGGAAAATTCGATATTTTTCTAGAAGCTTCTGGAGATGTGCATGTTGATAATCATCATACCGTTGAAGACGTGGGCATAACTCTTGGTATGGCTTTTAACGAAGCTTTAGGCGATCGTGCGGGCATAAACCGATACGGACATGCCCTTATCCCCATGGATGAAGCTCTTTCTCAGGTTGTGATAGATCTGTCCAGACGGCCCATTTTAATATATGAAGCCCCCCCTATGGCTGAAAGAATTGGGACAATGGAAACAGAACTTGTGCCGGAGTTTCTTCGAGCCTTTGCTCAACACGGTGGAATAACACTTCATGCCAGGATTCTGTATGGTGCAAATTCCCACCACATGGTTGAGTCGCTCTTTAAGGCTTTGGGCAGGGCACTTCACGAAGCTTCTTCGTTAAGTGATTTTTACAAAGGAATTCCTTCAACCAAAGGGATATTGTAGGACATATATGGGCAACACACATGATAACTCTTTAACCTTTTCGAATATACTCTCATAGGTTTATGGATGTTCGAAAATTATCCTTTACTTGGGATTTTTTAACCATCTAAGTTTTAAGGACGTTGGAACAAGATCGTTGTAATAACACATCATTGTAGGGGCAAGGCATGCCTTGCCCCTACAATGGGATAACCACGAGGGCTATCGGTGTGACTCTTCTCTATAAGTTCGCAGTGTAGGTTTTGAGGGACGACTGATTGGTCGCCCCTATGGTGAATTATATATTGAGTCGTTTCCTAACCGCCTACACCTGAAACGATCCTACAAGTGAGTTTTATCCCCGTGCTTTCTGTGTGGTTTACGTTAATTCTTCACTCCATAGGGGAATTTTTGAACACCCTCAATAGCTCTTGACGATTGAAAGCCCCATGTGGTAGCAAGATGTGCCCGTTTGCGTTCTTTGAAGAGTTTAGCATAAGCTGAAAGCCTTATGCTTCCTTGCTCCTGGCGTAAAGACCAGGGGCTAACAAACCCACAAGGAAGGAGGATACTAAATGTATCAGCGTAAGTATGAAGTGTTTTTTATTGTCGATCCGGATTTACCCGATAGCGATCTTAAATCCCTTGAAACACGCCTGAAAGAAATTGTAACTCGAGAAGGTGGAACTACTCTTTCTTACAATTCTTGGGGCAAAAAAAAGCTAACCTATTCGGTAAAAAAGAGAACAAGAGGACATTACTTTCTTATGGAATTCGCGGGGGGACCGGATATTCCTCAAGAACTGGAAAGAAATCTTAAAATCGATGAGCGAGTTTTAAAATTCATAACAGTCAAACTTGAAGACAGCTACGTGCCTGGAAAGGAAGACACCAAACAGATTCCACCCGCTTCATCTGATGAGGAATCTGCAACGGAAAAAGAATCGTCTAAGGAATCAGATGAAGAACAATAGATAGAATATAAGGCTTGAAAACATAAAGTATCAAAAGGGGGATTGTAATTATGGTTATCACCAAAACGACATTAAAGAAAAAACGCCGTTTCTTTAAGCACAAAAAAGCTTGCCGCTTCTGCATGGACAGTTCTCTCAAGATAGATTACAAAGATGCTAATTTACTTCAGCATTTTCTAACTGAGCGAGCAAAAATTGTCCCAAGAAGAATCACCGGAAACTGTGCAAAACATCAGAGACAGTTGAGCGAAGCCATTAAGCGAGCAAGACAAATTGCTCTTCTCCCATATACAACTGTTACACCAATTTAATGGATCAAATTACGTGGATCCCCGAACATGAAAATAGAAGGCTTTGCAGGAAACATTCCTCCTATCGTTCCGATAAAAACGAGGCAGATCTTGCTCTGGATCTGCCTTTCCATATTTTTTTTCACCTTTGTATTTTGGTTTCCTGCTGGTGGTTTCATAGGGGGTATCCTTGCTTCTTTTCCTTCGTCGTTTGCTGTTTACCAGTGGGGAATTCCGTCAGGATTGATAGTTCCAGTCGGAACCCTGCTTAGCGGAGGAGTTGTTTTTGCCATTTTGGGGGGTGTGGCAGCCCTTCCCTACTTTGGGCTGTTTCTGCTCATGGGAAGTCTCATTGGTTTAAACGGACGCATTAACCGAAGTCTCGACTATTCTGTTTTTATGCCCGTAGCGATAGTGTTTATCTCAGGGGCAACCATGTTCTGGCTCCAGGTGCGAAATGTAGAAGAAGGCTCACTTTGGGATACACTCGCCAGGAGAGTTGCTCAAACTGTTGTGCTAATTGCAAAAGAGCACGGCAATGGTAACGTCAAGATCACTCCTTACGTGGAAGAACAAATTGGCCAGGCTGTTCATTTTATGGTAAGACTTCTTCCTGGAATTTCCTTTGCTTCACTTTTACTAACTGGAGCTATTAATGCCTTAGCCACCAGGCGCTATGCTGAGAAACAGGGATTTTCTCTCCCCAAATGGCAGGAAACAGCAAAATGGCGATCATCTGATTGGCTTGTGTGGTTTCTCATTGGAGCAGGTTTTTTAACCCTGGTCCCAGCATCTCGCATACTCGGACTCAATATCCTGATTGCTCTCGGCACGATCTACCTCTTCCAAGGACTTTCTATCATGCTATTTTTCCTATCCCAATGGAGATTGCCTTTATGGTCAAGGATACTGCTTACAGTGTTTGCCATAACTCAACAATACCTGGCTATTGCCCTAGCCTTATTGGGACTATTTGATGTCTGGTTTGATATACGACGAATTGAAACCAAAACTAAGGACATAAAGGAGTGACGGAAGAATGAAGTCAGTTGAAGTCATTATAGTTGAAAACGTTCCCACCCTGGGTCAAATCGGTGAGGTGGTAAAAGTCCGAGCTGGCTACGCCAGGAATTATCTTATACCCAAAGGTCTCGCTATTCCGGCAACCGGGAAGAACGTAAAGGAATTGGAACATCAAAAACGAATGCTGGCGAGAAAAAGAGAACTCTTCCGTCAGCATCTTATGAGCATTGCCGAAAAGCTAAATAGTGTAACTCTCACCATGAAACGTAAGGTTGCAGAAGAAAATAAACTTTACGGCTCGGTAAGTGCTATGGACATCCTTGAAGCGTTACATGAGATGGGATTTAAGGAACTCAATCGAAAAAGCATTGTGCTTGAACAACCCATAAAAACAACTGGGGAATTTACTGTGCCAATAAGAGTGGAGGCTGAGATCAAGACACAGATCAAAGTCATCGTGGAACCAGAAGGATAATGCCAACCCTTATTGAGGAAGCTCAGCATATTCCTCCTCACAGCAAAGAGGCGGAGCAGTCTCTACTGGGAGGACTTCTGCAGGATCAAGATGCTGTGCCGGGGGTGCTTGAAATCCTTAAGGGGGATGATTTTTTCATCCCCTCCCACAGAAAAATATTCAAAGCCATAACTGAATTGTTCGGCGAAAATCAACCCATAGATCTTGTAACCGTTGCTGAACGGCTTAGAACAAAGGGTGAGTTGGAATCTATAGGTGGGGCAACATACCTTGCTCAACTCACCGAGCGGGTTTTTTCGGCAGAACATGCTGTAACCTATGCAAAAATTATCGCTGACAAAGCTATACTTCGCCGTCTTATAGAGACTTCTGGAAAAATCGCCGGATGGTGCTACGAAAATCCAGAAAGCGTAGATGAAGTGCTGGATCGAGCCGAATCATCCATCTTTTCGCTTTCTGAAGCTCGCATTCAGAGTTCTTACTTTCCCATAGAAAGCATAGTCAAAGAAAATTTGCTCCGCATTGAAGCTCTAAAAAATCGCCAAGAGATCGTAACAGGAGTTCCATCTCATTTCACCGATCTTGATAGACTAACGGCCGGTTTCCAAAAGGGTGATCTCATAATTATTGCTGGACGACCTGGCATGGGGAAAACAGCTTTCGCTCTCAATATAGCTCGCAATGTTGCTGTAGAAAGCGAGATTCCGGTTGCGTTTTTCTCACTGGAGATGAGCAAAGAACAAATAGGGATGAGACTCATGTGCATGGAAGCCCGCGTTGATTCTCAAAAAGTCAGGACCGGTTTCATCAGCCAGGAGGAATGTGCCAGATTGATGGCAACTGGGCAGGTTTTTATGCGAACTTCGCTTTTTGTCGATGATCAGCCCGCAATCACGCCTTTGGAACTTAGAGCCAAGGCGAGAAGAATTATGGCAGAAAGAGGCTTGGGCATAATCATTGTGGATTATCTCCAGCTCATGAGAATCAACGAAAGACTGGAACGACGTGAACAGGAAATTTCAGAAATATCTCGTTCATTAAAGGCTCTCGCAAAAGAACTCAATATCCCTGTCATCGCACTGTCCCAGCTAAACCGCAAAGTAGAAGAACGCCATGATAAACGACCTCAGCTAAGTGATTTGAGAGAATCTGGAGCCATTGAACAGGATGCGGATGTGATCATTTTTCTCTATCGCGATGAGGTTTACAACAAAGACACAAACGATAAAGGCATTGTTGAAGTGCTCGTAAGAAAACAGCGAAACGGTCCAACGGGAGAATTAAAGCTTAGTTTTATAGGATCTTACACAAAGTTTGAAAATCTAGCTCGGGAAAGTGACTGGAAGGTGTAACACAATGGAAAAACAAATGATCTCCGACAACTTTTGGAACATCGAACTGGAGACGCTTTCAAGAGACAAATTGGAATCTCTTCAGGAAGAGCGATTTATAAAGACGGTCAGGCTTGCATGGGAATCTCCTTTTTACAAAGAAAAGTTGACCAAAGCAGGATTAACTCCCGACAGTATTAACAGTCTGGCAGACCTGCAAAAACTTCCCTTTACGGATAAACAGGATCTTCGATCATCTTATCCCTACGGATTTCTGTGTGTCCCGAAAGACCGGCTTATTCGAGTTCATGTTTCTTCTGGCACCACTGGTCAGGCAACGGCGATTTTCTACACAAGATCTGATATTTCCGCCTGGGCAGAACTCATGGCAAGATGCATGTATATGACGGGAGCTCGTCCTGGTGATGTTTTTCAAAACATGACCGGTTATGGACTTTTTACTGGAGGACTTGGCTTTCACTACGGAGCAGAACTCATAGGGCTCTTGACCGTTCCATCTGGAGCGGGTAATAGCAAACGCCAGCTCCAGCTTATGAGAGATTTTGGCACTACCGTTATCCACATTATTCCCAGTTATGCTCTGAGGTTTATGGACTATCTTGTAGAACAGGGTGTAGATCCAAAACGAGATCTGAACTTGAGAATTGCTTACCTAGGAGCTGAGCCTTATTCTGAAGAAGTCCGCAAGAGAGTGGAAGAATTTTACGGGGTCAAAGTATATAACAGCTACGGCTTGTCAGAAATGAACGGGCCCGGGGTTGCCTTTGAATGTCCCTACCAGAATGGGATGCACCTTTGGGAAGATTCTTATATAGTGGAAATTATCAATCCCGAGACCGGAGAACCTGTTCCCGAAGGCACAATAGGGGAACTGGTGTTGACCACCATCAATCGTGAAGGGATGCCTCTACTGAGATACCGCACAAAAGATCTTACCAGAATTATATCGGGTCCCTGCTTATGCGGGCGAAACCATATAAGAATAGATAGAATTCAGGGCAGATCTGATGATATGTTCATCATTAAAGGGGTCAACATCTTCCCAATTCAAATAGAACAGGTGCTCATGGCAATACCTGAAGTTGGAACAAATTACAGGATTGTATTAAAGCGGGAAAAAAATGTGGATGAGATGATCGTCCAAGTTGAAGTAACCGACAAAGTTTTTGTGGAAGATATGAGAGAACTGAATCGACTGAGAAGCAAGATCCAGCATGAACTTAGAAGTGAACTTTTAGTTACACCAAATGTTGAATTGGTAGAACCCAACGGGTTGCCGAGGCAGGAAGGGAAAGCCGTAAGACTTATTGACCTAAGAAATCAACAGGTCTAGTGTGTGTCTCTTGAAGCTTCCAACATAGTAAAGCATTCTTTGCAGAGGTGTTCACCATCGATGAAGATAATTTCTTCGTAAGAGAAGCTGCTATTGCAGCATTCGCATTTCACTTTGGGAAACAATATATCTTCATTCCGGGGATTTTGCTTTTCAACCATGTAGTATTTACTCCCAGGTTTTGGCGATTACAAGAACCGAGCAAACAAAATTTACACCATACTAAATCAAATCTCAAAAAATTTCTGGTTCCACTTAGAGTGTTATAAACTTCATGCGATTACCCACGTTGCGGGAGCACGTTTCTGGGGGAAAATTTTAAAATACTCTCTCGTGTTCATATCTGCATGATAGAAAATTTTCGAATACTCTCTGGTTTTACTGAGGGTATTCGAAAACTTCTCTTATGGGATGGCAAAGTAACATAAACCACAAAAAACGCAGGGATAGAACTCAACCTGAAAGACCTTTTCAGACACTGGCAGTTAAGAAAACGACCCAATATGTGATTCGCCAGAATTGGAATAGTAGCGGTCAGTTTGACCGATCCCATCCCACACCACCCGGCATGCAGGTCCGCACCAGGCGGTTCGAGAAGTTGAGTAGACAGTTACTACGGCCTCTGCTCACTTCTCGCTCCGGCTCACCACCGTCACCCTTTCGGGTGCATGTAGGGGCGACGCATCCGTCGCCCATTTAATTTGGTGCGCCCGGCATGGGAAAAATTTTCGAACACTCTCCCGGCTTTACTTGACAGGGGATGGTTTTTTCATGTAGTAAGTGAACATCCTGCTTAGGAAACAAGAGTCGGGGCGTGGCGCAGCCTGGTTAGCGCACTAGCATGGGGAGCTAGGGGTCGGCGGTTCAAATCCGCCCGTCCCGACCATCTTTCTAATCCGTCGTAACGATGAGGCTGTTTTAGAATTTTCTCCACCAGCCGGTGAAAAAACATAGACCACAAAATCGCAGAGATGAAAATCGGCTAACATTCTGTATATTTGCTGAGAAATGAAGCTTTTATTATCTGAAACATATAACGCCATAAACTCTTTAATCGTGTAAACGATTCTCACCTGTTTTTTTCTATCCATAGAGCATTACCAGCTGAGCCTAATATAACCTTAAGATTTTGCATAATGAATCAATTTTTTCTTGACTCAAACTTCAAGTTCATTGTATCAGGAAAAGGCGTAGTTGGTTTCTATCTCAACTCTCGCTGCAGAGTTCATCATGGTTTTTCTTCATCTTGCTCTCTGGATGCCGTTAAAGCTCTTTGGAAAAAATCGCTTCAAGGTAAACCCAGCCATAATTCAAGAAGCCCTCTGTTTTGGGTTACTATTTCAGAAATTCTTATTTAGTTTGGTGGTGTTTCATATGCTAGAACTCGGGGAAATAAATGAATTTAAATGGAGGGGGTGAGAAACATCAAGAACTAAGGGGACAATCCATTTTTTAAGGCAAGGGGCTTTTTGTCTGGCAAAATCCAACACTTAAACTCAAGCCATCAAAAAGGAGTGACGTATGGCGGGCGAGTTGAGACCAAGGTGGGGACAACCGTTAACAGGAATTATCTCTCTTATTTGTTTTACCATTATAGCTCTTATTACATGGTATATTTTCAGTGATCCTAGAGGTCCCGTAAAGGCTTTTCCGTATCCCTTTGTTCTCTGGCTAGCTATGATGATTCTCGTCGGATTATGGCAGCATATGTTCCTAGGCGATTGGCCATTTCATAATCTCCCTCAACCTGCCAGAGGCATTGTCGAAACAATTGTAAATATTATTCTTGTCTGGTTCGTGATTCATGTAGTCTTTTATAAGATTCTTGGGCTAGGTTTTAATTTCCTCAGCCAGACTAACCTTAACGCATTGGCGGAAGCAGGGCAAATTGTCGGCCCTGACGGTAAAGCAATGACTCTTGAAGCTATGAAAAAGGCTCATTTTGCCGAAAGTGCTGTAGTTTGTTTTGTGCTTATCGGCTTCTTCTCTTATCCTTTTGTAACTATTCTTTTCGGCAAATGGCCCATCCGTCCAAGTAACCTTACTCAACCTCAAGCAGGGCTTGCAGAACTCGGGTGGTGTTCACTATTAACACTCTTTTTCTACACCATTCTCATTGTGCCTTTCTGGGGTCTTATATTCGGCAAGGTATATGGAAAATCCGTTGCTCTTAACTTCCCCTGGTGGGAGAGCCTTGTGGGCATCAACCATGTGCACTGGGTATTCGGCTGGTGGGAGTGGATGATCATCGTGCTGTTTATGACTCCAAACGTGTGGAGAATGAAACCCTGGACGCTCATTGATCTTCCTCAACCATGGAAAGGACTTATTTCCTTTATATGCGTCTTTATTCTGGGTTATATTATCGCCTATATCTGCACCAAAGTTGCTCCTCTATGGCTTCCCGAAGAAACAATACATGAACTTGCAAAGGCTAAACCTAATAACGCCGAACTTGTTCGTTTCCTCTGGTATCATGCGGCAGAAATTGCAGGCTTTACTCTAATTCCATTCCTTGCATGGCATCATTATTTTGATGATATATGCCCCATGAAAGACAAAGACTCCTGGGGAGCTTTCTGGTTCAGAACCGTTGGAGTGCTCGTATTTGCAGCGATTATCTACATTATCTTCTACTATCTTAACTTTGGACACTGGGGACTCGGGAATCATCATATGGAAGAACTCGCTCATCGCTTCCCCTATGGAGAATCTCTCGTATGGAACTTCTGGTGGATCATTCCGCTACTTTGGAACGAATGGTTCTTCCACAAATGGCCATTCTATGTGCATGATGAACATCATCACTAATTAGAAACCCTTAAAAACAAAAGCTCCCAGGGTAGCTGCAATGCTCCGGGAGCTTTTTAGTTTTGAAAAAAAATCATTTCAGAAACCCCGGAAGCCACATGCTGATAGGACTCCAATAGGTAACCAAAAGTAGATCCACAATGATAACAATCAAAAAGGGAAAGACAGCTCTTGCAGTTGCCTCCACTCTTTCTCCAGAAATGCCACAGGCAACTATTAGACAAATCCCCAAAGGAGGTGTAAGCATTCCAATGGCTAGATTTAAAACTACTATCATGCCGAGTTGCACTATGTCGATTCCAAGTTGGGGAAAGATCTGCATGATAATAGGCACAAACAGGATTAGAGCTGCAGTTGTTTCAACAAAGGTTCCGACAATAAGAAGCACAATATTTATAATTAACAGCAGAAACGTGGGATTTTCCGTAAGGCTAAAAAGGCCTTGAGCAATCACTGCAGGAATCCGTTCAATCGCCATAACCCAACTGAAAACCGACGCAGCTGATATTATAAAAAGCACCAGACTGGCAGTAATACTTCCTTTTAGAATAAGCCCAGGCAAATCAGCTAGATTGAGTTCCTTATATACAATCAGTCCGACAAAAAGGGCATAAAGAGTAGCAATAGAAGCTGATTCTGTGGCTGTAAAAATTCCCGCAAGGATTCCACCTAAAATTATTGCAGGAGTAGCCAGAGCCCATTTAGCTTCCCAAAAAGCTTTAATAAGACGCTTTGCAGAGAAAGTTTTCCTTTCTCGAATACCTTCCTGCCAGCACCTGATCAGGGCTACAATCATCAAGCTTATCCCAATAAGAATACCCGGAAGAATACCCGCTGCAAAAAGCTTGCTTATGGACGCTCCTGTAAGAAATCCAAAAATGATCATAGGAATGCTCGGAGGAATAATAACTCCCAGAGACCCACTCGAAGCTATAACTGCACTGGCGAAAGCAGGTCGGTATCCTTTCCTGATCATAGCCGGGATCATTATGCTTCCAACGGCAGCAGTGTCGGCTGCAGCGGATCCCGAAATGCCGCCAAAGAACATAGCGGAAATAATACTTACAGTGGTAAGCCCTCCAGGAATCCAACCAACCAGAGCTTCAGCAAAATCTACGATCCGTCTGGAAATTCCCCCGGCTTCCATGATAAAGCCAGCATACATGAAAAGCGGCACAGCAAGAAGAGGAAATGAATCCACTCCAGCGTAAAGTCTCTGTATAAAAATAAGAGGTGAAATGTCAGATTTAATGAAAAACACAACCAAAGAAGCCGATCCAATGGCAACAGCAATAGGGGTGTTTACAAGGAACAACACAAAAAGAATTAGACAAAACAAAAGGGTTACCACTTGCTCAGCCCTTCTCTCAAAAGATCTAAGTTGTGAATGATGAAAACTAATCCACTTAGAGGAATAACCGAATAGGTAAAACTACCTGGAATCCCAAGCGCCGCAGTCTTGAGCATGGAAGCAAAAAACACAAATTTAATACCCAATACGATAAATGTTACGAAGAAGCAGAAAGATGCCGCCCAGGCAATCAAAAAAGAAAGTTTTCGAGCCGAAAATGGAAGCTTTCTAACCATAAAATCGATACCAATATGAAGTTTTCTTTTGTAAGCAATTGTGGACCCGAGGAAGGTCAGCCATACCAGAATGATACGCCCAACTTCCTCGGACCAAAAAAGAGAGTGATTGAACACATAGCGAGCGACAACCTGGGAACCCATAACCAAGATCATAATAATTCCAAGGACAGCTACAACCACCTCAATCAGACGATTCAGACGATCGCTCAAAATTTTGCACCAATTCCAGAATCTTACCATACTTCAGCAAGATCAGAAGATCATTATCGCTTAAGAAATAGAGGAAGAACTTCTTGAACCTCTTTAACCTGGAAAATATCTAGTTTCTGAATGTCCTTCGCTTTTTCTCTAAAAGACTGAATATCTGGATTTTCATCCACTATCATGCCCGCTTCCTTGAGATTTTTCAGGAATGTCGCCTCGTTTTCACGATTCCATTTTCTCTGGTAGTGAGCCGCCTCGACCATGGCTTCCTGGATTAACTTTTGATCTTCTGGTGGAAGGCTGTTAAACCACTTCAAATTAGCTATATCAATGTGGGATGAATAAACATGCTTTGTCAAAGATAGATATTTTTGAACTTCGTGAAGCTTGTAAGTCCATATTACTGACAAAGGATTTTCTTGCCCATCTATTGTGCCCTGCTGAAGTTCGGTATAAATAGGCCATCCCATAGGGGTCGGATTCGCACCAAGAAGACGCCACAATTCCTTATGAAGCACGGATTCCATAACTCTTATCTTCAGTCCTTCCACGTCTTTGACCGAATGAACAGGCCGTTTGCTGTTGGTTAGATGGCGAAAACCGTTTTCCGAAAAAGCCAATCCCTTAAAGCCAACTTTCTCCAGACGTTTAAGAATCTCCTTACCCGGAGAACCATCCAACATAGCATCAACCTGCTCATAAGAATCAAACAAAAAAGGATAGTCAACCACTCGAGCCTCTGGCAAAAACACATCAAAAGGTCCGGAAGTAATAATAGCCATCTGAACTGTGCCTAACTGCACCTGCTGAAGAATCTCCGTTTCAGTGCCAAGGGAAGCACTGTGATATATCGTAACAGTATATTTAGGAGATCGACTTTCAAGAAGCTCTTTGAATTTTTCAGCGCAGATATTTTGAGCTGACCCGGGTTTGGTAACAACACCAAGCTTGATTTCTTCCTTAGCATAGGAAGGTGTAATCAAACAGGTCACCAAAAGTAAGCAGGCAGCAAATCTAAATAAGTTTTTCATACCTTCTTCTCCTCTTCTGAGTTGTCAATGTTTACCGTTACGTCCCTGTTAAATCACACATAAAGGCAAATCGCTCCTTTAGTCAAGCATGGCAGGTGCTGTTAGAAAACTTCCCTTACGGGGTGGCAAAGTGGCATAAACCATAGAAACGAGGGTGTTCGAAAAAATATCGCGATGACAAGTCACATTTGCATGTCGTAGGGACATGCCATGCCCCTACAAATTACGCTCTATCTTTTAACGACCTCGTCCCAATGTTCTCAAAACGCAGGTTGTTAAAAGATCCCATAAGTAAAGGATAATTTACGAACACCCTCTTCAAAGGCATTGATTTTTTTATCGGAATGATTAATCAAAAAATCGATTTTTAATTTTATAAATCAATAAAAAGGAGGCTGTTATGCCAATTTTTGAGTATCAATGTGGCACCTGCGGACATCGTTTTGAAACCCTGGTATTGAAAACGAGCGAGGGAAAAGATGAAATTGTAACCTGCCCCGCCTGTGGCGATTCCAACTGCGTTAGGTTAATTTCGCTCTGCTTTTCAGCACGAAGCGGATCCACTATTACTTCCCCGGGAGTAAGTTGCGGGACAACGAAGAGCGGAATTGGTTGAGCCTAAACACTAACGTTCGCGTCGCGAACATAAATCCAAAACCATTTTATAATTTGATAATTAGCCGGGATTTCCCCGGCTAATTATTTGAATCCTTTCCACCAAAAATCTTGCCAAAAAAAATAGAATGTGCCATCCGACTCGTTGAATCCAGATGTAACTGCGAAAAACATTTAAGGAGTTATTAGATGGGCGGTTATGTGCCTGAATGGGAAAGGGTGTGCCAGCTTCTGACGAATTGCTCTCGCTATTTTGCCATACTTCTCAGGCGCTTTCCTGAACATGAAGAATGGCTACGTCAAAAATTATCTCGACGGTTTGCCATAACTGAACTTTACAAAAGCTTGTCAGAAAAACTTTTTCCACTACCGGAAAAAAATCTGTGGACACATGTGGCAAAAACCTTCAGAAGCTTCAAACAGCAGCACTTCCTGAGGCTCGGAGCAAGAAGCCTTTTGCAAATGGATTCATTTTCCGAAACCGTTTCCCAGCTTTCGGATTTAGCAATAACCTTTTTGCAGACAGCTCTAAAAATCCTTCTGGATCATCCAGACTTATGGTTATCTGGCGATAAAGATATTGTAATATGGGAACAAGCCAGGGACCGTATAAAACTTGTTATTCTTGGCATGGGAAAGCTGGGGGGTAGGGAACTTAACTTCGTTTCCGATATTGACCTTCTTTTCCTTTACGACGCTCCATCCAGAGAAGAAGCAAGCATTGCTCAGGAATTTCTCCCCAGGCTGGCTCAAACCCTATCCCTTCTTCTTTCGGATATGATTGAAGGAGATCGAGTTTTTCTCGTCGATCTTAGACTTCGCCCAGGTGGCAAAGATGGGGAACTTGTGCCTTCTCTTTCCTATGCTGTTCATTACTACTTGCTGGAAGGAAAACCCTGGGAGAGACTAGCTCTCATAAAAGCCGCTCCTGTCGCAGGCGATATAGGTCTCGGTAATCAATTTCTTTCTGAAGTTCATCCCTTCGTTTTCAGAAGGTTTCTGGATTTCCAGGCAATAGACGAGATTAAGAAAATGCGGGATCGCATGTTAAAGGAGACACCCCAAGATCAGCCAGGCCCAGGTTATAACGTAAAACTAGGAAAAGGTGGAATACGGGAAATAGAATTCCTCGTGCAGTCTTTACAGCTAACTTACGGGGGACGTAAGAAAAATCTACGAGATAGAAACACCCTAAGATGCATAGAGGAGCTAAAAAATGAAGGACTTCTAAAAGATAGCGAAGCAAAAGCTCTCTCAGACGCTTATGTATTCTTAAGAGAACTGGAACATTGGGTGCAACTTGACGAAAACCGTCAGGCTCACACAATCCCTCGAGATCCTATTTCATTTCAAAGGCTTGTTCAGGCTCTTGGATGCTCCGATACCGAAGAACTGTTCAATCGTCTTAAAACTTACACCGAGGTGGTGCGGTGGCATTTTGAACGGCTTTTTACAGCTTCCGATAACTCTAAAGATCAAGATTTACCAGAGAAAGAACTCGCTCCTTCTTACCCAACACTTCCACCGTGGCTTGAAGAAAGTCTGGGAGCAGACCTGGCCAGGCAAAGCTGGGAAATTCTTGTAGGGGAACAAAATAGCAAAGACATGCCAAACTATTTCTCCCCATTATCAGAAACCCGTCTTAAAAGATGGGCCCAATCTGTTGAAAAGCGCCCTGGTTTATTGAAATTTCTGGCATCACCAAAGGCAAAGGAAAAGAACGTTCTTGCAAAAGCTCTTTCTCTGGTTACCAGAACCCCTCTCATGGGGGAACTTCTTATACAGACTCCGTCGCTGGCTGAAAGTTTTACGGAAGATTTTGAAAGTGAACATCACATCTGTTCCCATGATGTTTGGAAAAACCGTGCAAATGAAATTCTTTTAGACACCGGAACTTTTGAAGATGCTCTTATGTGGCTTCGACGTCTCAAAAACGAGCGTCTCTTACATATAGCCCTATGGGATATAACCTTCAACCCACCTATAAAGGACCTAGAAAAAGAACTTTCCCTTCTTGCAGATTTTTTCGTTCAGTCAACTTATCGTATTGTCTGTTCCCATGTAATTAAACGTTCCCCCGAATCATATCCCCTTATAGTTGCGGCTATGGGGAGATGGGGAAGTTTTGAGATGGGCTACCGATCTGATCTGGATCTAGTATTTGTTTATAATCCCCAGCAAAACGAAGAAAGATCTGAGATTCCAGAAGATGTAACCAGGCTCATTCAGCGATTCATTCGTCTCATATCAATGTATCTTCAGGAAGGACCTGGATATGAAGTTGATATGAGGCTCCGCCCTACGGGAAACTACGGTCCTTTGGTAGTAACTTATCCAACCTGGGAAGAATATTACGAAAACCGAGCGGACATCTGGGAGATTGCATCTCTTTTAAGGTTTCGCCCCATTGTTGGGGATCCAAATCTGGCAGAAAAGCTCAGAAACAAAGCTCGGGATTTCTGTTTCCAGGATCGACCCATCGAAAAGGTTTTGAAACGGCTCTGTGAGCTAAAAACAAGAATGGAAGAAGAACGAACAAACGAAAGTGAAAATGCTATTCATCTTAAGCTGGGACGAGGTGGTTTGGTGGAACTTGAATTTTGGTGTCAAGCAACCGCAATTAGTGGGAAAATTCCCGAAATTAACCATCCACTTATTGTGCTGGATACTCTTCCTGTTGTGCTCGACCTGTGGCAAATGTCAGAAAGCGAAAAAAAGGAACTTCTTCGAGCTTATTCAGTTTTAAGGAAACTACAACACAGAGTTGATTTACTTGGCAAAAATGTGGAAGAAATTACCGAGGAGGATCTGGATGTTTTGAAAAAACTGGGATTGTGGGCAGAAGATGCAGATTTGGAAAAATATCAAGACTGGAATGACATCCAGCGACTGCGTCGCTCCATCCACTCTAGATGGAAACGCCTCTGCCATGAAATAAAGGAGGAGATGTTATGAAAAAAGTGGTTATTTGTGCGTTTCGAGGTGAACCAATGTGTTTCATTCATGTGCTTCTAAATGCTCTTGATATGTACGAAAAAGGACTCGAAGGAAAAATAATCGTTGAAGGAGAAAGTGTAAAGCTGATTCCTGAAATGGAAAAACCCGATCATTTCCTTCATAGCTTGTATTTAAGAGCCAAAACTGCCAACCTTATAGTGGCTGTCTGTCGAGCCTGTTCGCAGAAGCTTGGAGTTCTTGAAGCTGTTGAAGCGTCGGGACTTCCTGTGGTAGCCGATATGATGGGACATGTAAGTATTGGAAAATTTATTGCAGAAGGTTATGAGATCATAACTTTATAAATTGGGAGAAAAATGGATATGGTGACAAAGTCCTTAAGGATCCTAGTTGTAGGAAGTGGAGCTATCGGTGGATTCTACGCAGGGAAACTCGTCCAGAGCGGTGTTAAGGTAGATCTTTTGTGTCGCTCCGATTATGAAGTTATTAAAACCAGCGGAGTTAAAATCCAAAGCATCTGGGGAGATTTTCATTACTTTCCAGCGAAGGTGTTCTCCGTAAAGGAAACTTCCGTAGAAGCCCCTTACGATTATGTTATCGTATGCACAAAAGTATTACCATCCATCAATGTTCCTTCCATTATTCGTCCCTTTGTGGGAAGCAAAACAGTGATAGTCCTAATACAAAACGGCATTGACATTGAACTTCCCGTGGCAGAAGCTTTCCCGGAAAACGAAATTCTCAGCGGGCTCGCTTTTATCTGCTGTGAAAGGAAAGCACCAGGAGAGATCCACCACACCGATTACGGAAGGCTTGTCATCGGGCTTTATCCAAAAGGAAAAAGCTCGTCAGCCGAAAAGCTTGTAGATCTTTTAAAAGCGTCAGGAGTTCCTGCCGACGTCACCGAAGATGTAATAACGGCAAGATGGGAAAAACTGGTGTGGAATGCGCCCTTCAACCCTATTTCGGTCCTTGCGGGTGGCTGCACGACCGACAAGATGGTCTCAACTCCGACGATAGAGTCTGTAGTTCGAGCGGTTATGGAAGAAGTGGTCGCTATTGCTAATGCTGACGGTAGCCCGGTCCGCCCATCCATTGTGGACGAACATATCAACGCCACAAAAATCATGAAGCCATACAAAACAAGCATGCTTTTGGATTATGAAGCAGGAAGACCCATGGAAGTGGAGGCCATTTTGGGTAATGCGGTAAGAAAAGCCGAAAAGCTCGGAGTTAAGGTCCCCCACATGAAAACTCTATACGGTCTCCTTTACATGTTTGAGCACTGCAACAGGAGCAACAACACTCACCCTTAATCATCCAAGTAAATTCCATATTCTAAAAAATAGCTGTTCTAAATTCTCCAAATCTAACGGAGAGTGCATGTCATATACCCAAAAATATGCGGGCTCTCTTGAGCCCTTTCATAAAATTTCTTATAATGTGAATGCGATAGAGACATCCTGTCAACGTCAGTATAAAATCTTTCCGAGGTGAAATTAAAAATGATAAGTAGCACATTTCTTCGAAAACTAGAAAGAGTTTCGCCCGACCTGCGCGACGTCCTGATCACTCTGGTAGAAGAAATTGAACGGCAAAGAGAGGAATCCGTAACCAAAAGAGAATTCAACGAACTGAGGGAAATAGTTAAAGACCTAGCGGAAGCTCAAAAGAAAACTGAGCAGAGAGTTAATGAACTAGCAGAAGCTCAAAGGAAAACCGAGCAAAGACTTAATGAACTAGCGGAAGCTCAAAGGAAAACCGAGCAAAGACTTAATGAACTAGCGGAAGCTCAAAGGAAAACCGAGGAAAGGCTCAATGACCTAGCCGAAGCCCAAAAGAAAACCGAACAAAGGCTTAATGAACTAGCTGAGGCTCAAAAGAAAACCGAGGAAGAACTAAAAAAGCTTGTCGGGGAACACAGAAAAACCAGAGAAGAACTTGGGGGGCTTTCTCATACTATTGGGTATATCCTCGAAGACCGAGCTTTTGCCCATCTTCCACGGTTGCTTAAAAAGGATGAGGGAATTGAGATTGATCCTGATGAGCTAAAAAGAGATTTCGTGGAAATCGCACCCGGACGTTATGAAGAAGTCAACATCCTTGGGAAGGGTTATAAAGGACACAAGCAGATCTGGATAATAGGTGAATGTAAGACTCAATTCAAAAAGAAAGACGTTGAAGACTTTCTTAAGAAACTTGCAAAAATAGAGCATCTTTTTCTTGGAGATCGCATACTCATTGCTGTAACTTACCAAACATCGCCTCAAGTAAGAGCACTGCTCAAAGAAAAGGGTATAAGGCTTTATTTTTCATATCAATTCGGTTTTTGATTTCTGATGTCAACCCTGCTGATTGTCTTTTTCAAATTTTTAGGAGCAGTTCAAGCTAAGATACTGTAATATCGTGATTTTCGCTTACGTCATCGCTAACTTCTTCAGTCCAAAACAAATCTGCCGTTTTGCGAGCAAGAAGTAAAAAACCCGTATGAGCAATCATTCTATCGGCAGGCCTTGTTCGATGTTCATTTATAAGCCAGTCTCGTTTAAGAATCTCAAAGATTTGAAAACACCTGAAACCCTTTTTTCTTAGGGCTCTCGCAACCATCTGAAGTTGAACAACCTGGGGACTCAGGCTCACAAGAATGCCTCCATCCTTAAGGAGCATTGAAGCGCTATCTACGGCTCGCCACGGTTCGGGAAGGTCAAGAATAATTCGATCAAAAGTTGTATCAAATGGAGGAGATTCAATGTCAGCAACAACAAGTTGCCATGAAGAAGGTATTTCTCCAAAAACTTTCTGAATATTATCTCTCGCTAGACAGGCGAATTCGGGTCGTTTTTCAACCGATACCAATTTGCCATTCCCCCCCATAAAAGCCAGGAGAAACATCGTCAAAGCACCAGATCCGACCCCGCTTTCAAGCACTTTCATACCAGGACGAATGTCACCGTAACAAAGAATTGCTCCGATGTCTTTGGGATACATAATTTGAGTTCTACGCTTGATGTGGAAAAGGAAATCGGTCAGAGCGGGACGAAAAAACAAAAGTTTTGTACCGGAAGGAGTTTCCCAGAATTCACCTTCTCTTTTTGTCATTATTTCATCGTGGTGTATCGATCCCAAATGGCAGGAAAAGACTGCTCCCTTTTTTAAAAGCACCAACCAGTCCTTACCTTTTTGAGTAGTTATAAGCACCCATTCGCCTTCCTGAAAAAAGTCCATACAATGCTCCTGCTTTCAGATCGCTTTCAGCACAAGCTAAGCCGCCTTTTCATTAACTCTGCCATGCTAACTAAGCTTTTGGAATTTCTGAGGATCATCTTCGCCCCTTAAGCTACATTCTTCAAGCTGAGCCACAGGGAAAGTAGCTGTAAATATTGCATAATTTCCTTCCTGAAAACAAGTTAGCACCCCTCCCATATTTTTCACAAGACGGTAAGACAAAGGAAGTCCAATGCTTTTACCACCCTCTGAAAACGGCAAAAACACTGATTCACAATTTAATTCTTCCCCGGGTTGTAAAGGTGTAATGCACTGAATGTGGACGTGGTTTTCAGTCGCAAAGGTTATTACTCTGAATTTCTTCTCGCACTTACATCCATCTATGGCATTTCTAAAAAGGTTTATAAGGACCTGAAGAAGCATATTCGGATCAACGAAAATGTATGGCATATATTGACCAAGGGAAAGTTCACACTCTACCCCTTTCTGCTCCATTTCGGGCAACAGGAGTTCATAACAGCGAGCAACCATCTCGTTAGCATTAAGGCAGGCTCGACGAGCCTCCACTGGCTGTAGATATTGTCTAATGCGGTTTAAGAGTTGTTCTAATCTGTGCACTTCTTGCAAAATAATATCGGCTTCTTTCAATTCCGGATATTTTTTCTTGATTCTTCTGGCAAACCCGCCAATGGATGTTAGAGGATTGCGGATTTCATGAGCTACTTCGGTGGCAATAGCTCCAAGAGTTTTGAGCTTTTCCCCTTGAACAAGAGATTTCTCATAAAATACTCGATCGGTTATATCCACTACAATACCATCCATCTCACAGACACCTGAATTATCCAGATAAAGTGGGAGAGATTGGACCAGAGTGTAAACAATATGTCCACTTTTATGTATAAAACGGCATTCCTCTTTGAAAGGGGTGCATTCGCCCCCGAAAAACCTCAAAAAAGATCTCCTCAACCGCTCTCTATCCTCAGGATGAACAATTCTCTCAAACCACCTTTCGTCCTCTGTAATTTCATCGGAAGTATAACCCAGAATGGTTTCCAAAGTTTTGTTAACAAACGTAAGCTGAAGATCACGGTTTATGGAAAAAATTATAAGAGGCACATTTTCAACCAACCTCGAATATCTCTCCTCGGTCTTTTCAAGTTGCTTGCGAATGCGAACTCGCTCTTCAAAATGACTTAGACAAAAGGAAATTTCGTCCACAGAAAAGGGTTTTTTAAGATAATCGGAGATACCAATTTTGATTGCCTTTACGGTATCATCAAGAGACCCGTATCCGCTAACCATAATAATCTCTATGCGAGGATTGTAGCGCTTAAGAAGAGAAATAAGTTCCAGTCCGCTCATCTCCGGCATTTGAACGTCGATAAAAGCCAGAGAAAAGGCTTCTTTTTGAGCATGATAAAGAGCTTCTATAGGATTCTGGTAATAAACCGCTTCATAACCTCTGGAATTTATTGTATGAGCAAGAAAGGAACCCACTACAGGATCATCATCCACGATGAGCACTTTATCTTTTTGCTCTGTCTTCCTATCTCGCTGCCAGTTCATTATTTTTAAGCCCTGCAACTCGGTTTATATTTCTTCAAGCTCCAATATAATAATATCGCACAGCTTTCGCATTTCTTCCACCATCTTTTACAAAACCGCAAATAATTTGCAACTTAAACGCTCAAATATGTTATCTTTTCTTGAACAGCACTACTACCCTTTCAATCCCGCCCGGAAGTGAGTAAAAGAGCAAATCCGTGGTTATGCTTTTTTCCCATTCATATTCCAATATCCCTCTTGAAAGGCTCTTTTCAGCAAGGTGAGGCGTGCTCCAACAAGCTATAACACCTCCATCTTTGAGCCCTTCTCTGAAAAGACCTTCTATTTCCTTATGTTCCAGCTTTAGCGCTCTGACAGTAACAAGATCAAACTTTTCAGATTCCTGTTTAATCGCTTCCTGCCATTTCAACTGCTCGACTCTAATATTCTTCAACCCCGCATAAGCTATAAAGCTTTTAAGAAAACTAGCCTTACGCCTGCGAAGTTCACAAAGGGTAACATCAAGTTCTGGCGAAAAAATCTTTATGGGGATGCCAGGAAAACCGGCTCCAGATCCTATATCAAGGACTCGCCCAACCCTAGGAAGCCATCGGCACGCCGGAATAATCGCATCAAGGTAATGCTTAAATATAAGATCTTCCCAGGTTTCCACTGCCGTAAGGTTTGTAACCCTATTCCAGAAAAATACCCATTCAGCGTGAAGCCGCAAAAGCTTAATTTGCTCATCATTTAGAACACATCCAGCTTCTAAAGCATTCCTGGCCAGCTTTTCCGAAAACCATGGTGGAGCACTGGGAATAGATATCATCCTGACTACTCAGTTCCTAACCTGTATTCTTGCAAAATGATAATTTACATTCCCATTTTCCTATCCTGCGAGAATGGCTATAGAAACATAAGCGGGCGCACCCACCCAAAGTGCGCCCCTTACACAAATCTTTTTAACACTATTGCGGGCAGGGATAAATGGCAGAATTATAAAAGGAGAAGGTTATTATCACTTAATTTATTGATCATCGGGCTGAACGAATTCTTCTCTAATAAGCTGTCTGGAAATAGAGTAAGGATCAAGTTCTTTCTGGAAAATCTTTTCTGCTATAGCTTCAAGGCTTTCTCCCCGCCTTTCAATACGCCTTACCATCTCTTTGAAAAGTTCATCCCTTAGAGTTTCAGAAAATTGATGAAGCGTGCGTTTAAGCATAACTTTCCGAAATTGTTCTGGTTTTTGAGTGGTTAGGTAGGCACGGTGACGATCAATAGCTTCACACAATTCTTCGATACCTATGCCTTTGTGAGCCTGAGTTTCCACGATGGGGGGCTCCCAATCGTCGGCTTCCCCGATGTCCATCCTGAATCGCCTTCCCATTTCAAGAAGATTCCGAAGTTCCTGAACGGTCTTCTTGGCACCCTCACGATCAGCCTTATTAACCACAAAGATGTTTCCAATTTCCATAATTCCAGCCTTAATGGCCTGGATATCGTCCCCGAGACCTGGAACACTCACTACTATGGTTGTGTGGGCACAATCGGCAATTTCCACTTCCCCCTGACCAACTCCTACAGTCTCTACAACGATTATATCTTTTCCCATAGCATCAAAGACTGTAATCATATCGTGAGTCGATTTAGTCAGCCCACCAAAATGACCTCGAGTTGCCACACTCCTGATGAAGACATCCTTGTCGAGAAAATGCCTCTGCATGCGAATCCTATCACCAAGGATGGCGCCTCCACTGAATGGACTGGTAGGATCTATAGCAATGATCGCCACAGTTTTTCCAATTTTTCGGTAGTAAGCCGTTATCTGATCAACCAGGGTGGACTTTCCTGCTCCAGGAGGACCAGTAAATCCTATTACGTATGCCTTACCTGTGTGAGGATAAAGCTCCTTAAGGATACTCCTGGTAGATGGAATCTGATCGTCAATATCTCTAAGAAGTCGAGCGACCGCTCGAACATCTCCTCTCAATACTTGATCCACTATCTCCATGAGAACACCTCTTTTGTTATTTAATTCGCCGTATAGGCTTAAAAACTGTCTAGCTCTCGCTAGTTTGCATCTTCAATCGTTCGCATTAATATTTCAGGGGCGCAGTGTGCTGCTACGCCCCTGCTTTTGCTCTTGCTTCCTAAGCCGCTACCTTTCTAGGCTTAACGTTTTCCCTGACCCATTTTATGATGTCTTCAAGTTTTGCACCAGGCGTAAAGATTTCTTTAATCCCAATGGATTTCAATTTCGGGATATCCTCAAGCGGGAAGATACCTCCTCCGACCACAACAATATCCTCAGCATTATTTTCCTTGAGAAGCTCCATAATGCGCGGGAATGAATAATTATGAGCCCCCGAAAGGATGCTAAGCCCTATCATATCCACATCTTCCTGCAGAGCGGTCTGGACAATCTGTTCTGGAGTCTGATGGCATCCCGTGTAGATCACTTCAAATCCTGCGTCTCTCAATGCCCTGGCTATAATTCGTGCACCTCGATCGTGTCCATCCAGTCCCGGCTTTGCAACAAGTATTCTGAGTTTTCTTTCATTTCCCATCTTATGTTCCTCCTCCACTTTTTAAAACGATGCAGGATCGGTATAAGTGCCAAAAACTTCTCGATAGACATCACAGCATTCCTGCTCCGTAGCTCCAGCTTTAACCGCTTCGATGAGAGCCGGCATAACATTATTCTCCCAACAGGGCTTCCCTTCACAGCGGCGGCGAAGTTCGTCAAGAGCCTTCTGAAGTTTAACCTTATTGCGTTTCTCCTTGAATTTATGGAGCCGCTCGATCTGGAGCCGCTCAATTTCCGGATCGATCTTGAGAACTTCAAGCGGTGGGATCTCGGAGGGGAACATATTGATTCCAATAATGGCCTTTTCACCTCGCTCCACCTGTTGCTGGAAGCGATAGGCACTTTCAGCTATTTCCATCTGTGGATAGTTCTTTTCTATGGCCGCTACCATGCCACCCATTTCGTCAAGCTTCCGAATATATTCGTTAGCTTCTTCCTCCATCCGATCAGTTAAAGCCTCGAGATAATAGGAACCTGCAAGAGGATCAATAACATTCGCCGCTCCTACTTCATAGGCAAGGATTTGCTGAGTTCTAAGAGCGATCTTAACAGCAAATTCGCTGGGAATCATGTAAACTTCGTCAAGAGAATTGGTATGGAGCGACTGACAGCCTCCAAGTATAGCAGCTAGAGCTTCGGTAGTTGTGCGAATAATGTTGTTGTAAGGTTCTTGCGCCGTCAGAGAACATCCTGCTGTCTGAACATGGAAACGGCACATCATTGATCTAGGATTCTGAGCTTTGAAGCGATTTTTCATAATGCGAGCCCACATACGGCGGGCAGCTCTCATCTTGGCTATTTCTTCAAAAAAGTCTATATGGGAGTTCCAGAAAAAGGAAAGTCTGCCTGCAAAGTCGTCCACATTGAGCCCGCGCTTGATACATTCTTCCACATAAGTAATACCATCATAGATAGTAAAGGCTAGCTCCTGGACCGCCGTAGCACCGGCTTCGCGGATGTGATAACCGCTGATGCTTATGGTGTTCCATCGAGGCACCTCTCGAGTGCCAAATTCTACAGTATCCACAACCAGCCTAATGCTTGGTTCCGGAGGAAGCATAAGGGTCTTCTGAGCTATAAACTCTTTAAGACAGTCGTTCTGGATGGTTCCACCCAGCTTTTTTCTTGAGTAGCCTTCATTCTCAGCATTGGCAATATACATTGCCCATATGACCGAAGCTGGCGGGTTAATGGTCATGGACGTAGTAACTTCCTCAAGGTTAATTCTCGCAAAGAGTCTCTGCATGTCATCTATGGTGTCAATAGCAACACCACAACGTCCACATTCACCTCGAGCAAGGGGAGAATCGGTGTCATAACCCATTAGAGTAGGAAAATCAAAGGCTACACTCAGGCCGGTTTCACCGTGGTCAATGAGATAGTGGAATCTCTCGTTAGTTTGTTCGGCCGTTCCCAACCCGGCAAACATTCTCATCGTCCAGAGTCGTCCTCTATACATCGTTGTCTGAACGCCTCTGGTGAAAGGATAGCAACCGGGAAAGCCTATGTCTTCCATGAAATCCTTATTCTTGATGTCAAGCGGCGTATATAGGTTCTTCACCTCCATGTCAGAAACCGTTGAAAACCTTTCCAGCCGCTCAGGAAGCTTCTGCAAAGCCTTCTCATACTCATGAAGCCATTCTTTGTATTCCTGCTCAATCCGTTCGATGGCAGACTCTGAAAACATCTTTGTTCCCATCAGTGTTCCCTCCTCAGATAAATTTGTCGCTTCCAAGCAGAATCGGGCGTAATTATAATCCCCCTCCGACGCCTTCCCCAGAGGGAGCAAAGAAATCTTCGCTTCATTTCTAAATACAAAAGACCCTTCGGCTCCGAATCAGAAAGCAAAAAATAATGACTTCCCTTAGTCATCCAAACTCCTGATACGGACAACCGAAAAATATTTTTTCCTAGGTGAGAGTCCAAATGCCGGCGCACTCACCTGCTTCCCCCAGAAAATTTCAAAACGAAGCGAAGATAACATCATAACCGCCTGCTGGTAAGGGCATCGATGCCCAAATAAAATTTTTCTACACTTTCTCCGCCTTTCCTGCCATAGTCAGTTCACTAAAAGTTAAACCGGCTGTTATTGCGTGTCAAACTATTTTTAAAATTAAGCAACCGGAGGTTAACAGTGGCAAATCGAGTGTTAGTAACAGGCGGAGCAGGTTTTATAGGAAGCCACATAGTGGATAATCTCGTCCGAAACGGTTACGAAGTGGCGGTGCTGGACAATTTCGGCACAGGAAAGCTGGAAAATCTTTCAGAAATCATTGATAAAATAAAAATTTTTGAAGGAGACATTACAGACCGCGACCTGGTTTTTGAAGTTTTCAAGACCTGGAGACCATCCATCGTTTCCCACCAGGCGGCTCAGGCTTCGGTAAAAATATCCATGGAACGCCCGGCTTTTGACGCTCTTGTAAACGTCGTGGGGGGAGTAAACGTGCTTGATGCATCCGTTGCCACAGGTGTAAGTCACTTCATCTTTGCCTCCACCGGGGGAGCAATTTACGGTGAAGTGCCCGAAGGCGAGGCTGCTCAAGAAGAATGGCCTCTTAACCCCAAAAGCCCCTATGCTGCAGCAAAAGCGTCTTTTGAAATCTACCTGAAAGTCTATAACGCCCAGTTTGGCTTGCCCTTCACGGTGCTGCGTTATGCTAACGTTTACGGTCCCAGACAGGATCCTTTCGGAGAAGCCGGTGTTGTGGCTATATTTACAGAGCGGCTTATAAATGAAAAGCCTGTAACTGTTTTTGCACGCCGCACGAAAGGTGATGTTGGTTGCATCCGGGATTATGTGTTCGTAGATGATGTGGTAAATGTCCACAGGTTGGTGATTTCTCAGCGGCTTGAAGGAGTTTTTAACGTCTCTACAGGAACGGGAAAAACCACCATGGAAGTGCTCGAAGCCATAGCTAACACTCTAAATTGCCGTCCAACAATCAATTTTGAAAATCCCAGACCGGGAGATCTAGAAGTTAGCGTTCTCGATAATAGCTCCATCAGTAAGTTGTTTTCTGCATGGACCGATTTCCCCGAAGGAATCGCTAAAACCGTAAAGTGGTTTCTGGAAAAAAGGTAAGACCGTGCTGTTAGGCAGGAAATCTTTCTGAAGCGGTTTAGACAAACGGTAATAAAAAGTGGCACTGATCCTGCTTGTAAATCCCTGGGTTACCGATTTTGCAGCCTATGATTTCTGGGCAAAACCGCTGGGACTACTTTTTATCGGATCTCTGCTATCATCAAGCGGGCACGACGTGGTGCTTTTAGATTGTATGGATCGCGGGAAAGCTCAACAGGCAAAAAACGTTATCCCCGGACAGGATAGATTTTACGGCACAGGAAAGTATCCCAAACGACCAATCGATCCGCCCGAGCCTTACAAAGGCTTTCCGAGAACCTATTATCGTTACGGCATAACTGAAGATATCTTTGACAAAATACTCACAAAACTTCCGGAAAAACCTCGACTTATTATGGTCACTTCCATCATGACTTACTGGTATCCCGGGGTTCAGCAAACCATAGAGCGGCTAAAACTGCATTTCCCCGATGTGCCCGTCTGGCTTGGAGGAATCTACGCCAAACTATGTAAAGAACATGCCATTCAGTTTTCTGGAGCCGATCGAGTCATAGACAACCCTACAAACCATCTTCCAGACATCCTGGAAAAAGAAGCTGGAATTACAATCAGAAACAGAGATCAATGGCAGAATTTATCTCGCTTTCCGCATCCTTTCTGGAAAGCCTACGAAAAGCTCTTCTACGGAGTGCTTCTTGCCAGTGTTGGCTGCCCCTTTTCCTGCCCTTACTGTGCATCGTCTGCATTGCAGCCAAAAATGGCCATCCGCTCAACCGAAAGTCTCTACGAAGAAATTATGATGCTCAATAACCGAAACGTCTGCGACTTCGCCTTTTATGACGATGCTCTGCTTATTTATGGCTGGCAGAGTGTAGCACCTCTCCTGCGACGTCTCATCAGCGAGAGACGTTCTTTCAGATTCCACACCCCCAACGCAATTCACATAAGAGCCATTGACGAGGAAAAAAGCGAACTTCTTTTCGCAGCAGGTTTTAAAACCATACGCCTGGGGCTGGAAACTTCATCCCCGGTTCATCAAAAAACCTGGGGGAATAAGGTTGAAAACCGTGAATTTATAAAAGCCGTAAAAATTCTGAAAAAAGTCGGTTTTACCACTTACCAGATCGGAGTATATCTTCTTTGCGGTGTTCCAGGTCAAAAGCCAGAAGATGTTCGGTTTGCCGTAGATTTTGTGGCAGAACAGGAAGTTCTTCCTTTTATTGCAGAATACTCCCCTCTCCCCGGAACCAAACTATGGGAAGAAGCTTGTCGTATTTCTTCCTTCGATTTAGCCAGAGAACCGCTCTATCACAACAATTCTTTCTTTGCCTGTAGAAACAAAAACTTTACTTACGAAGACATGGTGGAAACTAAGAACTACGCAAGGCGAGCAAGATCTCTTCTTACAAGCACATCAATAGCCGCTTCGTCGTAAGCGGTAACAGTGGAAGACAACCTTCCCTCAATTCTCTCCCTTAAAGACTGGTAAGCTTTTCCCCACAACTCCGTTACATTGCTTGAATCTTGAGGATACCTGGCCATCCCAGAATAAAACTCTATCTGACAGCCAAACTCTTTTCCCAATCCGAGCCTGTGTAGAAAATATTCGCACTTCTTAATATCGAAGGAATTGACCTGCTCCAGAAGAATACCAAGCCGATTTTCCCCAAGATGCCCAATTATTGCACGCTCACCAAGCACTTCTTTCTGTAAAGCGTTCACGATCCTGTGATTTATGAGCGACAACTCCGAAGGCATAACCATGCTGCAAAGCTTCAAATAGGGTTCCCATTGTATAACAACAAGAGTCAAGTTGTAGTTATTACCAACAGCGTGTGAAAAACATGATTGAACATATTCTTCAAAGGCTCTAATGTGTAAAAGTCCTGTGAAGCAATCATACTTTAGAAGATGTTCGCACTTTTCCTGCAAAACAAACCTATCAACTGCCATCAGGAAATGTCTGAATATTCTGTCCACGGTATAAACGTCGTCTGAATCCCATAATCGTCCTGTTTTGGAAAGCAACGCAAGCACCCATTCACTCCCTGCCGTTGTGCCGTATAACCCAAGCAAAGATCCTTCACGGGGAATTGGTTCTCCAGGCGCAAAGAGGAAATGATTTCCATACCGTTTTCCATTAAACTTAGAAATCACTGTCAATTTTTTTCTGCCGAAGACATAATCAACCAATCCGCCAGAAATTTTCTTCTTGCTGTAAGGCAAAGAAAAAGCTGGAAAAGAAGACCTAATTTGAATCTGTCCTCCGGGCAAATCTCGACTTACCAAAAACACCCAATCAGCACCGGTAAAATTAGAAATCTTACCAAGCAGAGCATCCAGAGTCTGTGGCTTCAACAAATTGGCCGATTCAATCAAACCGTCGGTTTCATAGAAGCAGGTGAGCATATCAACGTATTTATCGTGATTCAACGAATACTCGAGATTTTCAATAAGTTTCTCTATAAGGTTTGCAGCATTTTGCATGAGGCACATTTCTTTTCTGCCGAAATTCCATTTCTGTTTTGTATCGGCATAAAGAAGCCCTCTTCCAGAATCGATAGGTATTACACACAAAGCCTTAATAAGATCCTCACGGTTTGGCATGTAGAAGGGCACATAACTATGAATACTTTTGCTCGGGAGCCGTCCATGTTCTACAAGTCTGTTCTGCCTTAGCACCTCCCCCAAAATACCGCTTTGCTCAACTGGAATTATTATATCTCGGCGAAAACAATCACCAAGAGAATGACAAGCGATACAGGATAAAACCCCATTCTTTTTATCATGATCTACATAAGCAACCGTATGGGCTTCTAATGCGTTGGCAAGAAAACACACGGTTTTCTGAAGAATGCCATGATCTTCTACCATGTCTTCTGCCCCTTTCTCGAGCTTTTAACCCTTTAAAGCCACCCCCAAAAACTCTTTCTTCTCCCTAATCCCCATCCACGGAACTTTAGCTTGAAACAGGATATAATGGGAATATTATGGAGATGCAACAAATTTTATTATAAAATGTTCAAAAAAATGACACTCTGATGAGTCAAGGGAAAAACCTATGGGAAAAATTCGTATTTTACCAGATGCTCTCTGTCACCATATAGCCGCTGGAGAAGTTGTGGAAAGACCCGCTGCGGTCGTTAAGGAGCTTATGGAAAACAGCCTCGATGCGGGAAGTTCTCACATCATTGTCAGCTATGAGCGAGGAGGTATTAAATTCATCTCCGTAGTGGACAACGGAGAAGGCATGGATAGAGAAGACGCTTTGCTCGCTCTGGAACGCCACGCAACAAGTAAAATCAAAACAGTGGATGATCTTCATAGAATCAGTTCCTACGGCTTTCGCGGTGAAGCTCTTGCAAGCATTGCCGCTGTAAGCCGCTTTGAACTAATCACAAAAACATCTGAAGAAGACGTGGGAACTCGAGTTTACGCCGAAGGAGGAACCCTAAAATCAGTTGAACCTGTGGGCTGCCCTGTGGGATGTTCCGTTACCGTTAGTGATCTTTTCTTCAACGTCCCGGCGAGAAGAAAATTCCTTAAATCCGAAAACACCGAACGTCAGCATATTCTGGATCAATTTCGCCGACTGGCTATTTCTAATCCCCTTGTCCACTTTGAACTCTACGAAGGTAAAAAACCGCTTTTCAACTATCCCGCCACATCAGACCTCAGGGAGCGTATTTCGCAGGTCTTTGGTCTTAAAGCTTCCCAAAGCTTGATTTCCTTCCAGCTCGCTAGAGATGGAACAGCCGTTCGAGGTTATCTCGGGGATCCATCTCTAGGACGTCCCACACCTATTTCAATTTTTCTCTTCATAAACGGCAGACCCTTTAGAGACGCTCTCATACAGAAGGTCATTCGAGATTCCTGCAGATCTTTTGTCCCCGAAGGAATCTTTCCGTTTGTGGTGCTATTTATCGAAATGAATCCACAGGACGTGGATGTAAACGTGCATCCCACAAAACAGGAAGTAAGGTTCAAAAACACCGGGGCTATAATCGCTCTCATTAAAGACGCCATTATGGAAGGACGAACCGGGCATGAAAAAAAATCTCCCTTTCTGCTTGCACCATTACTGGATGCTTCAATTTCAACTACATCCGCTTCCCACTCTGGTATTTGCCTCAACGAAGAACCAAAAGCCCAAATCCTTATTTCAACATCTTTCAGAGAAAGCAAAGAAGATCTCCCCCTACCAACGGAAAAATTCGACTTCAGCCCTTTTACAACCAATCTTCACAGTTCCGAAGAAAAAGATATTCCTTTGCTCGATCCCGAAATTACCGAACGGAAAAATACCTTACCCCCTCCTGTAACTTCCTCTCAACCTGCCAAAAATAAGCTCGAACTTCCTTCCCTTACCGTCCTGGGAGTTATAAACAACACTTACATTGTTTGTTCGTCGCCGTCGGGTCTTGTGCTTATTGATTTTCACGCAGCCCATGAACGCATCATTTACAACAGACTTATCTCCCAGAGCCTGCCTCTTCCATCTCAACAGCTTGCTATCCCGTTCCTGCTTTCTCTGCTTCCCGAAGAGGTCGAAATGATCGAAAGCAGGCGATCCGATCTTCGTCTTCTGGGCTATGAGGTGGAACCCTTTGGAACCGACTCGGTTGCTGTTCGAGCCGTCCCGGCAGTTGATACAGGAATCCGGCACGAAGATATACTTGGCGAAATTATAAGAACCGGACTTGACGAAACCCAGAGTCAAGAGGCAAGACTACTTGAACGATTTGCAAGCACTGTAGCCTGCCATAGAGCTCTAAGAGCCGGAACTCCAATAAACCGCGAAACCATTTCCTGGCTGATGGATGAACTCCACCGTAATCCCCAGGTGCTCACCTGTCCTCACGGACGTCCTGCGTGGATTATCATCACAGAACAGGAAATAGCCAGGCGTTTTGGGCGGAGCCTATGAAGCTTTCCGGAAAATTCATTGTCATCCTTTCTGGACCGACAGCCGTGGGAAAAACCGAAGTGGCGCTTGAGATTGCTCAAGCCTTCGGCATGGAAATCGTAAATGCTGACTCTCTTCAGGTTTATCGCTTTCTGGACATCGGAACGGCAAAACCAACGGAAGAGGAGCGGCGTCTGGTTCCCCATCATCTCATTGATGTCGTTAACCCTGATGAAAATTTCGACGCCGGAACCTATCAGGAAATGGCTGATGATGTAATCCAGAAACTCTGGAATCGAGGCGTGGTGCCTCTCGTGGTTGGAGGAACAGGGCTTTACATAAGAGCTCTCACAAGAGGTATTTGCCAGATCCCTGATGATGATCATAGCAGAAAAGATCAAATCCGCCGGGAATTGAAACTCAGACTACAGGAAGATGGTTTGGCGACTCTTTACCAGGAACTTCGGAAAGTAGATCCTGAATTAGCCGCATCACTTCACTCTTCCGACACTCAGCGTATCCTCAGAGGACTCGAAGTTTTCCTCCTTACCGGAAAACCCCTTTCATATTTTCAAAAACAGCATCGTTTTGCTTCAGAACGTTACCACAGCGTAAAGATTTTCCTGTATCGAGATAAACAAGAACTTGCTAAACGAATCGAACTTAGAGTGCTTGAAATGATAGAGCGGGGACTATGCGAAGAAGTAATAAAGATACTCAACATGGGTTATTCGCCCGACCTTAAGCCCCTTCAATCCATAGGATATCGTCAAATCATCGAACACCTTGAAGGACGCATGAGCCTTGACGACGCCATAAGAGACATCCAGCTAGAGACAAAGCGCTACGCCAAACGTCAATTCACATGGTTTAGGAAGGAACCAGGATTCCAGTGGATTGATGCAAATCGGAGGGATTATCTACTTCAAATTTTGAAAAATAGTATTAAAAAAACCGTCTTTTTTCATCAAAAGACATAAAAGATTACTCCTTCACGACCCAATTATAGAGGGAAAATTTTTATAAAAATGGGCGTCAGAATAGCTGTTGCAACACCATTAAGGCATATTGCAAGTCCTCCGGTTGCACCTTCAATTTCTCCTTCTTCTATGGCTCGTGAAGTTCCTATCCCGTGAGATGCAGCTCCCATGGCGAGACCAAAGGGCACACCATTTTTTACTTTAAGTAGCCTGAGAAACACCGGTCCCATTACGGCTCCCAGAATTCCTGTTGCAATAACAATGGCAGCCGTTAAAGAGGGAATACCTCCCAGTTTTTCCGATATGCCCATAGCAATGGGAGTTGTTACCGATTTTGGGACTATAGAAACAATTACTTCTCTGCTGCCGCCCATAAAAAACGCAAGACCTGCGGCATTTATAATTCCAGATATGCTTCCGACCAGAATTGAAACTAAAATTGAAATGCCTCTCTTTCTTATTTCCTCTAACTGCAGGTAAAGTGGGACTCCCAGAGCCACAACAGATGGTCCCAGGAAGAAACTGATGATTTTGCCTCCCTCGAAATAAGTTGAATAGGGTATTCCTGTGAGTTTTATATATATCATCAGGAAGATTATGGAAATCATTACAGGATTTAGCCAGAAATACTTAAAGCGAAGATATATTTTCTGAGATAAGAAGAATACAGCAACGGTTATGAAAATAGAAAAGGCGTGAGTTTCCAGAAAGCTAATCACCTTGTCTCCTCTTGTCATCAAACTTTTTTTGCACAATACCTACCACACCAAGCACCACAAATGTGCTCAAAAACCACGATACTGAAATTGCGAGCCATTCTTTCTTTAAAAGATCAAAATAGACCATAAGTCCAACGCCAGGCGGAACAAAAAGAAGGGCAAGATTTTTTACAAGAATATCAGCAACTCCTTTCACTTTTGAAATATCTACCCAACCCCTGCTTAAAGAAAAGGTCAAGAGCACCATACCAATTACATTACCTGGCACAGGCAAATCGGCCGCTTTTGAAATAGCTTCTCCTATTATGAGAAAAAGGAATATGAAAAATAGCCCTTCTATCATACTCCTGATTCTGACAAAATGATTTCCGGTTTCTTTGCGAAGTAGTCCCTCACAAAAGTTATATGTTGCCGCATAGCCTCTTCCGCTCGTTCGGGATCTCTATTCTGAATAGCTTCAAAGATTGCTCTGTGCTGGGATATTATTATTTCGATGTTCTTTGGATTTTTGTAAAGACCCTGCAGATTCTGCTTAATGCCGAAAAACAGAATATCATACATACTTCGCATGATTCTTACCTGAACTGGATTTTTGGTTGCATAAGAAATGGCCATATGAAAAGACACATCTGCCTCATGTCCCAACCCGCCAGATTCCACGTCTTTTTTCATCTCTTCAAGACTTTCTTTAAGGAACTCAATATCCCTTTCATCAGCTCTCAAAGCCGCAAGAGATGCCGCATTACACTCAAGACCCATCCTTACCTCCAGAATCTCAACAAGGGACGCATTGTCTATGTCAAGAGCTTCAAGAAAAGGATTGCGTTCCGCTCTAGCGGGGTGACGGACGAAGGTTCCCTGACCCTGACGGTGTTCAAGCAACCCCATAGCGACCAGCCTGTTTATGGCTTCCCTTACCGTCTGACGACTTACTCCCAGCACCTCAGCCAGACTCCGCTCAGACATGAGCTTTTCACCAGACTTCAGATAACCTCGATATATTAACTCCATCAGTTGGTCACACACCTGATCGGAAATTTTCCTGGGTTTAATGGGCTTTAGAGGTATTGATGGCAGTGTCATAGGCTCTCCGCATAAAGTTCAATTATGTGTTTTACTGGTTTGCCGTTCCCAATTCTAGAAAGCATATCAGACAACTGAATCATACAGGCAGGACATGCAGTTGCAACTACATCTGCACCGGAATCGATAACGTTCTGTGCCTTCTTTAATCCTATTTTCTCAGATAGATTACCATACTCAAGACCGAAACTTCCACCAAGCCCACAACACGAATCAGAATCCAGCATCTCAACAAAATCGTAATTCGGCAAAGAATCAAGGATTTTTCTGGGCTCTTTCCATATGCCAAGAGATTTCTTCAAATGGCAGGGATCATGGTAAGTCGCCTTTGCCCGGTTATGAAATTTTCCAGAGTTTTCTATGTAGCCGTATTTAACAAGAAATTCTGTTAAATCCATCGTCTTTTGAGATAAACTTTTTACTTTGTCGACCAAGGCAGGGGTTTCTCCTTCCATCATAATTGGCCATATTTCTTTTATCACAGCCGTGCATGTGGCACAAGCAGTAACGAGCACATCATACTTCTCGCCATAGAAAACTCCGATATTTTTCATGACGAGAACATCAAAGGTAGATCTATCTCCTGCTGAAAGAGCAGGGATACCACAGCATGACTGATTTTCGGGAAGGTATATTCCTGCACCTTTTTTTTCCAGGATTCTGATTGTGGATTCCGCAACAGAGGGAAAAACTCTGTCGATAAGACATCCGGTAAATACCGCTACCGTAGGGCCATTTGACGCCGGGCGATAAAATGAAGGTAGCTTTTCATGAAAGGGTTCAGGAGCAAGCGGTTTTATATGTCTTTTTCCGATTAGGGGTAGAGGAATTCTGGAACAGGATGTTCCCACGACGGGATCCGCTTCTTTAAACAGGATTTTCTGACACTTAGCTGCAATATCTAGAACCCTGTGAAACCGTTCCGGTATTGAAAGAATCTTTCTGAGAATAAATCGCTTCAGGGGCGAAAGTCCCCTGTATTCTTCAATGATTGCTCTTGTCTTCAGAAAGATTTCTATGGATTTTACACCACTGGGGCACTGAGCCTGACAGGATCCGCAAAGCAAGCATCTATGTAACCTTTCGGCTACTCCATCGGGCTTTTCAAACAGCGCCTTTTTTAACCCATCAATAATTGCCAGTTTTCCGCGGGCTACATCGGTTTCCAGTCTTGTTTCTTTATAAAGTGGACAAACAGATTGACACATACCACAGCGCATACAGACGATGAGATCTTCTTCAAGACCTTCAAGCATGGTAATCAATCTAGTTATTGATGCCATTTGCTACTCCCTATATGAACCGTTAAGCCATAAAATTTTTCCGGGATTAAGTATATTGCGGGAATCCAGAGCCCTTTTTATACGCATGCTGTAAGAGATAGAGTCCCTTCCTATCTCCTTTGATAGAAACGGCGCCTTAGCTATGCCAATTCCATGCTCTCCAGAAAGAGTCCCACCAAGTTTTAGCGCTGCATCAAAAATAGCTTCCACGGCTTTTTCGACCCTTTTCCATTCCTCATGGTTGCGTTTGTCCGTGAGAATTGTTGGATGTAAATTACCATCTCCTGCATGACCGAATGTGCCGATTTTAACATCATATTCCTCTGCTATTTTTTGTATAGCCTGCACCATGTTGGGGATTTTGCTTCTGGGCACCGTTGCATCTTCGAGAACCACCGTGGGTCTGAGTTTAGCCAGTGCGGAGAGAGCACTGCGACGAGCTTCCCAGACTTTGTTTCTTTCTTCTTCGCTTTCCGCTACACGAATTTTAATAAATCCACACTCCCGACAAATTTTTTCAACTTTCCCGGCTTCGTCCTCAACCTGGGCAGGATGGCCGTCAACTTCAATTAGAAGCATAGCTTCAACATCAGTTGGAAGTCCTGCTCTGCTGAACCTTTCCACTGCATCAATGGTAAATTTATCCATAAACTCCAGAGTTGCTGGAATTACTTTTTCCGCTATGATGGCGGCAACGGTCTGGGATGCTGAACGAATATCGGCAAATAGTGCCATCATGGACTTTCTGGCGGGGGGCTGAGGTATGAGCTTGAGGGTTATTCGCGATATAACCCCCAGAGTGCCCTCCGATCCGACGAGCAAACCCGCAAGATTATAACCTGATACGCATTTTACCGTTTTTGACCCTGTTTTGATTAAATTCCCTTCAGCGCTGAAGAATTCAAGTCCCAGGACGTAATCTTTTGTAACTCCGTATTTAAGTCCCCGAATACCTCCTGCATTTTCAGCTACATTTCCTCCCAGGGTTGATACAGCCTGACTTCCCGGGTCAGGAGGGTAAAAAAGACCCTGTTTTTCGACGGCTTTAGCCAGATGAGCTGTTATTACTCCGGGCTGAACCACCGCATACATGTCTTCGGTGTTGAGTTCGATAATTTTGTTGAGCCTTCCGGTAAGGAGGACGATTCCCTTCTCATGGGGCACGGTTCCGCCACTCAGGTTTGTTCCTGCGCCGCGGACTGTGAGGGGAATACTGTTTCGGTGACAGTAGGAAACTACCATGCCCATTTCTTCTTCGCTTTCGGGCTGAACCACTGCAACTGGTATGACCTGTTCAACAACTGCTGCATCATAGGAGTAGGCTACCTTATCTTCTGGGGCGGTGAGAACTCTGTCGTTTCCTAACATTGTCTTCAGATCTTTGATTAAAGCCTTTTCGGACATATCGAATCCTCCAGATGGTCTTATGTCATTATGGTATAACCACTGTAACTTCTTTCTTGACACCCTCTATCATATAGACTATTCATTCGAATGGCAACCATAAATAACAATGTTTTGCGGCTTCCATGTCTAAAGGAAAGGATGTCAGTCCAATGGTCAGACATCAATCGGCATCAGTGCCTACCCGGGCAAAGCCTTATAAATGCCTTAACAAAAAGGAGGGTTAACCATGAGAAAAGTTTTATCCCTGACCACATTTATAGCCCTTGTTTTCCTTTTTGGTTTGAATCCTTCAATGGCGGAAAAGGCGGAAAAAAGAGAAAAATTCGGTGTCGATAAGCGTCACGAAATAGCAAAAAAAGTTGAATTTCAGCCTTCTACTCAAAAGTTTAAATGGAAAATGGTTATGCCATGGGCCAAAGGGCTTCTCTTTTACGACATCGCTGTTCATTTTTGTGATAGCGTGAGACTTGCATCAGGAGGTCGTCTGGACATAAGACCCTACTCTGAGGGTGAACTTGTGCCGGCTATGCAAACCTTTGATGCCGTTGTTCAGGGCACAGCCGAAGTGGGACATGACTGGCCCGGCTACTGGAAGGGTAAAAATGAAGCTTTCGTTGCCTTCGGCTCCGTGCCTTTCGGCCTTGATGGAGAAGGCTACAATATATGGCTCTATGAAAAGGGTGGTCTTGAGATGATGCAAGAACTCTACGGTCGCTACGGACTGCATGCGCTTCCCTGCGGACAGCTGGGACAGGAAATGGGTCTCTTTTCAAATAAAAGAGCCGAAAAAATGGAAGATTTCAAAGGGCTTAGAGTCAGAACTGTCGGGTGGTATATGGACATTCTCAACATGCTTGGAGCGTCGGTCAGTCCTCTTCCCGGAGGCGAAATCTATCTTGCTCTGGAACGAGGTGTAATTGATGCGGCTGAGTTTTCCTCCCCGGCGATCAATTATCCTATGGGGTTTGATGAAATCACAAAATATGCAATCCAGCCCGGTGTGCATCAACCGGGGATTCAGTGTGCTGTCTTCTTCAATAAGAAAGCGTGGGACAGCTTGCCTGAAGATCTTAAATGGATCGTTGATATTGCTGCCAAAGAGACTCAGCTCTGGGCTTATAACTGGATAAACAGCCTTAACGCAGAAGCAATTAGAAGATTTAAAGAAAAGAAAATCGAAATTGTGAAAATGAACAAAGAAGCTCTCATATCCTTCAGAAAAACCACCAAAGAGTATCTCGACTCGCTCAAAGAAAAACATCCGGATGTGAAGAAAGTTCTTGAAAGCCAGGAAGCTTTTATAAAGGAATTTGCCGATTGGCGCGATGCCAGAAGCGGTGCTACTCCCTGGCCCTACGATATTTACATATCGGGACGCACAACCGAATAAGTCTTTCATCAGGGGAGGGTTGCTCCCTCTCCTGAAACTCTCAATGAGGGTCAATCATGGAAAAGGGTAAGGATTTGTCAGGAAAAGTCCTGAACTGTTTTATCTGGACGGGAGAAGTTTCTTCGCTCCTTATCATCCCCCTGGTTCTGGTTGTCGTTCAGGAAGTTATAAGAAGATATGTTTTTAACGCTCCCAGCATCTGGGGATTTGAACTGACAACCTTTTTATACGGAATCCACTATATGCTGGGACTTGGCTATACGGAGCATTACGAAGGCCACGTGAAAGTTGATATAGTCACTTCCAGATTTTCCAAAAAGACTAAAGCTCTTATGGAAATTCTTACCTACGGTCTAATGTTTATCCCGCTAATGACTCTTTTAATGGTTTGGTCTTTTAAGTTTGCTTATGTTTCAACAATCCAGAACGAACTCAACTCAACAAGCTGGGCTCCGCCCATCTACCCCATAAAAGGACTTATGGCTCTTGGTTTCTTTTTCCTGTGGTTTCGAGGTGTTTTAAGGCTTATTGAGAAAGTTCAAGAATACCGAAAATTATCCAGGAGATAGCATTGATGAGTCCGGAGATTCTTACCCTGTTAATGTTTGTTGCTCTTATCATTGCTATTGCTTTCGGGCACCCTCTAGCCTTTACCCTGATGTGGGTTGCTACGATTTTCGGATTAATAGATAATGGCTTTAATGTTCCAGCCTTATTTGACCTGTTCGTTAATAACGCCTGGGGCATTATGAACAACTACGTTCTCGTAGCGATACCTCTCTTCATCTTCATGGCGCAACTCCTGGACAAGTCAAGAGTTGCCAAAAAGCTTTTTGATGCGCTCTACATCGTCCTTGGTGGTATCCGTGGAGGCCTGGGGCTTGCCGTGGTTGTAGTGTGCACAGTTTTTGCCGCAACAACAGGTATTATTGGAGCATCTGTTGTTGCCATGGGGCTTTTAGCAACACCCGCCCTTTTGCAGAAGGGCTATCAGAAGGAACTCACGAGTGGAATCATATGCGCGGCGGGAACACTTGGCATCCTCATCCCTCCCAGCATTATGATGGTTGTTTACGGTGGGTTGACCGGACTTAAAGAAACCTCGGTGGGAAATCTCTTCGCGGGAGCCGTCATACCAGGTCTGATCTTATCAGGGCTGTATTTTTTCTACATACTCATACGTTGCACTCTTAATCCATCCCTTGGTCCCCCCATATCAAAGGAAGAATCATCCAGGTATACAACTTCCCAAAAATTGGCTATGACTCTTAAATCTTTGCTTCCTCCACTGGCGCTAATTTTTCTGGTAATGGGAACGATCCTTCTGGGCATTGCCACTCCCACAGAAGCAGCAGGCATGGGTGTGCTTGGAGCTTTTTTTCTGGCTCTCTTCAATAAAGCCTTAAACTGGGAGATGTTGAAAAGCTCTTCTGTAGCTACTCTGCGCATAACCTGCATGGTCATGATGCTCTTCATCGGAGGAAAATGTTTCAGCACGGTTTTTCTCAGCATGGGTGGAGGAGATGTGGTTTCCGACTTCCTCATAGGAGGAGGCCTTAACAGATGGGTTGTCCTATTCATAATGATGGCAATAATTTTTATCATGGGTATGTTTATCGACTGGGCAGCTATTTTACTGGTAACCGTTCCCATCTTTATGCCCATAGCTATGGAATTAGGCTTTGATCCTCTCTGGTTTTCCATGCTCGTGTGTGTTAATCTGCAAACATCCTTCCTTACTCCTCCCTTTGGATATGCGCTGTTTTACTTTGCAGGGGTAGCGCCAAAAGAATATAACATGATGACCATTTACAGAGGCATTGTGCCCTTCGTAGGATTGCAGCTTCTGGGGTTGCTTATAGTTGCCATCTTTCCTAAAACTGTTACGTGGCTTCCTTCTTTGTTCTTCCGCTAAAACCCGGCAAATTAATCAGGAGCTAAGGGGATGAGCAGTTTAATCGAAACATTTATAAACAGGGCGAAAGCGGTCCAGACGGAAGTCTTAATAGCCGGTGCTCTTGGTGATGCCTGTGAAAAGCTCGTTTCATACTTGAAAGAGACCGCCATCAAGCATGTTGTTTTAAGCGGTTTTGATTCTCAGGTGACAGATTTGATCCTGAAGCGGTTGTCTGCAGAGGGAATAGAGTGTTTCAACGGTTCCGTGAGAGATTGTCTTCCCGGATTCCTGTGTTCTGTTACTCCCGGTCATGCAGGAATTTCTGAAACAGGAACGATAATAATTGAAAGCACATCAGAAAATGTGAGGCTGGCATCAATGCTTGCAGATCACCATATAATTCTCTTGCCCGTTTCGGCTCTTTACGGAGAACTTCCTGATGTAGAACCGATTCTTGAAAAGATGGTTAAAGGAGATTCTTTATACGTTGCTTTTATTACGGGACCGAGTCGCACGGCGGATATAGAAAGGGTTCTTACAATTGGGGTTCATGGACCTAAAAGGGTTACGGTTATTTTATACGGGGAGTAATTTTAATGCACGGAGCACCTGCCAGCATAAAAGAATACCACCTGCGCTTGAAAAAGGCGCTGAAAAACGAATACCTAAGAAAAACCCTGGATAATTTTGCTGTGTCCTACAGAGAAGCACGTGAGCGGGCTTTTGAAGGAATTGATTTCGAGAAACTGCGACTGGAGCTTTCCTCATACCGTCAATCAGCGATTGAAAGGCTGGAAGAACTGTATAGTCGCTTCAAAGAAAAAGCCGAAGAATTGGGAGCGGTGGTGTATCGAGCTCGCACCGCACTGGAAGCTAACGATATTATTGAAAAAATTGCCAGAAAAGAAGGCGTTCAAAATATTGCAAAATCTAAATCTATGACTGCAGAGGAAATCTTTCTGAATGCTTATCTGGAAAAAAGAGGTTACCGTGTGGTGGAAACAGATCTTGGTGAATGGATAATTCAGCTTTGCGGTCACGGTCCTTCTCACATGGTTATGCCGGCAATTCATTTATGTCGGAGAGATGTGGCGGAAATTTTTCAAAAATATACCGGTCAGCCTATAGATCCCGAAGACATCGGGGAAATGGTGGCTCTTGCCAGGCGGGAGCTTAGAAAAGAGTTCATAAATGCTCAAATGGGAATATCAGGCGCGAACTTCGCTGTCGCTGAGACAGGAACTCTGGGAATAATCACAAATGAAGGTAACGCTCGCCTGGTAACCACTCTTCCACCGGTTCATGTTGCTCTGGTGGGACTCGAGAAGCTTGTCCCGGATATAAAAACGGCTTTGAGAATCGTCAGAGTTCTTCCCCGGAATGCAACAGGTCAGATCATCTCTACTTATGTAACCTGGATATCCGGTGCGGTTCCTTGGAATGGAGACAGCGGAAAACGCAAAAAGCTTTATATTGTTTTTCTGGATAACGGAAGAACTGGGATTGCAAGAGATCCTCTATTTGGTGAAGTGTTAAGATGCATCCGCTGTGGCGCCTGTGCGAATGTATGCCCGATTTACAGGCTTGTTGGGGGCCACAATTACGGTCACATATACATAGGAGCCATAGGGCTAATCCTGACTTATTTTTATCACGGTCCGGACAAGGATGAAACCATAGTTCGTAACTGTCTGAACTGTCAGGCATGCAAAGAAGTTTGTCCGGTTGGAATTGATTTACCCTATCTCATTAAGGAAACCCACAGAAAAGTCCTGGAACACAAAGCCATAAAGCCGGCAAAGAACTTAATTCTTTCTAAGATATTACAGGATCGCAGACTATTTCATTTTCTTCTGAGACGGGCGAGAATGATTCAAAAGCCCTTTGCTGACCCAGACGGTATGATTCGCCATCTTCCTCTTTTCTTTATGAAGGAACAAACATTCCGAAGCCTTCCTGTTATAACCTCCCATCCTTTCAGGGACAGATGGGCTTCCATAAAACCCAGGGTTGCATCGCCAAAAGAAAAGATCGCTTTCTTTGCAGGATGTCTTGTAGATTTTGTCTATCCGGAACATGCCGAAGATGCCATGAGGATTTTCCAGAAGCTTGGGATTTCTGTGGTCTTCCCTGAAGATCAGACCTGTTGCGGCTTGCCTGCTCTTATGGCTTCTGAAAAAGAGACCGCACGCATTGTAGCTCTCCAGAATATAAAAGCTTTCGCTAATGACGCTCATGATTGCCGCTACATTGTAACTCTCTGTGCTTCTTGCGCTTCACACATTAAGGAAAACTACCCCAGGTTGTTTGACAGAGCAGAAGAACAAAAAATAGCTGCTGAATTCTCCCGAAAAATAGTCGATTTCAGCTCTTTTGTGTTGAATTTTACTGAGGCACATCAGGAGCAGGTTTTTTCTGGAGCCGGCGAAAAAGTTACTTATCACGCTCCCTGTCATCTCTGCCGTGGACTTAAAGTCAGGGAAGCGCCTAGAAAATTGATTTCTTCTGCTGGCTATTCCTATGTGCCCTGTCCCGAAGAAGAGGTTTGTTGCGGGTTAGGAGGATCTTATTCTCTGGAATTTCCGGAAATTTCCCGGGAACTTCTTGAAAAGAAGCTCAATGACGTGCAGTCCACGGGGGCAAAATACCTGGTTACCGATTGTCCCGGTTGCGTGCTACAGCTTAGAGGTGGTATAGATCGGAGGGGAAATCCCCTGCGAGTTCTTCACATGGCAGAGTTACTGGCTCGAGTTATCAGATAGCCTGATTCTCGTTTTTTTGAGAAGGGGTTTTCCATGTCGCACATTTTAGCTGTTCTTTTCTGTTTGTAACTTCAATATGAGTTGTCGCTGTAATATGTGCAGAGGAGTAAAGAGATGAAGTATAGAATAGGCGAAACTGCAAGAGTTGTGGTTGCCAGATTTGAAGATGGAGATAACGTATTAAGTAACTTGATAGATTTAGCCAGAAAAGAAAACATCCGTTCAGCGGTTTTTTTCCTTTTGGGCGGCATGAAAAACTTGAAAGTTGTGGTAGGACCTCAAAAAGACGAAATGCCCCCTGTGCCTGTGTGGCGTGAACTTCATGATAGTCAGGAAATACTCGGTATCGGGACTATTTTTTGGGATAAAGATATTCCAAGAATCCATTTTCATGGAGCCTATGGAAAGCATGACAGAGTCACGGTCGGCTGTTTAAGAGAAATGGCGGAAACATTCCTTGTTCTGGAAGCTATAATAATCGAAATTAAGGGAATAGACGCTCAGAGAGAATTTGATCCCAGATCCGGATTAGTATTACTTAAATTACAGTAAGAATCTAGATAGACCGTTTAATCTAAATCTGTGAATTTTTCGGAATCATGTATTTCAAATATTTCTGAACAGAGGCTTACATCGGAGTTCTTACAGGTGGCGTCTGTCATATGAGAGTGTTCTAAAAACTCCGTAACCCAAGTTCGCCACTTTTTGTGGCGAACTTGGGTTAGTTACCCGAGTCCGGGAATGTCTCCCAGGCTGAGTTTCGTCCCTGCCTTTTCTATGTTTCGCCACCCCGTAAAGGAAGTTTTAGAACACCCTAATTAATAAAATACGGTGACCTTTTTCAAAAAATTTCGTGCCGTTTCGTAATCATTGTAGGGGCAGGTTCTTAACCTGCCCCTACAATAACAATCAATGATTCCGCTATAGGGAAATGTAAGGGGGTTTTTAGAACACCCTCTTAGATTGGCGTACTGCAGGGGCAAGGGATCCGTGCCCCTACCAGTCAAAACAATAGAAGATTGGACCTTTACAAATTAACTGGCTTAAGGTTTTTACATCTTCGTCATAAACAATGTTGGCTCATGTACAAACCTGGTGCAATAGAGTATACTATACTGGACTTTTTTCTTGGAGTTTATGTATGGAGTTCCC
>JBBFKT010000004.1 GCA_037482015.1 Thermodesulforhabdaceae bacterium
AAGGTATTTGCCATCACTGGAAGACACTTCGTGATCATCTGAACGGCCAGGTCAGAGTTACGACCACAATGGTAAATGAGAGGGGACAGGTTATTAACATTCGGCACACATCTGAGCCCGAGCCAATTCATGTGACCATATACCAGGCTCTTGGTCTTTCGCTGAAACCCCTCAAAACTGTGAGAAAAATAGAATAAAAAAATCCGTAGTGTAGAATGAAAATGACTTATCAAGTAATTACGGTAGTTTACACAAATAAATGACAAACTTGGGCTAAAAAACGACTCAGTATATGATTCACCAGATCAGATTAAAAATAGGGGCGACGCATGCGTAGCCCTTACATGCACCCGAAAGGGTAAGGGTGGAGAGCCGGGGCGAGAGGTCGGCAAAGACCGTAGTAGCTGCCTGCAGAGGCAACCACAAGAGGTCGCCTATAAACTTCTCGAACCGCCCAGTGAGGACCCACATGCCGGGTGGTGCGGGAGGGAATCGGTCAAATTACCGCCCCTATCCCAATTATGCCTATCTATACCTGTGAACCTATCGCCAGAGTAACCCTTCAAGGAAAAAATTTTCGAACACTCTCATAGTTTTTTTAGGAAGATGAAATTTCAGGAGTAACCATGGGGATCCGCTTATTTTCACAAAGCATGGTATGCCTTTCTTTTCAGGATTTTCTTAAGATTTAGTTTGCTCTTCCCCACGATAAACGGGAAGAATAATGGTAAAAGTGGTCCCAGCTTTTTCGTTATTTTCGTCTTCTGAAATGCTCTCGCAAGTAATGGATCCACCGAACTGCGTCACAATACCGTAACTTACTGAAAGCCCTAATCCTGTCCCTTCCCCCACTTTTTTTGTAGTAAAGAAAGGATCAAAAATTTTCGGCAGTATATGTTTTGGAATCCCGCAGCCAATATCAGAAACACTTATTTCAGCAAATGCTTCGCCCTTTTTCCTTGTTTTTATGGATATTTTCTTTTCCCGTCTTCCTTTCAAGGCGTGTATGGCGTTGTTTATCAAATTCAAAAGAACTTGTTGGAAACCTCTAGGATCACAGGCTACAAGAGGAAGGTCTTCGTCGAGAAAACATTCCAAAGTAATGTTATTCATCTCCAGAGTATGATCGATTACGGAAACAACCAGTTCTATGTTTTCGTTCACATCGCAGAAATCTTCCTTTTCTTCACTGAATCGAGCAAAGCTCAAAAGCCTTTCCACGATGCTTTTGCAATGAAGTCCATGGCGTTCAATGACTTTCAGGTCGTTATATTCCATACTACCGGGTTCAAATCTTTCCAGAAGAAGTTCGCAAAAACCCAACATGATTCCGAGAGGATTATTCAGTTCGTGAGCCACACCTGCAGCAAGAGTTCCCAGAGATGCAAGTTTTTCCGTGTTTATGAGTTGATCTTCTATTTCCTTCCATTCGGTCATATCCCGCCCTATAACAAGCACAAGCGGCGATCCATAATCCGCTTCCAGAGGAATATAGTTGAGATAAAACCACAGGGTTCGACCGCCAGAAATTATTTTTTCCTCTGTTCGGAAGCTTTTCCTTTCTGCAATGACTTTTTTGATGATCTTTATTTGCTCTGATGAGCTATCTTCAGGAAATATCACATCTATTGGCTTTCCCCCTAACTCGCTTTCGTCAGATACGTTAAAAAGTTGCCTCATAGATTTATTCGCTGTTTTTATAATGCCCTGAGCATCCACACTAAAAATGATATCTTCTGCGCCTTCTACGAGGGAACGATACTTGGCTTCCGACTGTTCCAGTTCAGTGGCGTAGGCTTTTATGTCCTCTGTTTTCTTTGCCACTTCAACTTCCAGAATAGAAACCCATCTAAATTCATAGATGATCACAAAAAGACTTGCTAGAAGTAGAGCTCCCAACACTATTCCCTGAAACAGAATTTGTCTTGCGTAAATGCGACTTACAATGCCTTCTATTTCGTAAACAGGTGCCACAACAGCAACAGACCAGAAAAGTGTCTTCTCTGAAGTTTCAATTTTAACGGGACTATAAGCTATAAGTTTTTCCATTGGAGCCACGATTTCCTTGTGCCAGCCCGACATGTAACTTCCGGTGCCTTTTTTCCCCTGAAGCATGTAGTTTTTCTGGATTTCATTGATCTGCACAAAGGTAATATTCGGGTTTCTGCGACTTCTTGCCTCGAAGGCGTTTTCACCTACAAAATTTTCTTCTGGATGATAGATAAACATACCCGTGTGGTCTATAACCCAGGAGTAGCCTGTTTTCCCCGATCTCACGGTAGCAACGATTTCTCTTGCCATTTCGGTGAGATTAATGCTAGCCCTGAGATAGCCAGATAATCGTCGGCTTGGATAGGGGTGATCAGTATCAGAAGCGTTTTCGTAGATTGGGGTAATCACTGTCATCCAGACGGTGGTATGTTCACCTGAGGAAACTTTTTTAGTTTCCAGAGGCAGAGCCTTTCCTCTAGCCGCGGAGTTTCGAGCAGTAGCCATATATATGGCTGCCTCATCACGATCCGTTGATGAATCTTCAAATAAAAGACCCTGCTCCCTGTTTACTGTAAAAATCCTCTTCCCATCCTTGCTTACTCTAACTATTTCCATTATCGAATCCTTCTGTAGTAGCGGTAGGGTGAGAGCCAGGAGTTGTTCGTAATATTTTCGCTCAGCATATTGAATAGCTGGAAATGTGCTAAGAAAAACAAGATCCGATAGAGCGTTATAAAAGGCTTTTTCAATCCTTTCTGCAGATGTTTCGGCAAGGATAAGCTGTTCCTCGTTGAATTGGTCCTTTACCACATTCTTAACATATCGCATGTTGACAATGCCCAGCACCGTTGCCAGACAGATCAAAACAAGGGTTGCTAGCCCTATGCCGATAAGAATCTTTCTAAGTTCTCGCCTGCCAGAAGACTGTGGCGACAGATCATTTTTTAATTTAAACCAATCTTTCCACATCATGCTTGACTTGTCCTCCCTCAAAAAGCCAAATAAAAAACCGAAACTCAAACTTTGGGGAGAATCGACCTATGAACATTGAAATTCTTGTCGTAGATGACGAACCCGACATGCTAACTCTACTGACCCGCATTTTCGCTTCAGAACCCACTTATCACGTTACAGCAACTTCCGATCCACGGGAAGCCCTGAATCTTATTTCAAAACAAACCTACCATGTTATTATCACAGACCTCAAAATGCCCAATGTTGATGGTATGCAAATCCTGGAAGCTGCGAAAGCCAAAGATGAAACCACCGCCGTGATTATTCTTACTGCCTACGGAACTATTGAATCGGCTGTTGAAGCCACTAAGAAAGGCGCTTTTGATTATGTTACCAAGCCCTTCCGTAAGGATAGAATCCTCCATGTGGTTCAGCAGGCTATTCGCTGGCATCTGATGACTCAAGAAAATCTCTGCCTTAAACAGGAGTTGCTTGAAAAGTCCGGCTATCCAAGCCTGATAGGCAATAGTCAGGCTATAGACCGTGTTCGAGATCAGATAATGAAGGTTGCCAGAACGTCGGCGACAGTGCTTATCACTGGAGAGAGTGGCACAGGAAAAGAGCTCGTAGCTAGAGCAATACATTCTCACAGCTCTCGCCATGACAAGCCATTTGTGGCTATAAACTGTAGCGCTATACCTGAATCACTTCTTGAAAGCGAAATCTTTGGATACGTTAAAGGAGCCTTTACGGGAGCCGTAAAAGACAAGAAAGGTTTGATTGAAGAAGCTCGTGGTGGAACGCTCTTCCTTGACGAAATAGGCGATCTTGCTCCTCCCCTCCAGGTCAAGCTTCTAAGGCTCCTTCAGGAAGGAGAATACAAGCCCGTAGGATCCAACACCATCAAAAAAGCCGACGTGCGTTATATCGCGGCAACTAATCGAAATCTTCAGGAAAAGATTGAAAGGGGGGAATTTCGAGAAGATCTCTTTTACCGATTGAATGTTGTCCATATTCACGTGCCGCCCCTTCGAGAAAGAAAAGAAGACATTCTTCCCCTTGCTCACCATTTCCTGCGAAAATACGCCATACTTCACGGAAAATCCGTTCAGAGATTTTCACCGGAAGCCACCAGCAGACTCATTTATCATCCCTGGCATGGAAACGTGAGAGAACTCGAAAACACAATTGAGCGTGGAGTCATCATGGCTTCAGGGGATATTTTGGGAGTTGATGACCTGTTCCCCGCTCAGGACCAGAAAAAATCATCATCGGGACTTGTAATTGCAAGTGATCCTTCCATTTTCGACATTCCTTTTAAGGAGGCCAAAGAAAGAATTTTGGACGAATTTCAGAGCCGTTACCTTCTCAGGCTTCTGGAAAAGCACGGTGGTAATGTTTCACAGACGGCTCGCGAAAGCGGGCTTAAGCGTCAGCATATTTACAGACTTTTGAAGAAAATAAAGGAAGAGCCTCCAACGTAGGCTAGTGGGAGATGACAAATGTTGAAAAGATTGGAAATCGCACTCAAACCGGGCATTCTCGATGCCGAAGGTGAAAGAATCTGTCGGAAGGTCAGGGACTATTTTAGTTGGGACATTCCCGGAGATGCTATACCGGGGACATCCCCTGTGCGAGTCATTCATGTTATCACCTTTGATGCTCGTCTCAGCGAAGATGAATACGAAGCCATAAGACGTGACATATTCACCAATCCCGTTACACAGATATCAAGCTTCGATCCACTTACAAATCCTGCTGTTATTCCCTTTGAATGGGTAATCTGGGTTGGCTTCAGACCTGGAGTGAGAGACACAGCAGGAAGTGTGGCTCTTGAAGCTATCTCTTCTTATCTTCGCCGAAATCTTCACCCGGAAGATGCGGCTTATACATCAAAGATTTATGAAATCCGTTCCGGCAATTTGTCGAGAGATCAACTCGAAGTTATCGCAAAAGAACTCTTGGCTAATGAACTCATTCAGCAGTGGCGTATATTTTCTCGCGATGAGTGGAACCCTGAAGAAGGCATCGGTTTTATTGTGCCGCGAGTGTTTTTCAAGGATAGTGAATACGGGCGAGTGCATACCCTTTCGGTAACATCCGATGAAGTGCTGGCTCGTCTTAGTCGGGAACGTAACCTTGCTCTTCATCCGCAGGATATTCCCGTCATAAGGAATTACTTCAACCGTCCGGAAATAAGAGCCGAGCGAGCCAGAGTGGGACTTTCTGACCCAACGGATGTCGAACTTGAAGCTATCTCTCAGGCTAGAAGCGATCACTGTAATCACAACACTTTTCGAGGGGTCTTCACCTATCGAGATCTGGAAACAGGCGAGACTGTGGTGGTGGATAATTTATTTAAGACCTGTATCGAAGCGCCCACTCTTGAACTACAGAAAAAGAAAGACTGGGTCATTTCGGTTCTCTGGGATAATGCCGGAGTAGCGGCTTTTGATGATAACCATCACTACGTTATAACCGGTGAAACTCACAACAGCCCGTCCAATATGGAAGCTTACGGGGGAGCTTTAACAGGCATCGTCGGTGTCTATCGCGACATTATGGGAACGGGCAAAGGAGCTCGCCTTGTTGGAGGACTTTACGGCTACTGTGTAGGTCCTAGAAACTATCCTGGGCCTCTTAAGCCTCACCTTCATCCACGCCGCCTCCTAGACGGCGTCGTTGAAGGAGTGCGAGATGGCGGAAACAAACATGGAGTGCCCACTATCTTTGGAAACCTCCTTTATCATCCATCCTATCTGGGTAAATGTCTCGTCTTTGTCGCATCCATTGGCATCATGCCGCAATCAGTTCCCAATGGTCCCTGCCATGACAAACGACCCGAGCCGGGAGATCTTATAGTGATGTGCGGAGGAAGGGTAGGGAAGGATGGTATTCACGGCGTGACGGCTTCCAGCGAAGCCTATTCAGAACACACCCCTGTGGGGCACGTGCAAATAGGCGATCCCTACACTCAGAAGAAAATGCACGACTTTCTCCTTGAAGCCCGCGACGAAGGACTTATCTCCTTCATTACGGACAACGGCGGTGGAGGATTGTCTTCGTCCGTGGGAGAGTCAGCTCGGCTTGCAGGTGGAGCCTTCGTCGAACTCGACAGGGTGCCTCTCAAGTATGAAGGACTTGACCCTTGGGAAATCTGGGTTTCTGAATCTCAGGAACGAATGACGGTTGGGATCAAGCCAGAACATCTCGATCGCTTCATGGAGCTTTCGAAAAAACACGAAGTGGAAAGCACCGTAATCGGACGCTATGAAAATACAGGAAAGCTTCACCTGACCTATAACGGTAAGACCTGCGCATATCTGGATCTGAAGTTCTTCGAAGAAGAATTTCCCAAGTGGCGCTTTGAAGCTGAATGGCTTTCTCCTGCTCGGAGAGGATTGTGCGAGCCCGTCATCAAGGAGCCGAAAAATTACGGGGAACTTCTTCACACCTTGATGGCTCGCCCTAATGTGCGGTCTCGCGAATGGATCCAGCGCCAGTATGATCACGAAGTTCAGGGAACCTCCGTGGTAAAACCTTTAGTTGGTATTCATAGAGACATTCCTTCTGATGCTGCTGTGATTCGTCCAGTTTTTTCTTCAATGAAAGGACTTGCCGTCACTCAGGCTCTTCATCCCTTCTACGGGCAGATTGATACCTATCACATGGTTGCCGTGACCATAGACGAAAGCGTTAGAAGACTTCTCTCCGTCGGTGGACGGCTCGATCGCATAGGAGGGGTTGATAACTTCTGCTGGCCCACAATTCAGTATGATCCGCAGGAAAACCCCGATGGTCACTATAAGGCGGCTCAGCTTGTGAGAGCCAACTGGGCACTTAGAGATTTCTGTCTCGCTTTTGGGATTCCGCTTCTTTCTGGAAAAGACAGCATGTATGTGGATGGTTTCCTCAAGGGAGCCTTTGGGGAACGCCATAAAGTTTCCGGTTTGCCCACCATGCAGTTCACCGCTACGACCATTGTGGACGATGTTTCAAAGTGCGTTACCCTTGATGCAAAAGTTCCGGGTGACGATGTTTATATAATCGGCGTCACTAAAAACGAGCTCGGAGGATCGGAATACTACGATCTGTTTGGCTACGTGGGACTGAATGTTCCAAAGGTTGAAGTTTCCAGCTTTGTGCCCCTTTATAGGGCTCTCGAAGAAGCCATTTCCGAAGGTCTTGTGGCGTCATGCCATGGGATTTACCGTGGAGGGCTTGCCATTCATGCTGCTCTGGTTGTAATGGCAGGCTGGCTTGGGATGGAAATTGATCTTGGAAATGTCCCGACAACCGGTATTGATCGTAACGACTACATCCTTTTTAGCGAATCGGCAGGACGCTTCATAGTTACGGTGGCGCCTGAGAATAGAGAAAAATTTGAAGCGATTTTCCGAAAGCATTGTGGAAGTTATGCCGATGAAGCGGTAAGGCGAATTGGTGTTGTGCTGGATAAACCGGTCTTCCGATGTATAGGGCTTGATGGCTCAATACTTTTCGAAGAATCGATCGCTGATATTAAGAAATCCTGGTCGGGAAAGGAGGAGACTGATCCCCCTGAACTTTATCATCCTGAACGCAGTGCAAGCGACTTGAGGAAGATGTTGTTGCCTGCTTCTGAAGGTGAAGGTGAGTTGCACAGGAATTCAGTGTCTTTTGCTCCCTTCACAGCCACTGGTGATTCAGGTAAGCCTCTGGCTATTGTGCTAACCGGTTTCGGTTTGAACTGCGACTACGAAACGGCTCATGTTTTGGAGATTGCCGGAGCCAGAGCCATCCGCCTGCATCTGAACGATCTCATCGCTAAACCTGCCTGGTTGCGAGAAGCTAAAATTTTCGTCATAGACGGCGGCTTTTCCTGGGGAGACGACCACGGAGCTGGAGTTATCATGGGATGCCGCCTCAGGTATAACCTTGGTGAAGAACTGCTTGAATTTGCCGATAGAGGTGGGTTGATACTTGGTATTTGCAACGGCTTTCAGGTGCTCGTCAACCTAGGACTGCTACCCGGCAGATGGATGAAAAATTCTAATTCTCATGAGAAGGCTTTTACTCGAGAAGTGGCTCTTCTCCCCAATGACTGCGGTCATTTTGTTGACTCCTGGGTGTGGTTGGAAGCAAATCCACTCTCTCCCTGCGTGTGGACTAAAGGATTGAACATCGTCGAATTCCCTGTTCGACACGGCGAAGGCAAGTTTTACACATCTCAGGAGGTTTTGGAGTCTCTCACTGAAAATCAACTGGTAGCTTTGAGATACGTTCGCCCTGACGGGAGTCCTGCTCAGGGAAAATATCCCTTTAATCCAAACGGCTCTATTTTTGATATTGCTGGAATTTGCGATCCCACAGGTCGCATCATGGGACTGATGCCTCATCCTGAAGCTTTCCACCATTTTACCAATCATCCAAACTGGACTCTTTATAAAGAACTTCTGTTCCGATCCGGTAGATCCTCTGGCGATATTCCTGATGTGGGGCTCGGAGTGCTCTTCTTTAGAAACGCCGTAAAGTATTGGGAGTAATCCACATGAGCAACGATAAAAAACTGAAACTTGCAGTTTTCATTTCAGGAAGTGGGACCAATCTGCAGTCTATTCTTGAAAGAAGCGCTGATGGAAGACTTCTTGCTAATGTTGAGGTGGTTATATCCGATCGAAAAGACGCTTATGGGTTAGAGCGAGCCCGTAAGTTTGGTGTTCCGGCTTATGTTGTTGACTACAGTCGATACCTTAAAGAGATTCAACCGCGGCGGGTGGCTTACGAAAAGGCGGAAGAAGAAATCCTGCGGATTCTAGGAAATTACTCAATAGACTATGTTGTTCTCGCCGGCTTTATGAGGCTTCTCACACCGCACTTTCTGGAGCGTTTCAGAAGCGAAGAAGGCGTTTTTCGGGTCATAAACATTCATCCCGCCTTGCTCCCGGCTTTTCCCGGACAGAATGGCTATGAAGACACTTTTAACTACGGCTGTCGCTGGGGAGGCATTACTGTTCACTTTGTAGATGAAGGAGAAGATACAGGACCTGTTATTGCTCAGGCTGTGTATCCGATCTTTCCTGAAGATACTGTGGAAACTGTTCGCAGGAGAGGACTTGCTATCGAATACGAAGTTTACGCTCAGGTGCTGAATTGGCTTGCTGAAGGCATGGTGAAGGTTTTGCCAAGAGAAAAGGGCAGACCCAAGATTCTCATAACAGACCCTCAATACCGAAACATCATCCAGAGATGGATAGATTTTGCCTTTTCTCTGGCTTGAGTCATAAGTCGTATTTACTTTCATCAGGGTTATCATCCGGTTGGGATTGTGATTGGCTCGAGACGATTCCCCATCTTCTGCGTTCTTCGAAGGTTTGGGGATCAAGCCAGAGGTTTCCAATTTTTATGGTATCGAGGCGGTCTGCAGAGCGAAGAGGTGTAAGAAGGGAGACTAACCTTTGTGGTGAGTCTATCAGGAGGACGATACCCAGACCAAGAGTGAATCCTCGCCTGTCTTCCAGCGCTACCAGTCTTCCCTGTTGGAAAGCAGGTGATGGAACCACAGCGAACTTTGTCCACTGGATTTCTAAGGAGGATGCGTTGGCGAAGTATCGACGAAAAGCTTCCCTTCGGTGAGCCCTGCGAGTTGCGAAATCTCTGGGCGTTATTGCCGATGCTGGGGACAGTTCTACAAGATTAGTTCTTGATGATCGCCTGAGTGGTATGAGGATGTGTTCTAGCTCTCGATCTCGACGAATGGCAAAAACAACTTTTGGTTCCAGAAGATCTATTTTGCAGAGCTTAAGTATTGTGCCTCCTTGATCCTGAGCCACCAACCCGGTTGTATCCAGAACGATGGCTGTAGCCCTGAGCTTATGAGCCTGCCTGACCAGCTTGTGCAAGCCGATGACGGTCTGGAGCATGTGCCCTCTTGGCGAAGTCGATCCAACAAAAACTCGAAAAGTTCCCAGTAAGGGTGATGGCGAATTGGTTAAAGGATTTGCTCCAACCAGGGATGATTCTGTTTCTGAAGTAAATACAGTCGGCAAACTGTTACTGCTTTCTTGACGACGGTTCTCGTAAACGGCGAGAGTCATTGTTGTTGGGGGTCCCAGGGTTGTCTGCCCCACATCCCCGTCTATGAAAGCGATTCGTTCGTGGTATGTGGAGAGGCGTGAGAAAAGGTAGCGAGCAAAGGTGGATTTTCCGGAATCGGGCGCTCCTATGATCATAAAAAGCCCGGAGAGCCCATCCAGAGATAACCGTTCCCAGGAGTCAGGAATTTCTATCTGGGTGTTCATTTCAGTTCCTTTCGAGTCTTCCTCCTGGTGTTAGCAAGAGACCGAAGAACAGAAAGGTTTTCCCTGTCTTTTTCAAGAGTTGCATCTTTAGGAGTTTCTATCAGTCCGGGAAGATTGGTAAACCTATGGTCGTTAACAATCAAACGAAAAGCTTCTATTCCCAGTGCACCTTTGCCGATATGTTCATGGCGGTCTATTCGACTTCCCAGTGGAGTTTTGGAATCGTTGAGATGGATGGCGTGGACATGACGGAGTCCGATAACTTTATCCAGTTCATGCATTGTGGCTTCGTAGGACTCAAGGGTTCTTATGTCATAGCCGGCAGCGAAAATGTGGCAGGTGTCTAAGCAGATGCCGATTCGCCCATCGTGACAGGTGTTTTCCATAAGCCATGCCAGATGTTCAAATTGATAGCCCAGGCTTGTGCCCTGACCCGCTGTAGTTTCAAGAAGTATTTTGGTTTTAAATCCTGATGTAGCTATCAGCACGTCTTTAAGAGCCTGGGCGACTCTTCTTAATCCTTCTGTTTCGCCTTTTCCCATGTGGGATCCAGGGTGGATGATCAGGCAGGGTATGCCAAGAACTTCGCAACGTTCCAGTTCGTTTAAAAACATTCGGCAGGACTTGCGCCACAGGACATCGTCCGGTGTGGCTAGATTGATTAGATAAGATGCATGACCCAGAACAGGGGAGATCCCGGTTTCTGCAGCTTTTTTCTTGAAAAGGCGTATTTCTTCTTCTGACAAAATTTTGGTTTGCCATGATCGGCTCGATTCCAGGAAGATTTGCAAAGCTTCACAGCCTGCAGAAACAGCACGATCAAAAGCTTTATGAAGTCCACCGGAGATAGATTCGTGAGCCCCTAGTTTCATTGATTTCTCCAGAAAAAGTTCTCTCCTTGTGTTCGGTAACTTTTTCCTGCCAGAGATGAAGGAATGTGACAAGGTGAAAATCTCGAAACTTTTTTACCAGGTTTCCTTCTTTACAAAGTTCCCGGTTTGCGGTTTGTTTGAGGGGTGGAAATTTTTCTTCGCGGGAGTTGTTAATGGACAAACTCAAAGTTTGTGAGATATTTGCCAGCATTCAGGGAGAATCTAGCTATGCGGGATTTCCCTGTGTTTTTGTCCGTCTTTCGGGATGTAATCTCAATTGTCGTTATTGCGACACGGTTTATGCCAGGGAAGAGGGAAGAGAGATGACCGTTCAGGAGGTGCTTGATGCAGTGGAAAGATACGGATATTGGCTGGTGGAAGTAACAGGTGGAGAGCCTTTACTTCAGGGTGGGACCCCCTTCCTGGTGGAAGAGATGCTGAGACGATGTTACCGAGTGTTAATAGAAACCAACGGAAGTCTTAATGTCGATCTTGTTAGCAAAGAAGCTGTGCGCATAGTTGATTTCAAGTGTCCATCGAGTGGTATGGCTGATTATAACGATTACGGTAACATTCTACGCCTTAAGCCAGATCATGATGAGGTTAAGTTTGTGATTGGCGATCGAGATGATTATAGATTTGCTAAAAACTTGCGGGGAAAAATCCTGGAAACCGGATGGCGAGGAGTTATAAATTTCTCGCCTGTGTTTGGAGAACTCGATCCGGCAGATCTTGCAGGCTGGATTTTGAAAGACAGGCTTGATGTTCGCCTTAATCTTCAGCTCCACAAATACATATGGAAAGATCGCGAAAGAGGTGTGTGAAATATGGCTGAGAAGAAAGCAGTAGTTTTACTTTCCGGCGGGATTGACTCATCAACCGCTCTGGCGATTGCCAGATCCGAAGGCTATGAACTTTACGCTTTAACTTTTCGTTATCATCAACGTCATGCGGTTGAAATCGAGTCAGCAAAAGCTGTTGCAAGGTATATGGGGGTTAAAGAGCATCTCATTCTTGATCTTCCTCTTAATCTTATCGGTGGATCGGCTTTAGTGGATAGATCTATTGCTGTGCCGAAGGATAGATCTGTGGATAAGATTCCCTCTGATATTCCAGTAACCTATGTGCCGGCTAGAAATACGATTTTTCTTGCCTTTGCTGTAGCCTGGGCGGAAGTTCTGGGGACGGGCGATATTTTTATTGGAGTAAATGCTTTAGATTATTCAGGTTATCCCGATTGCCGTCCTGAATACATTGGAGCCTTTGAAAGAATGGCAAACCTTGGAACTAAAGTTGGTGTCGAAGGGAAAATCACTTTTAGGATTCATACACCTCTTATAAGGCTTACAAAGGCAGAAATTATCCGCAGAGGTCTGGAACTCGGGATGGATTATCGGCTTACCGTTTCCTGTTATGATCCTGATGAGGAAGGAAGAGCCTGCGGTAAATGCGATAGTTGTCTTTTGAGGAAAAAGGGTTTTGCCGAAGCAGGGGTTGATGATCCGACAGAGTATAAATAAAAAACGGTCCGAAGAGTCTGGGCTGCTCTTCGGACCCTGGCATAAAAGTAGCGAATTTCAGCTTAAGATTAGAAATCTTCGTCCAGTGGGATGACGGCTTCCGGGCTTACTTCTTTGCCTTTAGTTTCTGCTGGCTTTATAGCCTCCTTTTTTGCAGCGGGAACGGCAGAAGGTTTGGAGATAGGGGATGCCTTCTTGATGCTCGTCAGAGCCGTTTTGACCTTGCTTTGTTGTTGACGAAGTTCTACCGAAGTTTTTGCTCCGATGACTCTAAGCAGTTGAGCTACATAGTCTCGCATTTGAGCAGCCTGAGCGTTTAGTTCTTCTGCGGCAGCGGCTGCTTCCTCTGCAGTGGCGGCATTTTTCTGGACGACTTTATCCAGTTCGGAAACGGCTCTGTTGATTTGATCAATTCCTTCTGCCTGTTCTTTTGATGCGGCTGAAACTTCGCTTATCAACTCTCCAACTTTTGCTGCTGCATTCTTGACTTCGGCAAAAGCCTGACTCGCCTTTTCAACAACCTGAACACCGCCTCGAACACGATTGGATGTTTGTTCTATAAGGTTAGCTGTGTTTTTTGCTGCTTCGGCGGCTCTCATAGCAAGAGATCGCACTTCATCGGCTACAACGGCAAATCCTGCTCCGGCTTCTCCCGCTCTTGCTGCTTCTACAGCGGCGTTAAGTGCAAGGAGGTTAGTCTGGAAGGCTATTTCATCTATAGTTTTGATGATCTTCTGAGTTTCATCGCTTGCTCTGGCGATTTCATTCATTGATTGTGAGATCTGAGTCATAGCAGTATAAGCAGTTTCTACTGCCTGAAGTGTATGTTGCATAAGAGAGGCAGACTGGTCGGCGTTGTCTGAATTCTGGCGAGTCATGGAAGCCAGTTCTTCGAGAGCCGATGATGTTTCTTCGATGGAAGCTGCCTGCTGAGATGCCCCTTCTGCAAGGCTCTGGCTGGATGCTGACACCTCTTCGGCTGCCGTAGTCACCTGATCAGCTCCTTCCATCAAACCTCTTGAGATGCGGAAAATGGGTCTGGTTAAAGATGTTGCAAAGAAGTAAATTGCTACTATGCCAACTATGAGGAAAATTACAGCCACCAACAATGTGGTATTACGAATAGCTATAGCTGTTTTCATGAATTCCGACACGCCTTGAGTTGTACCAATACTCCAGCCGTTGATACCAACAGGGGAAACAGCGGCTATTTTTTCAGAACCTTTGAAAAGGTATTTTACCAGTCCTTCTTGCCCGCTGGTCATTTTATTGCCGAGTTCTTCCAGACCCTGTGTTTGTTTTGCGTTCAGTTTCATGATGAGACTCTTGTCTGGATGAGCTATCACAGTTCCAGCTTGATCTAGCATAAAAGAATAACTAGTTTCTGATGCTTTGAACTTAGTTATAAGATTTATAAGCGAGTCTGTTTTCATCACTCCCGCTAGTACTCCAACAACCTTTCCGTCATTGTTTACTATTGGGACCCCTAGAGGTAGCACCGGTTCCTGAGTCTTTTTTGAGATTATCATGTTTTCTATGGTAGGTGTTCCCTGCATCGCTTTTTTCCAGTATTCTCTATCAGATACGTTAATGTTTTTGTAGCCACCTCCTGTGTTGTCTGCCACTATATTTCCTGAGGCGTCGGCTACGAATAATACCTCATAGGAATCGCCAAGCTTTTTGTTGAGGTCTTTAAGGAGATTAGATACCTTATCGATACTTTCTGAGTCGTTCTGAGCGGCTTTTAGTGCAATGGGGTTAAGGGAAAAGCTCTGGAATGTGTTGAGATAGCTGATCAAAAGTTCTTTAACAGCAAAAGCGGTAAGCCGAGTTGTATTCATAGCATTTGCTTCTGCTGTTTTTGTGGATTCTGATTTAGCTTTGAAATACTCAACCGAACCAAGAACTAAAAGTGGTAGAACAATAAGCAAAATTCCGCTTACTAAGAGCTTCTGCCTTAGAGACATTTGGATTTCCCTCCTTCATGGATCTATAGAAATTTATCCCCTGCAGGGGCTGCTATGGAACAAAGCCCCTTTTAACAATGATGCAGTCGGTTTTGCAAGTTTATTTTTGCCAAAAGTTTTTTATGAGAAATGACCCAAACTTTTGCTTTTATTTTTATTAACTCGCAGGACTGGATATCACTTTATTCCTTCCAGAGTTTTTAGCGGCGTATAATGCTTTATCTGCTCTATCAAAAACATCCGCAAAACTTTCGTCTGTAGCCTCAACCTGAGATACTCCTGCACTTATGGTGATAGAAATTTCCTTACCTCTAAAGACGAATTTGGTTTTTTCAATTATACGGCGTAACTTTTCAGCGGCTTCAACAGCTCCATTAAGCTGGGTTCCTGTAAAAATTACAACGAATTCTTCACCGCCGTATCTAGCTATAATATCGCCTTTTCTTAGGGATGATTTCATAATTCTAGCCACTTCTTTAAGAATCAGATCACCTGCTTTATGTCCATAAGAATCGTTTATATTTTTGAAGTGATCGAGATCGAAAATGGCGAGGGAAAAAATATGTCCGTAACGCTTAAAACGTTCCCATTCCTCGGCTATTCTAAGTTCATAACCTCTTCTATTGGTAATACCAGTAAGTGGATCTTTTAAAGCTTCTTCAGCAAGGCGTTGTTCTCTAGACTGAACGACTTTAATCTGATCGTTTATTGTGTTGAGATCCTGCTGCAGTTTCTGAATGCGCTCTTCGAGTTCCTTATTATATTCTTCTTCTTGCTTTCTTTTTTGTTCCAGAGCTTGCTTTATATAAGAGAGTTTCATTATGACCATTTTTTGGAGATCTTTAAGGTTCGATGAGATTGCTACCGACTGGCGAAGATCGTTTATCTGTCCATCGATGTGGTAGTTAAGTTTATTTGACGATTCCTGAGAAAGGTGAACATGATCGAGAGAAGCTAAAATGTTCTTTTCGATCTCTATCAAGTTTTGTCCCAATTCGGAAATAAATTTGTTCAGTTCTTTTTGTTCTTGATCAATGTGCAGTATGAGGGTTTTCAAGAATTCTGCAAATGTTGCGTTCCATGAAGTAATATCATGGAAATGGTTAATCTTGTAAAAAACGTCCCTAATAGCAGCCCATTTCTCTTGAAGCGTTTCTGGTATTAAGGGATTTATGGAATTGATAATTTCGGAAAGGACGATTTTAAGTTCTTCAATATTGTCGTGATGATCTTTCTGTAAGAACCCAAATAGTTTCTTAATACCCTTTTTTTCTTCTACCGGCTCTATTCCATGCTGTAAAACCGCTTCCTTAAAGGTGTTGAAAGCTTTTTCGAGTTGGTCAAGCGATGCTCCGTTCCGAAGTTTCTCTCTGAAGGAATCAAATTGTTTTGAAACTTTTGAAATATTTGGAAGGTGTAAAAACGGGGAGATTGTTGCAATTGTTGATTGGAAAAGTTCTACCATTTTCTGATATTCTTCCTCGAGTTCCTGGACTATTTTTATATGGCTAGATCTTGCAGACAAAACCTGGTTTTGGTCGTAAAATTCCGATGATAACGATATTAGCGAAGAGTCACTAGCCAGGATGTAAGCCACCTTTTCAGCCGTGATTGGCTCTCCCCGTGATTCCAGGTTTCTAACTATATCAACGATAACTTGAGAAAGCTTTTCCACCCATGGAAGCGGTTTTTTCATCTCTTCCTACCTTCTCTTGGTTTTAGAGAAAAATGGTTTAGTTTTTCTCGCTCCTCCCTGAGATGAATTATTGACAGGCTTCGGTTCAAACTTCTGACAGGTAATTCCCGAAGCACTGAAAACATCTTCGCAGGGGTAGTTCTTGGAGCGAATCGACCAGGCTCGACAGAAATAGGGCGTTGTGGGATTCCAGGTGATTCCCAGGTGCTTACAGGCGAGACAATGAACTTTTTTTTCCTTGATAACGGCCATGCTTTATACCTCCTTGGTGGGCCCCATTTCCCTATCCTCTGCCATCCGGGAAGCTTAGATTGGGAAGACGCCCGATGAAAATTTCAGCAAAAGGTATTCCACCTTTTCGAAATTTATTTTAAAGTTTTTTTCCCCTCCGTCGATAATAAGTTCGAGAGGAGAAGAAAAATGATCATAACTGATAATCGTGTCAAGAGCGTTCTACGGACCTACACAAAGCAACTTCAGAAAGCGAAGTTGCCTTCCGAAAACTTATTGAAGGGAGAAGGGACGGGGGCCACATCTCTTGGCACAGAGAAGGTGGTTATATCTGAAGAGGCCAGGCAAAAGCTTCTCAGAGAACAGTTTGCAAAGCAAGCTTTGAATAGGCTAGAACAAGAAAAAAGATTGAACGGAAAACAAGAGAGTGATAAGGCAGAAGATGAAAATTCACCAACCGATATGAACGGTAAATATAATGGGAATGGGAAAACACAAAACGTAAGTCAAACAAGAGGATAAAGACATGGACGTTAAAAGGGTTCAGCAGGCTCAGGTCTATTATGGGAATGTTTCTAATATTAAATCTTCTGGAGCTGAGCAAAGTGCCAGGGGAGTAACCAGAGTTGACCGAGTTCAGGATATTCAGTCGCAGAAAAAAACTGCACAGGAATCAAAAACCGACAAGGTGGAATTCTCCTCTCAGGCTCTCGCAGCTTATGAGCAGGCTCGAGCGCAAAAGGTTGAGAATTTGAAACAGAGCATTCAGGAGGGGTCATACAAGGTAAATCCCTCTGATATCGCAAACAAAATGCTGGATGAATCTTGGTAATTGCTCTTAACTTCCTGAAGAATAGGATATTTGGCGGGACCGGGCTTTTATTTTTAGAAGCCCAGGACTCCGATGGCAATACATGTGGGGTGTATTCACACCCCGTTTAATGAAAAATTCCTCCAGAATATCAAACAGCACAGGCTGATCAGGCCAGGTAAAGAGTTTTTCCCTCCTTATAAAATCTTGCCATTCCAATTCAGCTTCTGGAAATGTTCCAAATATTTCTTTTTTAGCATCGTCGCAAAAAAACATAGCGCATGATATGGGTCTTACTGTCCAGAGGCATCCACTATCACCAAGATATACGCAATGATCCGATGGTTTGATGTTTCTTAGCTTTTCCAAAATGTGTGGAAAATTCTGCTCTCCTCCAAAAAGGTAATTAATAACTTCATCGGCAAAAAATACGATAATGCTTTCATAGCTGCAGCAGGCGCTTCTTTTCGTATCGAAGCAGATCCTTTTGCAGTAAGAAGAAAAATATCTGTCTGTAAACTGCTGAAGTTCTGTGCGAAATTCCATGTATTGGCTTGCCATTTCTCTAAGAATAGATTTGTCTTTTTCAGCTAGACGCTGGCATGCTTCAAAGGTGGTGTTGATCGATTCATATTGCATCCGGTGATATAGACTCATGTCTTTCATGTGACTTTCACTCTCTGTCAGGATTGTTCTTGCATTCTTTATTTCATTTGTAAAAAATAGCCCTGGTGTTATCGGTATATGTCATAGTAATTAGCCTTCGAGGGGAGATTACCATGAGCGTTATACCTGAGAATTTTATCATTGTGTTGGTAACCGTAGGAAAAGCCGATGAAGCAGTTACAATCGCCAGAACCATCGTGGAAGAAAAATTGGCTGCCTGTGTGAATATCGTCCCAACCATACGGTCCATTTACTTCTGGAAAGGGGAAGTTTGTGACGATCAGGAAAGTCTTTTGATAATCAAAACGAGGGCGGGATTGTTCGACCGGCTTAAAGCAAAAATCGTGGAACTTCACAGCTATGAAGTTCCAGAAATTATCGCCGTAAGACTTCATGCCGGTCATGAACCATACCTTTCCTGGGTTTTAGAAAACACTACTCTCGAGATCTAATCTCTACCGATCTGGCGTGAGCTTCAAGCCCCTCCATGCGGGCAAATTGTGCTATCGCCCCGATTGATGATCGAGTGATATTTTCGGGGTAGTAAATGATGCTCGTTTTTCGTAGGAAAGTATGAACCCCAAGAGCTGACGAAAATCTAGCTGTGCCCGCTGTGGGAAGGACATGGTTGGGACCAGCAAAATAATCTCCCACAGGTTCGGGGGTAAATTGCCCGATAAAGATGGCACCTGCGCATTTAATCTGTCCGATGAATTTCCACGGGTCATCTACGTGAAGTTCAAGATGTTCTGGAGCGATACGATTTGCCAGTGTCGCAGCCATGTCAAAGCTATCAACGAGAAAGCAGGCGCTGTAATTGCCAAGTGATTGAAGAACTACTTCTTTTCGGGGAAGGGGAGTCCCAAAGTAAGCTCCATCAACCTGAGCATAAAGAGATTTTATGGTCTCTTCTGCCACTTTTTTGTCAGTTGTTATAAGAATTGCGCTCGCCATTGTATCGTGTTCCGCCTGGCTCAGGAGATCTGCGGCGATATATTCCGGGCGAGCTGAGTGATCTGCTATGATAAGGATTTCACTGGGACCTGCAAGAATATCGATCCCTACAATGCCCGAAAGAAGCTTCTTTGCGGTCGTGACGTAGATATTTCCGGGTCCCACTATTACGTCAACTTTTTGAATTGATTCTGTCCCCATGGCAAGAGCCGCAATAGCCCAGGCGCTTCCCATGCGATAGACTTTTTGGATGCCGAGTTCCTTAGCCGTGGCAAGAATTGCTTCATGAATACTGCCGTCAGATCGGGGAGGCGTAGTGATGGCAATATCTTTGACACCCGCAATGCGAGCTGGAATTGCTCCCATGAGAAGCGAAGAAATGAGAGGAGTATTACCGCCTCTGCCGCCAGGGACATAAATTCCGGTGGAAGCTACAGGAGAAACCATTTGTCCCAGAATAACACCGCCGCTACCCGTCATAAACCAGGATTTTTCAAGTTGCTTCTCATGGAAAGCGGCAATATTTTGAGCGGCTTCTCTTACGATTTGCATAAAGGCAGGATCTATTTTTTGACAGGCAACATCCATTTCTTCTTCTGAAACCGCTAGCCTGTCTGGAGTAGCTTCCGCCCAGTCGAATTGTTTTGTATAATCGACAACAGCTTTATCGCCCTCTTTTTTGACTCGGTCTATGATCTCTTCCACCTTGCGTTCCACGTCTTTTACAGATTCGTGGAAAGAACGTTGAGACAGTTTTTTCAAAAAGGCTTCTGCTTCCTGAGATGGATAGTTTATTATCGGGATCATTTAATACCTCCGTCCTGTGCAATTACGAATGCATCGGGAAATTCTGCTCGAATTTTTTCGAGCTCTGCTCTTGCCCTATGAAGATCGCCAAAGGTGCCTATTTTTACTCGATACAAGAGCTTCCCACCGAAGTAGTAAGGTTCGACTCCAGCACCTTTATATTTTGCGGCGACGGTCTTACCAAAACGCTCAGCATTTTGCTTATTCTCAAAAGCCGCAAGCTGGATATCGAACCGCCCCTGCCATGGTGACGGGACCGGTTGCGGCACCCATCGATACTGGTTTTGAGCATACTGGATGAGATTTGCAGGCTGGAGAGCTTCGATTCTTACTCGAGCGGTTCCGTGGGGAATCATGCCGATCTCTTCGGCGGCTCTACGGGAGAGATCTATTATTCGGTCTCCAACAAAGGGTCCGCGATCGTTTATACGGACAATAATCCAGCGACCGTTGTCCAGCCTTGTTACTTTGACGTAAGTGCCAAGAGGAAGTGTCTTATGAGCTGCCGTCATGCCGTGCATGTCGAAGACTTCCCCACTTGATGTTCTCTTGCCGTGGAACTGAGGTCCATACCAGCTTGCTATGCCTTCCTCCACATATCCTTCGGCTGATAGTAGAGGGAAGTAGCACTTTCCCATTACGCAATATGGTTTGGCTGATGGAGGATAGTAGGATGGTGGGATGGAGGATGTTCGCGATTTGGACGATGAGAACATGCTACATGAACTGATGAACACCATTCCTCCAATAGCAAGGGCGCAAACAGTTAGCCTGGATAGTCTTCTAATGGACATGGGTCTTTTTATGCTAGGTTGTCTTCCATCTTAGCCAGTTCTTCAAATCTGATGTCAACGCCTAACACACCCACAATTTCATCGTCTTTATTTCGAATGGGAGCAGAAACGGTGATGCAAAGAGCCCCGGTATAGCGTGAAGTATAGAAATCGGTCACGTGCACTTTACCGGTTTTCATCGGTTCTATGAACCAGGGTCGGTCGGAAAGGTCTTCGCCGACCTGAGCTTTTTCGTATTTCGCCTTGTCCTCGATATGAGTGATGTTTCTGGTTATGCGACGCCCTTCCTTATCGGTTACATAGGCATACTGAATGAAGGGGTTGAGTTCAAGAAGAGACTGCAAGACGAGTTCCTGACGAGAAGGCTCCATACTTTTGATAGCTTCGTTTTCTACCACTTCTTCGATAAGGTGTGCTGCGAGAGATCTTGCCTTCTGCTTCAGCATATCAAATTCGCTAACAAAGTATTCGGGCAGGTAACGCCTTGCCCACCGCTCCATTTCTTCATCCGATATGGAGGTATTTCGGCCCTGCTCATATTCTTCCATCACTCGCTTATAGATTTTCACAATACCGGGATGGCGTTTATCGAGTTTTCTTTCTCCTTCTAGCTGTAGCCTGGTGTTTACCCAGTAAGCGATGCCGGCAGTGCCCGATTTGTCGGTGATAATGACACTGATGGGGCGGTTGAGTATCTTGTCGGTGTCGAAGATGTTATAAATTTCGGGATTTTTGATAAGTCCGTCAGCGTGAATACCAGCACTTGTGGCATTGAAGGCTCTTCCGACGAAGGGATAGTTTGGTGGGATGCGGTATCCCAATTCCTTTTGAAAATATTCAGCAACGTCTGTTATGGCTTTTGTGTCAACACCTTCGGTTGTGCCTTTGAGGCTGATATATTCCATAAGGAGCCCCTCTATGGGAGCATTGCCCGTGCGTTCTCCGAAGCCAAGTAAAGTGCCATTTATTCCACTGCAACCATAAAGCCAAGCCGTAACGCCGTTTACCACTACCTTATGAAAATCGTTATGTCCGTGCCATTCGAGTAGATGTCCGGGAACGCCTGCTTCCTCGATGAACGCTCTTACCAACCTTGGAACACTTCGCGGGAGAGCCGCTCCGGGGTAGGGAACTCCAAGCCCAAGAGTGTCGCACAGGCGTATTTTAACGTTTATACCGCTTTCTTCTCTGAGCTTCATTAGTTCTATAGCGAAAGGAATGCAGAAACCATATATATCGGCGCGAGTAATATCTTCGAAGTGGCATCTAGGAACGATCCCCTTTTCAAGAGCGGCTCTTACAATGTCCAAATAGTCCTTCAGGGCTTCTTTTCGAGTTTTGTTGAGCTTAAGGAAGATGTGATAATCGGAAGCCGATGTCAGTATTCCTGTTTCTTTAAGTCCCATATCAACCACAAGTTGCAAGTCTTCCTTTACCGCTCGAATCCAGCCTGTGATCTCTGGATAGCGGTAACCTCGAGCAAGACATCGTTCAAGGGCTTCCTTGTCTTTCTTGGTGTATAGAAAGAATTCGCTCTGCCTTATAACTCCTTTAGGGCCAGAAAGCCTGTGGAGAAAATCAAAAATGGTGACAATCTGTTCTACCGTATAGGGAGGTCTAGCTTGTTGACCGTCGCGGAAAGTCGTATCGGTTATGAACATTTCCTCCGGCGGGTCTAATGGCAAGAGCTTATGGTCAAAGTCTATTCGGGGTACCTCGTCGTAAGGGAAAATGTCCCGCATAAGATTTGGATTTTCCACATCCACAAGTCGGTATTGCCAAAAAGAGGAGTGTTCGTGGTCAAGAAGCCGTCTTTTGGGGTTCCATCGAGCCATGTTTATACGTTGCCCTCCTTTCAAGCGATGTAAAATCGTAAAAACGTTCAAATAAGATCAAGGAAACGGGAATGTTAACAAAAGTAAAGAAAAAAGCCCTTTTGATATATACCAACAAGAAGGCGAAGATATTGTTTTGACCCGTTTCCCATTTTGGTAAGGGCGCGTTATCCAGTGCGCCCTTACGGTTTACTTAATTATAGTGTGTCGCTTCAGTTCTTTTTCGATTCCACGCTGATACAAAGCTCCAACAACTGCTGCACATCGGGTTCTGAAGGCGCTCCAGTCATAAGACAGGTGGCTTTTTGAGTCTTGGGGAAGGCTATTACATCGCGTATGGAAGAAGATTTTGTCATCATCATTAGAAGTCTATCCAGCCCGAATGCGATACCTCCGTGAGGAGGAGCACCGTATTCGAGTGCTTCCAGAAGGAAACCGAATTTTTCTCGAGCCTCTTCTTCTCCAATTCCAAGCACTTTGAAGACTCTTTCTTGCACGTCTTTTCGGTGAATTCGAATACTTCCCCCTCCAATTTCGGTTCCGTTAAGAACCAAATCGTAAGCACGGCTGTGCACTTTTTCAGGGGCTTCCTCAAGTAGATCCAGTTCTTCTTCTTTGGGGGATGTAAAGGGATGGTGGACAGCGACATATCTTTTTTCTTCAGGACTCCACTCAAGAAGCGGGAAATCTGTTACCCAGAGGAATTCATAGCGATCTTTAAGGCTTGGGTTTTCTTTGAAGAGATAATTGTGAGCAAGATGAATGCGAATGTTTCCCAGGACATTCCTAACAATAGAAGGTTGATCGGCGCCGAAGAAGATAATATCTCCTGGAGTAAGATTGAGTTCTCGAGATAGAGCATCTTTTATACCGTCAGAAAGAAACTTTGCTATAGGCGATTGCCATTCCGATGGGTGGATCTTTATCCAGGCAAGCCCTTTAGCGCCAAGACTTTGTGCAAAGGCTACCAGATCATCCAGTTCTTTTCGAGAAAGTTTTGCCCCCCCTTCGAAACGGATGCAGCCAACCATGCCTCTGGAGTTAATTGCTTGCTTGAACACATTAAATTCCGATTCCTTGACTATTTCACTTACATCGTGGATTTCCATACCAAAGCGAAGATCTGGCTTATCGGTTCCATACAAAGCCATGGCATCATCGTAAGGTATTCGTCTAAATGGTATAGGAATATCTAATCCTAGGATGTGAGAAAAGAGCGACTTAATCCAGACTTCGATAAGTTGGTAAATATCTTCTTCCCCGATGAATGAAAGCTCAAGATCCACTTGAGTAAATTCCGGTTGTCGGTCGGCTCTCAGGTCTTCATCCCGGAAGCATTTGACTATCTGCATATAGCGATCGAACCCGGCAACCATTAGGATTTGTTTGAAAAGCTGAGGCGACTGAGGCAAAGAGTAAAACTTTCCTGGATATATACGACTGGGGACAAGGTAATCCCTGGCACCTTCTGGTGTGCTTTTTGTTAGAACTGGCGTTTCTACTTCCATAAAGCCTTTGTCAGCAAAGTATCGTCTCGTAAATTGCATTGCTTCATGGCGGATCCGTAAATTTCTCATCATAGAGGGTCGGCGAAGGTCTATGTAACGATATTTGAGTCTAACATTTTCGCTTACCTGAATACGGTCTTCCAGCATGAAAGGGGGAGTTTTGGATGCATTAAGAAGTTTTAATTCATCAACGATTACCTCTACTTCTCCAGTTTCCAGCTTGGGGTTGACCATACCTTCAGGGCGAGCTCTTACTGTGCCCTTTACGGCAATGACGTATTCGTTTCTTATGCCGTGAGCTCTCTCGTGGGCAAGGGGATTATGAGCCGGGTCGAATACTAACTGGGTTATGCCTTCCCTATCTCTAAGGTCAACAAATATCAACCCACCGTGGTCTCGCCGTCTCTGAACCCAGCCCATAAGGCATACATCTTGACCAATATGTTCTTTACGGATGGCATTGCAATGGTGGGTTCTATGCCAATCGCCGAGAGTATCCAGAGGCACGAAGCGATACTGAAACTCCTCTTTAGTTTCTGTTTCTACAGACAGTGTTGATTCCTTTTTTGCGCTGCTCTCCACCTAAAAACCTCCTTCGCACAATGATTCATTTGCCCATGTTGAACATGCTAGACCTACTCTGATGAGAGCCGTTTTGTCAATAGAACTTGGAGGGTGTTCTAAAAACTCCGTAATACATTGTTCCGTAATACATTGTAGGGGCACGGCATGCCGTGCCCCTACAATCGGTGCGCTTGGCATGGGCGTGCTCCTGGAGGTGAAAGTCCTCCCGTGAGTTGATCACAGCGAGCGAAGGGAAGCGCAACTGCACGAGGGTGACCGAGTGTGGGGAGGAAGCGTGAAACGAAACTGCGAGCCGATGGACAAGAACCGGACCCCTCCCCAGCCCTTCCCGTCAACGGGGAGGGAGTGCGGAGCAGGGCGAGCGGGCCGAAGTCTGCGAAGCTCTCGTGATCAAGGCGAAGTGGCGTAAATTCGACTCAACTTCTCGAACCGCCCGGTGCGGACCCCCATGCCGGGTGGTGTGGGAGGGGATCGGTCAAACTGGCCACCCCTATCCCAATATTGCCAGGGCAATCCTGTACGGGAAAAGTTTTCGAATACCCTCATAGAACTTGCCCGCCTGTTAAAGGATGTTTGAAGAAGTTAGTCTCTTTTATTGATATGATTCACGAAATCTTTTTCATGCGGGTATTCTTGCTCAGATGAATTAGTTTCTCCCAAAACATCATCGGCAATTTCTGGATAATGCTTATTCAAGCAATCAGGGCACAAACCGTGAGAAAACATAGCTTCTGTTTTAGATGAAATATAGTTTTCCAAGTTGTGCCAGTATCCTTCATCGTCTCGAATTTTTTTGCAAAACGAACAAATTGGCAGGAGTCCCTGCAGTGTCCTTACCTCTTTGAGAGCAGATTCCAGGCTTTCTTTTTCTTTTTTGAGCTGGCGGAATAGTACAGAAAAGGGGTCCCTTATACCAGTCCGAATCAGACCCTCGAGAACCAGAGCGAAGGATAGTAGCCTAAATATATGTCCCACCATATTAGAAAGTCCATAAACACTAACATAGAAGGTGAAAGCCAGTTCAGCTATTATTGTTGTGATTATAGCAGCCATAATAAGGCGAAAGACTCTGGGATCCAGAATTTCCTGAATGTGCTTTAACCTCAGAATAGATATAGCCAGAATAGCACAAATTAAATATTCGCTAGAGATTTTGAATGTTGTTAAACCCTTTCCTTCCAAGTAACAATCTGGAAAGACCTTAAATTGAAATATTGCTAAGAATCCTGCAATCGTTAATATCAAATATAGTGTTCCCCAAAATATAGTTGATACTTTTCTATGTGCATAGGTTGGAGCGATCAAAAGCGATATACTTTCCATGTAGCGAGCCATTATCCACAATTGGGTGGGTTCGTTAGCTGTAGCGTTTGGGAATACACCCATACCTTTGTAGGCTAATGCATGCAATAGATCTATTAGTCCAATAAAAAGATAGCTGATTCCCAGAAAGAGCAAATAGTGATTGGTCATATAGTTCTGGGTGACCCATGCTGTCAAAAAAATCATTCCAGTAACCACCACAGCAAATATTTCTACTAGGGAATGAAACAGGAGATAGTTATAAAAGCTCAAAATGCACATTAAGATAATGGGCGGCATGCCGATAACTATCTGCAAAATTGGTATGTCCAAAATGCGGTGAGATAAGTTTTTGGGGAAGTTCATATGAGGGCTCCAAATTTTTGTCTTTTTTACTTAATCAATTTTTATTTAAGCCAAGATTACGAAGGTAAAGTAAACCAAAAAGTGAACGTGCGGCCTATAGTAAGATTGGAAAGCTGGAAAACTAAGGAAAAGGGTAAAGGTAGTTTTTCAGCTTTCTATCCCTTACCCCTTTGTATTATTAGTTTACTTTAATTTTCTACCTCTTCCCACTCCATGCCTTCTGGAAGTTTAACACAAGCTTTAACTTCTTCCTTATCCATGGTCCACTGATAGCCCTTTTTCTCATGAATGTTAAATATAAGAGGACTTCTCAAGTGAAAACGGATAATGTTCTTATCCCGGTCAAAGGAAATGAGAGTTAAGACAATCAAGTCTTCTCTTGCTTTCGCGCCAATTGGTTCCATGCAAGCGGTTGGAACTTCATAAGAAATACCAATAACTTCAGGAAGACAGACAACAAAGGCAAGAGATGGTTCATCTACTGCCTGTAGCCACTGAAAAGGACCCTCTCCATGTTCTAAAAGCACGTATCGTTTTACGGATTCAAAACCTGGTATGCCCCATGGAAACTCAATAATACTATCGTCTTTTACTTCAATTGAGCCGAAACGAGAAGTTTCTATTATCATCCCTATTCCCCCTCTTTTTGTTTATGTTCTGCCTTTATAAAAAGCGGGAATGCGTTTATGATATCTTTGCTGTTTACAAGGGCTGCCTGACGATTTTCATCCTTTATCCTCTGATAAAGTTCTTCTCGATACACAGGGATGGTCTTAGGGCTTTTGATTCCAATCTTTACTCTGTTTTGCGAAATCTCTGTTACGATTATTTCAATATCTTCCCCTATACGAATAGCCTCTCCCACTCTTCGGCTTAAAATCAGCATAAGAAACCTCAGTTTAGGATGAACTCTTTAATGTCCTTGAAGGCATCTCCGAATTTGGCAAGGAGTTCCTCAATCATGCGAGATGTTATGCCCAGATCATTAAAAACTTCATCCTGGTTAGGGTTGAGAAATCCATCAATACCACAGCCGATGCCGATCGAAGAAACCATTCTGTTTGCCACGTATAGAATGTTTGCAATATCACGATACTTATCGGCCGCTTTTTTGGGATTATGGTGGAATCGAATTCCAGCCGTTACAGCATCAGGAAAGTTCCATTTTTTAGCAATAAGCCCACCTAGTTGCTGGTGGTCTATTCCCAGGATTTCTCGTTCAGCGTCAAGGAATGTCTTTTTGTTTTTTTTGACTTCATTAATAATCCGATCGAATTCTTCTCTAACATAAAAATGCAGAACTGTTTTCCCAATGTCGTGGAGCAGTCCCGCTGTGTAGAGAGAAAGCAGGTTTTGACGATTAAGCCGTTCCCCGATTATTTCTGTCATCAAAGCAACACCGACGGCGTGCTCCCAGAGTTCACCCTCCCTTAGATCATATCCTTCCATAGCCCCTCTATAATATTGGGCAGCACAAGCCGCCATCACCACTTGAATGAGTTGCTTTTGTCCCAGCACGACAATAGCATCTCGAAGGGATTCGACGTTACGAAGCCTTGCATAGTATGGTGATCGGGCAATAGATAACACTTTGGCTGCAATCACCGGTTCGTATTTGATTACATCTTCAATCTTTCTAACCGGAGCCAATTCCCGAAGAAGTGGCATCAGCTTATGGACCACATCAGGAAATGGAGGAAGACGTTGAGCCTGGGCAATGATACGATCAATCCATTCCTGACCGCTCTTTTGTTCGTTCATACTTCCATCCTCGCTAAGCTACAAAATCTTTCAGTTTTCCCGAATTTTTATTGTGATATATTATCAAAATGATGTAACAAATACAATGTAAAAAGAAAAACAGGGAATTCTTGACTCTTTAAAGACCTGTTCCTTAGGTCGCGGTTGGTTATGAAGAAGCAAAGACCTTTCGGTAATCTAGAAGAATGTTATCGAATATTGGGAATTTCCCCCAGCGCTTCGCTAGATGAAGTCAAGCAAAGGTATAGAATGCTTGCAAAACTTTACCATCCAGATGTCCGCGGTTCAGGTAGTTCAGGCTCATTGTCGAAGGGGGAAGCCACTGAGCTTTTTAGAAAGGTTAACGAAGCTTACAAGGTCATAGTTAACTGGAAAACTTTTGAGGCGGCTTTCAAAAGGGCTAAAAACTCGTCAAATATATCCCGAGATCCTGAAGATAATAATAAAAATATCTATGATGAAAAATCTTTTTCTCGCAATCCCTTTCACGATGACATTTATCGAAAGAAGAAAACCGTTTCTTACCCCAGGGATTTAACTTTTAGCCTTAAATGGCGAAAAAGAATAGCCACATTGATCATTGGATCTTTTTTGGTTTTGGTACTGGCCGTTATTGTCATACCCTTTCTTGATTCTTCTCCAAAACAAAGGGTTGTAGTTTCTTCACCGAATAATATCATTACAATTTCTTCGGAGCCAAAGTTGCCCGAAAAACCTTCTTCCGGATCTTTACCGTCAAGGCGGACGATCGGCGCAGCTTATCAGAACCATCCTTCTAAATCTTTTTTTACTGTCGGATCCACCGAAGATGAAGTTCTTTCAGTCCAGGGAATGCCGGATAAAAAGTCTGGTCAAATGTGGCATTACGGACTTTCTAAAGTCATGTTTCGGGATGGCAGGGTTGTGGGATATGATAATTTCGACGGTTCCTTAAAGGTCCAGCTTGTCCCGAAGAAGGATGTTCTTTCTGTTAACCTTCCTGAATATTTCACTCTTGGATCTAACCAGGATGAAGTTCTTTTAGTGCAAGGAACACCTCATAAAGTAATTAAGGACACGTGGCATTATGGGCTTGATAGAATTTTTTTCAAAGAAGAAAATGGTGTGAAAGTGGTGAGCGGTTACGACAATTTGGCTGGATCACTCAAAGTTCGTGTTATTCCTCCCGAAGTAACCCAAGAGTCAGCATCTTTGAATCGAGGCTACTTTACAGTCGGTGATAGTCAAAGGGATGTTGTGGCGATTCAGGGAACGCCTCAGAGAGTTGAACAAAACAAGTGGTTTTACGGAGCTTTTTACGTGATATTTGATCGGGGAAAAGTAGTAAACGTGGGTCCCGTGCCTGGAGATGGGGGAGGAGTGCTGAAGTTTGTAGCAAAGCAACAGTCATTGTCGGGTCAAAGTGGGGGTGGAAATGAGCACTAGGTTGATGGAGCAACTGCTTAGGGGAAGTTTTGATTGGAAAGCTTTTGATGCTTACGATGAAAAAATTCGATGGGACATGGTGAAAAATATTCTCGACGAGTATCGTAAGCTAATAAATGAACATTCTGTTGATGAGTTTGAAAAGCGCGGCAAGCTTACCAAAAAAATTCTAAAAGACATGGCAGCTATAGGCTTGTTCGGTCTGAACATTCCGGAATCATACGGCGGCAAAGGATGTAACCTTCAGGAATATCTTGCTATTGTGGCAGAGATGGCAAAAATTGATTTATCTGTTTCTCTTGTTTCTCTTGCTCATCTTTCTATAGGCATAAAGGGTATTTTGTTGTTTGGTTCCCAGGACCAAAAAGAACGTTATCTTCCTCGAGCGGCTTCGGGGGATTTGATCTTTTCCTACGCTCTTACAGAACCAAAACACGGATCAGATGCCCGCCATATTGAAACTCATGCCGAATTGTCCCCAGATGGTAAATATTACATCCTTAACGGACAGAAAACATACATAACTAACGCTAACTACGCCGGGGCGCTCACTGTTTTTGCTCAAATGGATCCAAATCAGCCGGGTTTTATGGGCGCCTTTATTGTAGAAACCGGTTGGGAAGGGGTCCACATAGAAAAAGATATGCCCAAAATGGGGCTTAAGGCGAGTTCTACGGCTACCGTGAGCTTTAAGAACGTCAAGGTGCCCACAGAAAATCTTATCGGCAGTCCAGGAGATGGCTATAAGATAGCTTTAGCAATTCTCAGCTATGGAAGACTCGGACTTGCTGCCGCTTCCTACGGGCTTATGGATCAGTCCTGTAAAGACATGCTCAAGAGAGCCAGATCGCGGAAGCAGTTTGGCCGTCCTATAGCAGAATTTGAACTGGTGCAGGAAATGATTGTAAAAGCCGAAGTTTACAAAACTGTGACCAAAGCGATGACATTTTTTACCGCCTGTATTATGGAGATGGATCCGGGAGCTTCTGTAGCTGTTGAGACATCCCATTGTAAGCTTTTCGGGACCGCTCGAGCCTGGAATGTTCTCTATGATACTATGCAGGTTCATGGCGGAGCAGGTTATTTGAGCACGCTTCCTTTTGAAAAACGTATGCGGGACTTTCGCGTAGCTACCATCTTTGAAGGCACCACAGAAATCCATTCAATTTATCCTCCGCTCTGGATTTTGCGACAGTGGAGGAAAGAACTTTCCGTGGAACGTTTTACTAATAAAGTAAGGCAGTTAGGAGAAATATTTTTTGCTTCAGAAAAATGGATTTCCTGGGGAGAAGAAACCGAACTCCAGCGGGCTCAGAGACTATGCGAAAAAATGATTGTGGCAGTAAGAAGATTGCTTCTTTTTGGTATGGTAAGATACGGGGAGAAAATAACAGATCATGAATTTTTCTTGCGGCGTATAACTTCACTCAGTCTTTATGCTTTTGGGTTGCTGTCGCTCGGGGCTGTCCTCAGGTATAGAAAAAAACGACACATGCTAAGCGAGAGAGATCTTGCCGTATTGGAGTATTTTACCGAAGAGGCGCAGGAAGTTTACCGAAAGGCTAACTCTGTCCTGATTTCACCAATTGAGAAGTCTCATGCAAGAGTGGTTAAATCCATGAACAGTCTTGATTGGTAGTTTATAATAGCTCGTGGGATAACTTTTCCCTGATGTTTATCAATAAACTCACTCCCTGGAAGTGGATTTTTTTTCTTAAAATTAGCTTGTAGTTTCTTGACATCATCCTTGAGAGTGATAAGAAGCCGATTACGTTACAAACCATGTGGATAAATTTTTATTAAAGCAGTTTTGGAGAAAGGAGCGATTTAGGGATGGAAGGATGGGTTTTTCTCTTCCCTGGTCAGGGCTCTCAATATGTTGGCATGGGAAGAGGCTTTTATGAATCCTACTCGGAAGTGGAAAAGATCTTTGATGAGGCTAGTCGTATCTCGGGTATAAATGTCGCTCGGCTGTGTTTTGAAGGTCCTGAAGATGAACTTGTTCTAACCAAAAATGTTCAGTTAGCCATTACTGTGGTTAATGTTGCTTGTCTCAAAGTGCTTGAACTTCATGGCATACATCCAGTTGCCGCAGCGGGTCACAGTCTCGGGGAATACAGTGCTTTGTATGCTGCGGGGGTAGTAGATTTTCCTGATCTGATCAAACTTGTTTACCATAGAGGTCGTTTGATGCATGAAGCGGCTGAAAAGTTTAGAGGCGGTATGCTGGCGCTTATGTATGCTACCGAGGAGCAGATAGGTCATATCTGCCGCGTCTGTGATTTGGAGGTGGCTAATATAAATTCGCCAGAGCAGGTTATAGTGACAGGAAGTCTAGAAGGTATTCAAAAGGCGATTGAAGAAGCTCGAAAGATTGGTATCAAAAGAACTGTTCCCTTAAACGTGAGTGGTCCATGGCATAGCCGCTGGATGAAAGATGCGTCCGACAAATTTGAAATTGTGCTCAAGGGTTGTTCTTTCCACCGCATGATGTTCCCTGTTGTAATGAACACGGACGCCAAAATCCTAGAAGACGGGGAAGATATAGGCGCAAAACTAAAAACCCAGATAGTATCCCCAGTTTTGTGGAAGCAATCTATCGAACGGCTTATTGCTCTTGGCTATACTAAGTTTGTGGAAGTGGGACCGAAGCAGGTTCTTAGTGGGTTGGTCAGGAAAATTGACAAGTCAGTTCACATTGCTCATGTTGAAGATCCTCCATCCCTGGCTACTTTTCTTAAGAATCATAATAACTTAAGTTGATGATAGGGGGATTAAGCGACCATGATCAGGCGAATTTTAGTTTTTGTTACAGTTTTAGCGCTGGGGATAACGGGATTTGCTGTGGAGCCGGTTAAAAGTGCAGAGCCAGATACGCCTACGAAAATAATCTCTTCTATGGTTGACGAAGTTTTCGCTGTTTTGAATAAAGGCTGTGCTCAGGGGCGCTCTGTAAGGTCCTACCGTGAAGAACTCTACCAGGTGGCGTTGAAATACGTTGATCTGGATGAAGTTGCTCCTAGAGTGGTTGGTCCTGTGTGGCGTGACCAGACAAAAGAAGCCCAGGAAGAATTCAAAAAACTGTTTAGAGAAGTGGTTTTTTCAAGCTATGCAGATCGGCTTGAGCGGTATGCCTGTGCTCAGAAAAAAGTGATTTATGAAAATGATGAAATTCAGGGATCTATTGCTAGAGTCAGGTCTCGAGTCCAATCTCCTGATCAGGGGGAAGCACAGATAGAGTATAGGTTAAAAAAGAAACCGACTGGTTGGAAGATTTACGATGTAGTGGTTGAAGGTGTTAGCATGGTACAGAATTATCGAAGCCAATTTGCTGATATATTGAGACGGCAGAGCTTTGCTCAAATGCTAGATATGTTACGGAACAAGGTGGAAACAGGTAAAAATTAGTTTTTAGATTGTAGAAGCGGTGAGATCTATCAAAACCAATGATGATTCTAAAAAGGATCTTGAGGGACATAGAAGGCGGCTGAGAGAACGCTTCGCCACAAGCGGATTAGAAGCGTTTCAAGACCATGAGGTGCTGGAATTGCTTCTTACCTATGCTATTCCTCGAAAGGACGTAAAGTCTATAGCGAAAAAACTCCTGGTGCATTTTAAGTCTCTGTCCTCTGTCTTTGATGCTCCTAGGGAAAGCCTTCAAAGTATCGAAGGAGTCGGTCCTCAAGCCGCTATACTCATTTCTTTAATTCCTCAGCTATCGGAAAGATACGCCTTTGATCGTCAGCGCCACCGTGATACTCTCTCCTGCGCTAAAGATGTTTGGGAATATATTAAACCTCGAGTGGATAAGGCTTTTGAAAGTCTCTGGATGATTGCCCTTGATAGTCAGAATAAGGTTTTAGCCGCTGAAATGATTCAGAAAGGCACAGTTAACAGGACGGTTGTTATTCCGAGGTTGGTTGTAGAAACTGCTATAAAGCATCGGGCAACGGCTGTTATCCTTGTTCACAACCATCCCGGAGGAAGCACTGCTCCATCTCAGGCTGATAGGCATATAACATCTTTGCTTAAAAAGACCTTGGAGGTTCTTGATATACGACTTCTTGATCACCTAATAATAACCAGTTCCTCTTATTACTCCTTTGCGGAAACTGGAGATCTCTAAGGATGGAACGACTAGCAATCAGTATGGAAAATGTCTGGTTTGTTAGGAATGGTAGAGCCATCATCCATAACTTCTCCTGGCAGGTGGAAGAGGGGAGTCACTGGATTTTGTTGGGACCTAACGGATCTGGTAAAACCACCATTCTCAAGCTCATTGCTGGCTATCTGTGGCCTACGGAGGGGGTTATATCCGTTTTAGGGAGTGAGTTTGGAAAGATCGATCTAAGAGTTCTTAGACGACAGATTGGCTGGGTAGGATCTTTTCTTCAGGAACACATCGCTTCTGAACAAACACCTATGGACATCATCCTTAGTGGCGCGATGGGATCTCTTTGGCTTTATGAAAAACCATCGAAGAAATCTATAGCACTGGCCGAGTCAATGGCCGATCTTGTAGGATGTTCCCATCTGCTAAAAACACCCTATGGAGTTCTTTCTCAAGGTGAAAAGCAACGAATTCTTCTGGCTAGAGCTCTGACCGCTCAACCTCGGCTTCTCCTGCTAGATGAACCCTGCGCTGGTTTGGATATGGTTGCCAGAGAGCACTTCCTGCAGGTTCTTTCTCAACTTCCAGTTAAACTTTCGCACCCCATAACCATTGTCCTGGTTACACATCACATTGAGGAAGCAAATCAGCTCTTTTCGAAGGCCCTTCTTCTGAAAAATGGAACGGTTCTGGGGTGTGGGTCTATTTGGGATGTTTTAACAGATAGCATGCTTTCCGAACTTTATGAGGCACCGATTAAAAGTTTTTCCTTCAACGGCCGTTATTATGGATATGTAGTCTGGAACGGGATTGAACCTTTAAGAAGGCGATAATGCAAGGTGGAAAGGATGTTCGGCATGAAATGCTGGCATGCGCCTCTAGAAGGCCTTGTGGTGCTTGAACCGCAGGTGTTTGAGGATGATAGAGGATTTTTTTATGAGAGTTACAACGAAAGAACTCTCCAGAGCCTTGGCATCAACGACAGATTTGTTCAGGACAATCACTCAGGATCGAAACAATGGGTATTGAGAGGGCTTCACTACCAGATTTGCCATCCTCAGGTAAAACTTGTGCGAGTAGTTAAAGGCGAAATTTTTGATGTAGCTGTTGATATTCGGCGAAATTCTCCAACCTTTGGAAAATGGTTTGGCATAATACTTTCGGCAGAAAACAAAAAGCAGCTTTACATACCCGTAGGGTTTGCTCACGGCTTTCTCGTGCTTTCCGAATGGGCAGAGGTGCTCTATAAAACAACGGATTTTTACGCTCCTCAGTGCGATCGAGTAATCGTGTGGAATGATCCATCTATAGGTATTAATTGGCCGCTTAATGGACGAGAACCGATTCTTTCGGCGAAAGACGCTAGGGGTGCTCTTCTTGAGCATGCTGAAGTTTTTTAGAAAAGGAGATTATGCGTGAGTAAGCGAGTAATCATAACCGGAGGATTAGGTCAGCTCGGATGGGAACTTCAGCGAACTAAACCTTCTCACTGGGAGGTGTGGATTACTGACATAGATGAAATGGACATCACTCAGCCAGAATCGGTCGCTAAGGCATTTCAAGACTTCAAACCCCATCTTGTCATAAACGCTGCTGCCTATACTGCTGTAGATAAAGCTGAAGATGATGTGGAGATGGCTTTTCGAGTTAACCGTGACGGAGTAATTAACATCGCCAGGGAGGCAAGGGTAGGGCAGTGCCGTATTATTCATATATCGACTGATTTTGTCTTTGACGGATTTTCGGGAGTTCCCTATAGCCCTGATGATACTCCCAATCCTATTGGTGTTTATGCCAAAAGCAAGCTCGCCGGGGAGAATGCGCTTATGGAAGTTTACCCTGAAGGAAGCCTGATCGTTCGAACCGCATGGCTTTACTCCGCTCACGGAAATAACTTTGTTAAAACAATGCTAAGACTTTTCCAGAGTCAGCAAGTTGTGCGTGTCGTGAGTGATCAGGTAGGCACCCCTACATGGGCTTTTAATCTCGCCAGGTTTCTTTGGTTTCTGGCTGATTGTAACTTCGTTTTGCTTGATCACCGCCGTTATCATTTTACCGATGCGGGAGTTGCAAGTTGGTATGATTTTGCTGTTGCTATCGAAGAGGAGACACGTTCGTGGAGAAATCACACTGTGGAAGTTATGCCGATTTTTTCCAAAGACTATCCAACCAAGGCTACACGTCCCCATTTTAGCGTGTTAAATAAAGAAGTTGCGTGGAAACTCTGGAATGAAAAACCTCAACACTGGCGCAAGGCTCTTAGATGTATGCTGCAAGAGCTTGATAATTCTAAAGATTCTCAGGCTGTCTGACGAGGTTACATCATGTTAATCATAATCCTGGTAATAGCCTTTTTGGTTTCTTGGGGGCTTGTTTTTGTTATCACTCCTTTGGTTGAAAAACTAGCACGGAAAACCAGGCTGTTCGATTTGCCATCTGTTAGAAAGATTCATGCAGAGCCAACACCCAGGATTGGAGGCCTTGCCTTCTTCTTTGCTATTTTTATTCCTTTTGTTGTGTTTTATTTCGGCATGTGCCTTTATCTAGAGCTTCCTTTTACATATCTTCTATCCAAGCCTGATTGGTTGTGGGTATTACTGGGGGCAACTTTTATTTTTATCACAGGCTTGTTTGATGATCTAGTCGGTGTTTCCTCAGGGCTTAAGTTGCTTTGCCAGTGCGTTAGCTCTTTTGCGATAATATCTGGAGGACTTGGTATAGAGAAGGTTCTAATTCATCCCTGGGGTATCATGTCTCTTCATCCTGCTCTTTCTATAATGGTTACGGTTTTGTGGTTTTTAGTGATGATAAACGGTTTTAATTTTATCGACGGTCTTGACGGGTTGGCTGCGGGAACGGCTTTTATTTGCGGGTTATTTCTGCTTATTGTTGCATTTCAGACCGAGCATTACTACATGACCATCCCAATAATTATGCTTGCTGGGGCCACCATTGGATTTCTACATTACAACTTTAATCCTGCTCGTATTTTTATGGGAGATTCTGGAAGTTACTTTCTCGGTTACGCTCTTGCTGCTATCGCCGTCAAAGTTTCGCGAGACGAGACTATAGGTGGTGCGAACGTTATCGTTCCTGTGGCTGTAATTTTGTCTATCCCTGCTATTGACGTTCTTGTTGCCGCCTTGAGACGTGCTCTCAGGAAGAATCACATTTTCAAACCTGATTGCGAACATATACATCACTGCATGATTCAAAAGGGCTTTAGTCATAGTAAAACGGTATTTTGGCTTTATGGAGCAAACTGTCTGATGGGATTACTGGGAATTTCCTATTTTTACCTTCCACCGCCTTTTTTCTGGACGATTCTTTTTGGCACTGTAGTTTTGCTGTTTTTGTTGGCTTCCACGTTTGGTTACTTAGATTGGTTGTTGAAATCTAATTTTGTGGTTTTTCTGAAAACCAAACTTGTAAAAGCTAGGTTCCGGGTGAGTTTCTTAAGAGATCTCTGGTGGTTGGAAAATGCATCAACAATAGAAGAAATGAGGAAAAGGCTGGTTTCTATTCTCGTGCAGTTAAACTTTGACTATGCTCGTCTTACGATTTTTTCCCCCCCGATTGACGAGAAAAGCCACCAGCGTGAAGTTGTTTACCCTGTGTTAAAGTCGGGATCTAAAATCCTTCAGGTTTCTGCACCTCTTCAGCTTAATATCCCTCTTATTCGTGGCAAGACTGTGTATGGGTATCTTTTTGTGGAGAGAAATATCATGGAAACGGCTCTCCCGCAGAAATGGCTTCTTAATCTTGTGGAACGGATCGCTAGATCTGCCCTTAATTGGATTATAAGAAACCGTAGCAAAGGAAGCCGTTCGGCTTTTGCAAGCAAATCCGATGTTCATGAAAAAAATGTTCGTAGAGAGACATTCATACTGATTGCTAAACCACCTTACGCTACTTTGAATCAGCCTCATTGAAAAAGATCTATTCAGCGTTGCCTGGCAAAGTTTAACTGAACTTATTATTCAGAGGCGATGTCAAGAATCTTAGACAAAACTTCGATAGTTGGGAAATCACCGTATGGGGAAAAGGTCATTTCTTCATCGGTTATGGTCGCCTTAAATGGATATGTGAACGAAGAATTGAGAGGAAGAGAAAATCTTTTACTCAGATGGCGTAGCAAAAAGTCTTCAAGCGATTTGTGGTCTCTTATTTCCATACCCCTACCATAATTTTTAATAATTTCGGCAATATCTCTGAAATTAAAGACGTATGGCCCCCAGCATACGGGTATTCCATAAATTGCCGGTTCAAGCAGATTGTGTCCTCCTTTAGGCACAAGACTACCTCCCACAAAGGCGACATGGGCTATACCGTAAAAATTCATAAGCTCTCCAAGTGTGTCCACAAGATATACAGTGTCTTGTGTTTTTATTTTCTCTTTTGCTGAACGCCGAGCAACATTGAAGCCGTATTTGTGACTTGCATTTCCAAACCACTCAATATCTCCAGGAATATTCCTAGGAGCCAGGATCAAAACTGCCTTTGGTATGTATTCAAGGATTTTTCGGTGCGTTTTTAGGACGACTTCTTCCTCACCTCGATGAACACTTCCGGCTATCCAGACCGGGACCTGTGAATCGATACCGATTTCATTCTTGAGTTCGACTAGTTTTTCTTCAGAGATCTTTTTTTCTCGCACGGCATCCAGCTTAATGTTTCCCAGAAAGAAAAGCTTTGAAGGTGATACGAATTCTCCATAAAATTTTAGCATTTCTGGTGAAGCGACAAAAACGGCGTCAAACATCGAGAAAGTATTTCCTCCAGACTTTGCCAGCAAACGGTAGCGCTGGAAAGAAGAAGGTGACATTCGAGCGTTGACCAGAAAACACTTTGTTTGGTGAGTTCTTAGAGCAACAAGCAAGTTAGGCCATACATCTCCTTCAATGAGAATGAAAATTGATGGGCGTAATCTTTTTACGAGCTTTTTCATTATCCACGGAGCATCCAGAGGCATAGTAAGAATGTTATCCAGTTCCAGGTTGGAAGACTTAAGAATTTTGTAACCTGATACGGTCGATGCAGACATAACGATAGGCTTAGATGAGCCAATTTTATGCCGTATAGATATAAGCAGGCGTGCAAGCGGCAAGGCGGATAAAACTTCTCCTGCTGATAGGGCATGAATCCATATTCCACCTGCTTCAATAGTGGGTAACTGTTCAACATTTTCTCCCAGACGGATCTTTAACTTTTTCACTTCTGCAGAGTTTGAAAAAGACAGGTGCGAAATGATGTTAATAATCGGACGAGCCATTACCCAGATGGCGTTGTAAATTGATAATAGACTGTAGCTGAAGGGCTTTGGTTCCATTTGCCTGAAAAGCTAATGGGCTATGGCTGTGTGCGATCGTCTTAAGATAGGTTCCTGAACCTTGCCGTATTGTAACTCATAAAGCTTTCGGTATGTTCCTCCAAGCGATATGAGTTCTTCATGTTGCCCAGCTTCAACGATTCTTCCTCCGGACATTACGAATATTTTAGTGGCTCTCTGAATGGTGGAAAGCCTGTGAGCGATAATAAAAGTAGTGCGACCGGCCATAAGATTTTCGAGCGCTTTTTGAACCTCCTTTTCGGCTTCACTATCAAGTGATGACGTAGCTTCATCCATTATGAGTATTGGAGCGTTTTTTAGAATAGCTCTGGCTATACAAAGGCGCTGTTGTTCTCCTCCGGAAAGTCTTATTCCCTGTTCCCCCACAATGGTATCGAAACCGTTGGGAAGTTGCATAATAAAGTCATAGGCATAGGCTAGTTTGGCGGCTTGGACAATTTCCTCTTCCGATGCATCTTCTTTTCCGTATGCGATGTTGTTTCGTACGGTGTCATTAAAAAGAAAATTCTGTTGAGTCACTATTGCTATGTGACGCCTCAGAGAATCGATTCTTAAACTCCTTATATCATGCCCGTCAATAAGTATTGCTCCCTCCGTGACATCATAAAAGCGAGCGATGAGATTTACCAGAGTGGTTTTACCGCTTCCGCTAGGGCCAACTAGTGCCGCCACTTCTCCCGGTTCTACGCGAAAACTTACATTGCTGAGAGCAGGTGTTACGCCATCGTAGGAAAAAACCACGTTTCTAAATTCGACACATCCCTTTACGTGTTCGATTTGTTTAGATCCAGGGGCATCGCTTATAGAATTAGGCTGATCCAGAATAGAATATACTCTCTCAAGAGATGCCAATCCTCGCTGAATGAAAGTGTTCATTCTACTTAATCCCTTTACTGGTCGGTAAATCATAATAAGAGCCCCGAGAAATGAAAAGAATGCTCCTGGAGTGGCTTTGCCCGTTATAACCTGGTAGCCTCCATATCCTATAATGGAAGCTATACCAATGGAGCCGATGCATTCCATCAAGGGGGATGCCATGGAGTCTATCCATGCAAGCTTCTTCGCATAGGAAAGAAATTCTCTGTTTCTGTGATTGAATTTTTGAATTTCCTGTTTTTCTCTACAGAAGGCTTTTACTATTCTAATACCCCGGAATGTCTCATGAATAATTGATGCCAGCTGCCCCATCCCTTGTTGGCTCTTGTGGGCAAACTTCTTAAGAAATTTACCGAAAATAAAAAGCGGGTAAAAAGCTACAGGAAGAACCACCATGGCTATTAGAGCCAGTCGCCAGTTTTGGTAGAATATGACAAACGTCAATCCGATGATGGTAAAAACATCTCTCACAATTCCAGTGACAGCTCTGGATACAGCCTCCTGAATCTCCTGAACATCGTTAGTGATACGGCTTAGAAGTTCTCCTCCGGCTTTATTATCAAAGAACGAAACTGGCATAAAAACTAGATGGCTGAAAAGCTTTGTTCGGAGATCAGCGACAATGGAAAGTCCGGCAACCTGGATAAAGTATTCACTGCCCCACTGAAAAAATCCTTTGATGAAGAAAACAATTAGTATTAGAGCCGGGACCATAAGCAAACGGTTAATGTCTTTGTGGAAAAAAATATCATCCATAACGGGCTTGATTAGATAGGCTGCGAGAGCTGTAAAGGCGGAAAAGCCAATCATACAAAGAGTTGATAAAACCAGGGGTTTTCTGTATGGTTTTATAAGATTAATAATTCGTTTGAGTATGATACGGTCTTGATAAAATGTGCCGACAGACTTTTTCACTCTTGTAACTCCCTTTGCTAAAGTAGGTTGCAAATGGCTGAGGAGATTTATTCTAGCTCGATCTGATTGTTAAACAAGCTTCATAAACTTGGTCAATGGCTTTTTGAACTCCCACTGTAGGAATCCAGCCGCAGCCCTCACATGGTCTTATATGCCAGTCTTTTCCCGAATGTCTAATTTCGATCCAAAAATCTTGCACAAAATCGTCTTCTATCACAAGCGCCCGGACTAGAGCCCTCTTTTGATGTGGATCGTAAAGGAAGTCCTTAAAGTCCACCACGATTTCTCCCCGCAGTGGAATAGGATTGAACAATTCAGGAGCAAATGTTGTAACCCTGTAAGTTTTCATCGTTACCGCCTCAGGTTGATTTGGTGGAATATGGATCTCTTTTTTGAGTTCGATTTGATAAAAGACATTTTTACCGGCTCGGAGCCACTTATTTTCGTATTTGGTAGAAAAGCCAGGTCCAGTTATTTCAAATGATACTAGAAACCCAGTATCCACAGATTGTTCTTTAATCCAACAGAAGTAAGGATAATCATCCGTTACTATGCGTAGGATCCCCCCGCTGACAAGACAGCCGTTAACCTGTCGAAGGAATTTTTTAGAAAAAAGCCTGTAACGTTCGTGGCGTTCTTTGGGCCATGGACAGGGGAAAAGAGCGTAAGCCTCTGAAATGGATTCAGAAGGGAAAAGGTGATTAAAAACCCACCTCGCATCAGCCTTAATGATTTTTAGATTAGGTATTTGGTATCTATGGATAGACCTTAAAGCACGCCATACGGATTGCCATTCCCGATCTATTCCTACAAAGTTTATTTCCCGACACTCCCCGGCGCGTCTGGTAAGGTATTCACCGTTTCCAAAACCTATTTCTACCACAATGGGATTAGAGTTTCCGAAGATACTCTCCCAGGAGATCGGGTGATTTTCTCTACGCCAGTTTACTAGGGGCTTCAAGGAGAGATAGCGAGCCTTCATAGCCCGTGTAGTGGGGTTATACAAAATTAAAAAACCTTCCTGAACATAGAAGGTGAGTATTTTTGCCTCTAATTTGGTGGAGGCGGCAGGCGGATTCGAACCGCCGAATAATGGTTTTGCAGACCACTCCCTTGCCACTTGGGTATGCCGCCTTGCGAGAAACCTTTTATCTAAAATGGCCGGTATATGTCAAGAGATTTAGAGAGGGTGTTCTAAAACTTCCTTATGGGGTGGCGAAACATAGAAAAGGCAGGGAAGAAACTCAGCTTGGAAGTCCTTCCAAGCTGAGTTTTGTCATTCAAGGCATCATCGTAGGGGCAACCCCTTGTGGTTGCCCCATAAATAGGGCAGGCACAAGGCCTGCCCCTACAGACTTCATCCTCCCCCTGTGAGGTTGTTTTACATGTAGGGGCAACCGGTGGAAGGATCGGTTCCGGCCTTCTGGTGTAGTCTCCTCTGGGTTGGTGCACTTGCGGGAAGCATCTTTTGGTGTTTCCGCGGGTAGCTCTGAGTTCAGCCGCGTTTGACCGTCCAGCCGAGGGCGGCGGATTCTATAGCGGATTCTGTCAGATACGCCATGGATCATTCTTGGGTAGCGGTACGGCGTGCTCTGTTCCGACATTATGCGGGTTTTCCCTGTCAAATTCCCATTGTAGTGGATTTGTCAGAATGTATTCCCGGATACGGTTCAGGGATTCCTCGTCGCGGATGATATGTTCGTAATAGTTTCTTTGCTAGAGGCGACCTGGAAACGGCGGCCATCCACATTGTTTGACCCCGTGAGTGTACAAAACCGTGGTCCCGGATTTAAACACCCCGACCACATCCCCAACTGTAGGGGCAACCCTTGTGGTTGCCCTATTTGTGGTTGGCCTGGTATTTTGGGCAGGCACAAGGCCTACCCCTACGGGATCGCCGACGATAACGATGATACCGTGTATGTGATTTGGCATAACGACAAACGCATCCAACATAATGCCGGGAAACCTATCTGGCAACGATTCCCATTCGGCATACACCATCCGTCCCGCACCATTTAACTGCATTTCACCATCCACCACATCCCCAAACAAACAAGCCCGCTCCTGACTGACGATAGTGATGAAATATGCTCCTGGCTTGCTGTAATCGTAGCCTTTTAGACGCAAGGAGCGGCGATGGTGTTTGTTGAGATTGTAGGTCATAGGCCGTGCTCCCCAAAAACCGTTCTGCATCTCTCACGTGAATCTCGCCGCGAATGACCGGAATAGCACGCAACGAGCTTACCATGTCAACAACCATAGGCGGTCGTCAGCCACTGGAAAGTTTTGCGACGTTCCGTAACGTGACTTCCCGCCACTCAGCCGCCATAGCCCAGGTTCTCCAGTTTTTTCAATAGCGCTTCCACCACAGGCTTGAGTGCCGGGACGTCCTTCTGTACTGCCTCCCAGACGATTTCTGTATCAAGCTCGAAGTAGCCGTGAACCAGGATGTTGCGCATGCCGATGATCTTCGGTCAGGGAATATCCGGCGCTAGCTTTCTCACGTCCTCCGGTAAAGCACGGGCGGCCTCGCCGATGATCTGCAGATGTCGGAGAAACCATACCTGTAGCATTTCGTCCTGCTCAAAGGATGCACGATCCCTTTCTCGGTAACGCTCGATAGCCGCGATCGCCTGTAAGATGTCCCGAAGTCTTTCTTTGGGGTCTCTCATATCGGGACTGCCTCCTTTAGAACCTTTTCCCGAATTCGTCTTTTGAGACCACGCTCCGTCACGACATCTACTCGGCATCCTAGGAGTTCCTCTAATTCATACTGAAGCCCTCCTAGGTCAAATAGCGTTCGACCCGACTCCAGCTCCACCAAGAAGTCAATGTCACTGCAGGCGTCTGCCTCACCGCGAACCACCGAGCCGAACACCCTCACGTTGCGCGCTCCATACTTGGCGCAGAGGCGCAGGATTTCTTCTCGCTTTTCAAGCAGTTGCTCTTCAGGGGTCATACCCAAGCTCCTTGAAGTTCTTCCAAATTACTTAATTCAGACGCCGCGCCTTGGCTTGCTGCTGGCGAAGTTAAGCGACCAGGTGTTCCATATTTTGCTCGAAGTGTTCGTTATCGTCTTTCTGAACTCCAGCACCTGCGTAGCGGCCGGGCCTGAGCATACATAGGGGCAATTCTATGTGGTTGCCCTAGCCCCTATAGAGCGCCAGGCTTGGTAGGTGCAGGCGATGCATTGGATCTCTTCACTACTGTGCAGAGCGTCCGCCACGTGCCACAGTTCGGCTTCGTAGCCAACGGTGTCGCCATTGGTTTTTTCCGATTTCAGTTTCAGGCATGTGCACGCGTCTGTCGAGGAACATAGAGTAAAGCCAACCATTATTTTTGATACTATAACCAGGATAGCTTGATCAAGCCTTGATAAAAACTGTTCGAAAATGAATGAACAATCTAAATGTCGTCTCAAAATTTACTCTGAGCCTTTGTTGTAGCCCTGTTTTTACACCAGACACCGAGTAATTTGTAATATACGTATGGGGATTCCTGGTGGCTTTTTTGTGCTATCTTAACCTAAATTTGTCATTTTCTGGTGCAAAAATGACATATTGACTCCTTTCTGGCATTCTAAGTTATTGAAATCATGGACTGCTTAGAGCTAAAATGTTTACATAGTGCATTTCTAATGATTTTACGTAATGGTTGAAAAGTGGGACTTTACAGGCAAAAGGATGCGCTTATGCTGGCTTTCCTTCTTGCGTTAATTTTTATCGTGGTTATTATCGGTTGCATTGTTTCTTATAGCCTTGCAAAGACAAAAAGGTTTCTCTATCCCCTTATGGAAGCTTTGGGAATCGAAAAAAGATGGCTTTTCTTATCTTACAGGATTCCCTTCATTCGTAACGGCGAGGCCTTTATACTGGATTTGAGCCCTCAAAGGGATCCCTGGAAAAGGGTATCCTTTGATGACCTTTCAAAAGTTTTTTCAACTATTCGCTTTAAGCTGTCTATAGCCTGCAGGTATCCCTTTCATTTCTCTATAGAAAAAGGTGTAGGGAGTTCTAAAGAATATCTCTCGCTCGATGGTGGTAGAGAAGGGCTTTACTTTAAGGGAGAACACAAAGAACTTTTGCTAAGAGCCTTTTCTGAAAACAGAGCCTTAAAGCCATTAATTGAAAAGATCATCAAAAAAGAAAGTGAATACATCTTTCTTGAAAAGGGACGCATCCACGTTGCGATAGAATGCGAGATTGATAAAGACCTGGAAAGAATACGAAATCTCCCCGAGAATCTTATCCAGCTCAGGAACATTCTACTCGAATATGTGTATCCAGTAGAAATAGAAGGGTCTTCTTCATCTTCTCGAGTTCTTCTTTTTTCAATCTATGCTTTTCCGATTATCCTTTCTGTTACTCAATTAGCCGTCGCCATATATATCAACTACCTGGCCAGAAATGACTTCCCGGTCTTAAACCATTTTGTGCTTATACTTGCCACATTTGCTCTTTATGGCATACCAGTTGCTATTTATCTTGTAGTGACCCAAAGAATAGTCTTTAATTTTCCTGAAGCCAAAAGAAAACTCTTTGTGTGTTTTACGATGGCCTCTATTTGGTTTCTTACGTCTTTTCCATTAGTCATGGCCATTAACGGTTATTTTGATAAATCGAAGCCCTTCTGGATAGAAGGGCTCGTGGAGAACAAAAATGCGAAGAAACGCTCCTGGAGTATTGGTATTTCTGCAGTAGTTCAGGATGGTCGCAAGTTAGGAACTTGGCAATTTCTAGGATTTCCCGGAATTTCTCTTTCCGTAACAGAGGATGAATATACCAAGATAACCCCCAGAGTTACCCTCGCACGACTCCTGGTAAAGGAAGGAACTCTAAAAATCCCCTGGATTTACGGTTATGTTCTCTACTATGACGGAAAAAGAAAGAATCTCGCTTATGATTACCACTTCATTGGATATAAGAAATACCGTCAAGGAAATCTCAACGATGCCATCGTTTTCTATACGGAAGGCATAAATGCCACAGGGGGAGATCCTTATCTTTACTACAACAGGGGGGTAGCATACAGGAAAAAGAATATGCTCAAAGAAGCTGAAGCCGATTTCCTCAAAACAATCGAGAGGAAACCCGATATGTTTGAAGCTTACGCAAATCTTGCTTTTTTAATGTCCGGAAAAGACCAGGGACATTCCATTTTAGACCTCTGGAACCGATTTGTAGAGGCAGCACCTAATGACCCGAGGGGATACTTTGAACGAGCTGAAATCTTTAATAGGATGGGATCCAAAGATAAGGCGATGGAAGACTACAAGAGAGCTTGTAATCTTGGGCTTAAAAAAGCCTGCCGAAACTGAAAGAACAATGAAAAGTCTTCAGGATTGCTATGTAGCACTTTACTGACTTTGTGTATAAGGATGTCCCAAAATTATCCTTTATCTGGGGCTTTTTCGATCTCTTTTTGGTATAGTAGGGACACACAGCCGTGAGCTATATTTTTTTAATAAAACCCTTTGAAGATATGGTTTGGGTGTGTGTTGTTGAGTGGAAGGAGTAAAATATTGGATAAAGAAACGTCTGTTAAAAATCTGGCAAAAGCCCTTGATAGCTTCATTAGAGAAAAAGATTTTATTGAGTCCTTAGCTTGTGGAATGTTGTTGTTTTTGGAAAGTGAAACTGTCGATTTGGATAGACTGATAAGGGCGGCTGGACCTGATTATTTAGAAGTACTGCTTTTGGCTTTTGAGTGGAAACTTATTCTTCCTCTTCTTCCATCTAAAACTTGTGCCTGGGAAGACCTGGCTATTGTTGGAATTAGCGCTAAGCTTTATTCAATGCCCAAGGCAGTTTATTACATTATTAGACAATCCGCAGAAAAAGGTTTTTGGGATGTAGAAGGTGGGCTAAAGGTTATGTTTAAAACGCTGGATGTGCCGGCTTCTCCCGATAAAATGACAACATTGGTTCAGGAACTTTTTAATCGGGAAAGATTTATGAGTGTCAGCGCTAGGGATATAGATTTGGCTTGCCGAGCGGTGGGATTACCTGGTCTTGCCGATCCCGTTATTGCTATTTTCAAAGGTTTTGGAATTATAAGTCCGAAGCTTAGCCATGTAGGAAAGTCAGTGCTTGGGTTGGGGCCTTTGTATGATTTAAACCCAAGCTTGGGGTGTAAACTAATCGAAGTAACCAATTTCAAAGAGAAGAAGATTCGCTCCAGCCCCATTTTCCGATAAGATCTACAAATCTTACTCCTCCAAGGAAGGATTTTTTAACACCCTCTGGTACTCGTTCCGCAAGCACAAGTTCCTGTGACAGTCTATCACCAACGGGGATTATGAGCCTTCCCCCCATAGCTAATTGATCTATAAGAGGTTGAGGTATAGAAGGGGCTGATGCCGATACCAGAATACCATCGAAGGGCGCTTCTTCAGGCCAGCCCAGAGTTCCATCTCCAACGCGATATGTGATATTTTTATAACCCAGAGTTTCTAATCTCTTTTGAGCTTTTTCTGCAAGCAAGGGAATTCGTTCAATAGTAAAAACCTTATCAGCAAGTTCAGCAAGGATAGCTGTCTGGTATCCAGATCCTGTGCCTATTTCCAGCACTTTCTCCTTTCCTTTGAGTCTGAGAGATTCGGTCATGAGTGCCACAATATAGGGTTGAGAGATGGTTTGCTTTTCTTCTATTGGAAGAGGATGATCTTCATAGGCTTGAGATTTTAGATGTTCGGGGACGAAAATATGTCGGGGCACTTTGAGCATTGCCGCAATAACTCGAGGATCCTTTATCCCGCGCCGCATAATCTGAATATCTATCATTCTTTCCCTGGCTTTTTCAAACTCATCTACTGGCATCAGTGATCCCCTTTGGTATTTTTCTTTCAGTGGATACGAAAACGATATTTTCAAAATGCCTTTATGGTGTAGCCTTTTAACCAGTTCTACCGATTCTCCAGCAAAAACATTATGCTACTTAACTTTAATCCATAAAATCTGAGCAGTGCTCTGGCCTATGTTCTTCCATTGAGATGGAATGTCCGAAGAGAGAATTATAGTATCGCCTCTAGAAACGGTCTTTACCATGCCTCGCACCACCATCTGCAGCCTGCCTCTAAGCACATAGCCGAGCTCTTCCCCCTTGTGGATAAAAAAGTGAGCGTTTAGAGTTTTTCCCGGTGGTATTTCTATTAGATAGGGTTCTGCTTTGGAATTAACATCCAGAGGCAAAAGACTATGCACTTCCAGAGCGTCCTCCGGGAATTCACTCAAGTGGATCTTTATCTTGGATGATTCAGGAAAGACCACTACACCCTGTTCTACAAGGCTTTTGCCGAAGAAGTATCCAACATCAACTCCGAGAATTTCCGCTATTTTCATAAGAGCAGGAATTGAAGGATAGATACGGTTACTTTCAAGCTGGGAAATTGTGCTTGGTGTAACTCCAATCATCTGGGCAAGGTCTTTCTGGCTGATGCCTCGTTTCTTCCTGAGTTCGCTAAGACGGGTTCCAAGTTCAATTCTTCTAAAGTCCGCTGAACCTTCTCCTAACCGCACCAACCCATCATGTATGATAAAGTAAGTTGGTTTATTTAGGAGCTCGGGGGATCGATCTTCAGCTTTTAGAACAGTCAGCATCATACGGTCTCGATTAAACCCCAGTTCTATGGCCACCTGAGTAATGTGATTAAGTCTGGCTTTAAGTTTTGTTGAATGAGCAGCTTTGTCAACAATCCAGTAAGCAATGGTGTTTAGCTCATAGAGTCTCGGGCAGGCATGCCCGTAGAATTTCAGAACTTCTTCCTCTCCTCCCCATATATCCTGCATGCCTGTAAGGGTTTCAAAAACAAATCGTGTGTCTACAACGGTGTTTTTGTGAAGCGAAGTAATAACATCAAAAAGGTCTTCAGTAACTTTCGGATTTTCAACTCTAATGATACGGCATGGTAGGTTTATTGTGTCAGCATAGAAACTCTCGAAAACCTGGGCTTTTTCCCCTTTACCGTTGGTAAAGCAATCAACGATGACCAAATTTTCGCTTTCCACATAATGGCCAAGCCTGGCAATAAGGTTTTTGGGGGATCGATCAAAACTAACATAGACAACAGGCTTATTTTGTTCCAGAGATGCCTGTATGAAGTTTTCCACAAAGACTCCACTAAGTATTCCCGCTTCGTCATACCATATGACGTTATCGCCTATGTAAAGTCCTCCTAGAAGCCGATCGAGATCGCCTACTCCTGAGGATACCTTCTGCCTCTGCATTTCAAAGCTCCAGTGGCAATGGGATTTTTTAGTTCTTTGTCCATCCTGAACCATGAATCAACCGGTTCAGGATGGACCTGGATTTTCCTAGAAGTTAAACACCTTGTCTAGCTCTTCATCCGGAACTTGAAATACAGTGTTGTGAGGGGGTAGAGGTTCGGTTCTGAAGAATTTGGGAAGTCTGTCATGTTGAGGTCCAAAACCTGCTCTTCTGTTAAAGTCGAGCTCCCATCGGAGCACTTGTTTCCCGTATTCTACGAAGTCGTCCTTTGTCCATTTCCAGCCGCAGAATGAGTTGATCATGTCGATTGCTGCATCGAAAGCCTCAGGTTTATCTAAAATAGCGAAAGCTACGAATAGGCATAATCCAAGTGAGTCGATCGTTGCAGTAGCTATTTGAAGGTTTCGCGACAGTTCTACCTGTCCTTCTGGTTTTAGAGGATCAACGAATCCTCCCGATTTAAGTATATTAGCGGTTATGGCGTATCCGGCTGTATGGTCTGCTCCCATTGGGCTAGTAGCGTAAGTTACTCCGATTCCTTGAGCCGCTCTCGGATCGTAAGCTGGAAAAGCCTGTCCCTTTACCACCGGAACTCGATCAACACCGAAGACTTTCGCCGTAACCGCCGCTCCATTTCCGAGGATTCTTCCGAGGTGGGTTCCCTTGCCGATTTCATGAACCAGGTTTATGGCTCCCTGAGCATCTCCAAAGGGTATCAGTCCGGCTTCCATGGCTATTCCTAACGTTGCGCCTGTTTCTATAGTATCAAGTCCGTAATTATCTTCTAGGAAATCCATCATAGCGATGGCATCAAGATCATCGATTCCACAATGTCCTCCATGAGCCCAGACAGTTTCATACTCCGGCTGTTTGGTAAGATAACGACCGTCTTTGTCATGGTAAATGCCGGAGCATCTTATTACGCAACCTCGATGGCATCCGTGAGTTGGGTTTCCTCCCCGTTCTTTTTCTCTTTTTGCCAGTTCTTCACCGCTTATCTTTGCGGCTCCCTTGAAGCGTCCTTCACGGAAGTTGTAGGTTGGATAAGCTCCTGCTTCGTCGATGATGGTCGTAAGAACATTAGTCCCATAAGCTGGAAGTCCTTTGCCCGTAACGGGATGGGCTCTTAGGGCTTCCACCCAGCGGCGGTTTGCATCCTTAAAACCTTCTGGATCTGCCGGTTCGCGCATTTTCATACCTGTGTCATCAAGTATGATGACTTTAACTCCCTTTGATCCCATTACGGCTCCAACGCCACCTCTACCGCAGTGGCGGGTAGGTCTTAGTTCGGGGTCTGTGCAGGCTATGGATGCAGCGCTGAGTTTCATCTCGCCAGCAGTGCCAATAGATATGCAGGCAATCTTATCTCCGTATTGAGCTTTGACCTTTTCGATGAGGTCGTAATTAGGCAATCCACGCAGGTCATCGGCAGGTTCAACCTTAATGCCGTCTTTATTTATGAATATTTTGTAAAGTTTATCCTGTTGAGGTTTTCCTTCGAGGACTATAGCAGCATAACCAAGCCGAGCCAAAACTTGAGCGGGTTGTCCTCCAGCGTTGGATTCTTTTATAGTGCCGGTAAGAGGGCTTTTACATCCAACCGATATCCTCCCCGTCATGGATCCTGCTGTTCCACTAAGAAGCCCTGGAGCAATAACAAGTTTGTTGTCGGCGCTCAGAGGATGGCAATCCGGGGGAACTTCCTTGCTGACGATGGCCGATGTGAGGGCTCTTCCTCCAAGTCCAGCATATTCTCCAAGGTCGGTGATTTTAATCTCAGGACCATCTTTGCCGCTCATGTTGACTCTTAATAACTTCATAACACCTTCCTCCATATAAATCTTGGTTTTTCCAGATGTGATGGAAGGTTAACCCATTCCATCGCGCCCACTTACTTCTAATTTTAATATTAGCCCAGTTTTCTGAATAAATGAAAGAAGAAAGAATCTTGACACTTAACGGCATGATAAGATGGTAATCCAGGTTAGAATTAGCGACTTAGATGACTTATTCGGTTCCGATCTTTACTGACACATTGGGATCAAAGGCTCTAACTTTCTCCACGAAAGCAAGATCCCATTGTGCTCTCTTGAAAGTTTTGTAGTTATAAGCCACGATTAGAGCCCAACCCGTTGCCACGATACGATCCTGACGATGGCTGTATATGGCGTAATCTTGCTCTATTTCGGAATCTCTAATCACCGAAGTTCTGCATCCCACATCAATAGTGTCAGGAAAGCGAAGAGGCTTTAAGTATCGACAGCTTGTCTCGGCAAGAATCGGACCAACTCCGGTTTCTTCCATGAATTTCATGAACTGGACAGCCTCAAAGTAAGCAATGCGAGCCGATTCAAGATATCTGAAATAGATTACGTTGTTTACATGCTGGAAAGCGTCCATGTGCCCCCACAGGACTGGAAGAGTTATTTTGAAGGGAAAATCGTTCATTGATACATTGCGCGATTCGCTCCCCATTGTTTATTCCCCCAGATAGGCTTTTTTTACTCGCTCATCTTCCAGCAGGTCTATTCCTCTGCCTTCGAGTGCTATGGTGCCTGTTTCCATAACGTAAGCATAATTGGCTATTGCCAGAGCTGCCATAGCATTTTGTTCCACAAGAAGAATTGTTGTGCCTTGATTGTTTATTTCCTGAATGGTTCTGAACACTTCATCCACAACCAGAGGAGCCAGTCCTAGAGATGGCTCATCAAGCAAAAGCAGTTTGGGTTTTCCCATTAGAGCTCGACCAAGTGATAGCATTTGTTGTTCTCCGCCGCTTAAAGTGCCAGCAAACTGTTTTTTTCGCTCAGCAAGTCTCGGGAAAAGCGAAAAAACCCACTCTAGCCTTTCTCTAAATTCGTTTTTGGTGCGGTAGTATGCTCCCAATTCAAGGTTTTCCAAAACAGTAAGATTAGCGAAGATTTTTCTTCCTTCAGGACTTACACCGATTCCAAGGCGTATAATTTCGTGAGTTGGCATTTTGTGGATAGGTTTATCTTTGAAAATAATAGACCCGCTTTTGGGTTTTACAAGTCCAACGATGGCTCGAATCGTTGTGCTCTTTCCTGCTCCGTTTGCACCAATAATGGCAACAATCTGCCCCTCTTCAACTCTTAAACTGATGCCCTTTACGGCATGGATTCCACCGTAATAGACATGCAGATTATCAATGACGAGCATGTTTCTTCTCTCCAAGATAAGCTTTTATCACTTCAGGATGATGCTGAATCTCCTCCGGTTTTCCTTCTGCAATGGTGTGCCCGTAAACAAGCACCACAATACGTTCACACAGTCCCATTACGAATTTCATGTCGTGTTCAATTATGAGAAGAGTCAACCCAAGGTTGTCTCTGATGTTTCTCACGAATTTTGCAAGATCTAAAGTTTCCTGAGGATTCATACCAGCTGCGGGTTCATCGAGGAGAAGCAATTTAGGATTTGTGGCGATAGCTCGAGCAATTTCGAGTTTTCTTTGTTGACCATAGGGAAGGGAAGAAGCCGGTTCTTTTGCCAGATGATCCAGTCCAACCATTCTTAAAACATTCATGGCTTCTTCTCGAAAGAGATTTTCCTCCTTGCTGTATTTTCTCGCCCCTACAATAGCATGCCAGAAGGATGATTTGAGTCGATGATGGTAAGAGACCATGACATTATCGAGAACTGACAGGTTTCCGAAGAGTCGGATATTCTGAAAGGTGCGGGCAATGCCGAGGCGAGTAATTTCGTAGGGCATAAGATTTGTGATGTTTCGGTCCTGCCATATAATCTTACCGCTTGTAGGGATCAAGTTACCCGTGATCATATTAAAAACTGTTGTCTTCCCGGCTCCGTTAGGACCAATTAATCCAACGATTTCTAGCGGATCGATTTTTAGATTAAAATTATGAACTGCTACTAACCCACCAAATTGCATTGTCAAATTTTGAGCCTGGAAAAATATTTGAGTCATTTTAGGTTCGCTGGCTCCTGATTTTCGAAAATACCCAATCCCAGCTAAATTCTCGCTGGCCCATGATGCCTCTTCTGGCGAAGATGATAACAACCATAAGGATGATACTGAATATTACCATTCGCATACCCGGGATGCCAGGGATGTAGATTGGACCTATGTGCATGGGACTTTCAACAATGCGGAGAGCCTCACTTCCCCAAGCGAACAGGGTGGCTCCGATAACTGCCCCTGTAGTGCTTCCAAGCCCCCCAACGACAATGATCATAAGCAGGTTAAAGGTAAGGAAAAAGGTAAAAAGAGTTGGAGATATGGTGGTAATAAGATGAGCCAGCAGGCCTCCTGCAACTCCCGAAAAGAAAGCACTAATAAGAAACGCCAGCAATAGGTGTCTAAAGGGGTCTATCCCCATCGCCTTGGCCGCTACTTCATCCTCTCGGATGGCTTTCATCGCTCTGCCCCAGCTACTGTTTATAAGTCTCTGAACGACGATTATGGTAAGAATTGCTATTCCCCAGGACCACCACAGGTTTGTGTAGGGCTTCAATCCTTTCAGCCCTAAGGGGCCATTGGTGATGTTTTGAAGGGCGTTGCAGAGCACTCGCACTACTTCGCCAAACCCAAGTGTTACAATAGCAAGGTAGTCTCCTCTTACTCTAAAAACCGGGTAGCTTATTAGAAAGGCAAAAATTGTTGCTACAATTCCAGCTAATACAAGGCTTGCTCCAAAAGGAATCTGGATTAAGTTCAACGGCCAAATGAGAGGTTCAATGATAAAGCTTATTTTCTTTTCTGCTGGGCTCATCGTTAGAAGTGCTGATGTGTAAGCTCCTATCGTGATAAAAGCGTTTGGACCTAAATTTAGAACTCCACATACACCGTTTATCAAATTATAACTCACGGCAAGAGTGATAAACACGGCGATGTTGTTTAGTATTCTTATTTGGTAGTCGGTTCCGTATCGATCGAAAAGCCAGATGATCAAAAAGAGCAGGGCTATTGTCAAAACGTTAAGGATTAAATTTCTCTGTTTTTGAGCCATTCTTTTCCTACGTTTTTATGTTTTGTCCACAATAGGTTCGCCCATAATGCCTGTAGGACGGAAAATTAACAAGAGAATCAGCACAAGAAAAGCGAAAGCGTCTCGATATTGGGCAAACCCAGGAAATATAGCCACTATAAGAACCTCACCGATTCCAAGCACGAAGCCGCCTATAACTGCCCCCGTAATGCTTCCGATTCCACCAAGCACGGCCGCAATAAAAGCCTTTATTCCTGGAATAATGCCCATGAAAGGGTTGACCTGGGGATATTTCATAGCCCACATGATGCCCCCCACTGCGGCAAGAGATGATCCAATCAGGAAAGTGATGGCTATGATGCGATCTAAATTTATTCCCATGAGGCGAGTGGTTTCAAAATCACGGGATGCCGCTCTCATAGCTTTTCCGACCTTTGTGTTGTAGATGATATAAAGAAGTCCAAGGAGTAATAAGATGGTGGTAATCGGTGTGTAAATGGTCAAAACTTGTATTTTAATGTCGTAAATATCTATGACTTTGTCGAAAAGTGGTGGTCTTGGGAAAGGTTTTGGCACGCCACCAATAACTACAAGAGCAAGGTTTTCCAGAAGAAAACTTGCCCCAATGGCGGAAATTAAAAGGGATATGCGAGGGGCATCGCGAAGAGGTTTGTAAGCTACCTTGTCAAGAAGTATACCCACAAGTCCGGTCACCATGACCGCCAGTGGAAAGCTGAGATACCACGGAAGAGCAAATAGAGCAATGCCGTAAATGACCGCATAGGTGGCAACCATTAAGAGGTCTCCATGAGCAAAGTTGATGAGCCTCAGGATGCCGTAGACCATTGTGTATCCAATGGCGACAAGTCCGTAGAGACTTCCTAAAGTGATGCCGTTAATCAATTGCTGCAAGAAAATCTGAATATTCACGATCTACAAACCTCACAAAAAGGGCAAAAACCCAAAAAAGGTTTTTGCCCTCAAAATATCTAATAGCTTTTTACCATAAAATAGCTTCTACGGATTTACCGTGGTTACATAAACAAATTTTCCATTTTCAACCTTGTTTATGACCACGCTTTTGATCGGATTGCCATCTTGACCCATGGTGATTGTTCCCGAAACACCCTGGAAATCTTTAAGCGAACTCAGGGCGTCCCTAATCTTAGTTCCATCTGTTGAACCCGCCTTTTCGATAGCGGCAACTATCATGAAATAAGCGTCGGCACCAAGAGCTTCAAAGGCGCTCAACTCTTTTTTGTATTTTTCCTCGAAAGCCTTGACAAAATCCTTTGCAAGTTGGGTATTGGCAGCTTGTTTATGGAAATGAGCAGTAAAATACATATTTTCCACAGCTTTCCCGCCGATTTTTATCAATTCATCAGCCTGAGCACCGTCTCCTGTTAGGATCGGAACATTTATCCCCAAGTCTCGTGCCTGCTTAGCAAGAAGAGCATCTTCTGTGTAATAGTTAGGTGCGTAGATGATGTCTGGCTGAGCCGCCTTGATGGCGCTTAATTGAGCAGAAAAATCCTGATCGCCTGTCTGGATATAGGTTGTGGATACCACCTGACCGCCGAGCTTTACAAATTCTTTAACAAAGAAATTTGCGAGCCCCACACAGTAATCCTGAGCCACATCAATTACTACAGCGGCTTTTGTGGCTTTGAGTTCGTTTCTAGCAAATCGAGCGGCAACTTCACCCTGGAATGGATCAATGAAGCAGGCTCTGAAAGCGAACTTTTTACCTTGAGTTACAAGAGGATTGGTGGCGGTAGGACTTACTGAAGGAATTTTTGCCGCCTCAGAAATGGGATTTCCAGCCATTGTGTTGCCACTTATCGCTTCACCGATAATTGCTACAACTTTTTCCTTGTCAACAAGTCTGGTCACAGCATTTGCTGCTTCAATTTTGTCGCTTTTGGTGTCCACTAGAACAAGCTCAATCTTTTTACCAAGCACTGTCGGTTTCATTTGATTCGCTACCTGAATGCCGCTCCATTCCATCTGTCCATAGGATGCGACCGAACCAGTCATAGGAAGATATGCCCCTATTTTGATGGTCTCTTCAGCATGAGCGGCAAAATTTCCGGTTAAACCAGCTACTAAAAGCACAGCCACAACCAAGGCAATCTTTTTTGTAAACATATCGATCCTCCTTTTTGCGACAAGTCTCTTTAAAGCGTTTTTAATGTGGCACAGTCTACCAAAACTAGTTAAACTAAAAAGGATTGTCTATCTGGATTCTTTGCTAAGCTATAAGAAAAAATTGCTGCTGGTCAAGATAATTATAATTAAAATCTCTTTTTAATAAATTAAAGAATTGGGAGGCAAAGCTATGGGACTTTTTGATTGGTTGCTAGGGAAGGGCAAGGAAAAAGATATTAAGCCCTTTTTCGATCCAACGAAAGTTCGCCTTGAAGATCTTCGCCCTGGATGGCTTGTGGATTTTGATATGAAAACCTGGGAGGTAATTGCACGCCATAGATATGATATGGGTGATGGCTTTGAAATGCTCGAATGGGAACTGAGATCCGGTAACGATATAAAATATCTTTGTCGAGAAGAAGACGATGGAATCTATTGGACTCTGATGAAAAAAGTTCCGCTTGGTGCTATTGATCCCGGGCTTAAGAAGCATATTCTCCAGTATGAAGATCCGCCTCAAAAACTACAATACGAAGGGAATGTTTATGAAATGGTAAGTTATGGTGGAGCCAAATTTTTCAAAAACGGCATGCATCCAGCCATCCCCTTTATTTATTGGGAATACGAAAGTTCTGATGGAACAAAGGTCATAACCGTGGAACAATGGGGAGATACAGAATTTGAAGCTTCCGCTGGAGAATATGTGGAGGAATATCAATTTAGCAATATTCTTCCAAGATAACCTACCTTTAAGTAAGGATGAAGTTATGATTTCAAAAATCTTTCATCTGAAACTGAAATTAATATGTTGTTTGTCTTTTGCCGTAGTTATTCTTGTAAGTTGCGGTGGATCTTCGCCAGACCCGCTGGAAAAACTTAAACGTCAATTAGATCCTTACCCGGAATATTCCGTTATTCTTGTAGATATGCGAGAAGATGGATTTTTGTTCACTAACTACTATCATCTATACCGGATTATATACCTTGATCGAGAGCTAAAGGAAGGAGAGCCAATACTACGTGAGAAAGTAACCCCCTGGTATCCGGTTAGTAAGGCTCTTTACGAAAAGTATCGTCCATGTCTTGGAATGACCATACTTGCTAAAGAAAAAGACGGAACCATCAACGATACACCTCAGCCCCCAGCTTACCAGTTTGTTGGCGATACTCGATTTGGCCAGTGGAAGACCGATGAAAAAGGAAACCAGATCTGGGAATGGATCGGGAAATACTATGTCATTTCGACTATCATGGATATTTTAGGACGGGGACACACAATTCGCTACGATGATTGGCGTGATTACAGGACAAGTGTTGGAAGAAAAAAGCCCTATTTCGGTCCTCGTGATGAAACGGGATCACCCACTTTCGGCACCGGTGGTAAATGGACTGAGAAAAAATATCCCACCTTTTTTGAACGTCAACAAGCGCGGATGTCGGCAAAAAAAGCCGGTTTCGAACAGAGAGTTTCTCAAAGTATGGGTAAAACAAAAGTTTCCACTTTTACAACCAGAACAACAAGTGGAAGCTTTGGAGGCCGTATCGGCGGCAAATGAAGTTAGTCTTCCAAGGGTTATTTTCTTTGCTAAAGTGAATCAGGTTCGGGTTTAAGTTTTGGAAATTATTTGCTCATCAGAATGAGAAAGGAGAGAGTGACACAACATGGAAAGCATGATCGGCGCTATTGCTAAATGGGTTGGCGTTGTTTTTGGGTTTTTTGTCGGATCGATAGTTTTACTAAGCGTTGGCAGATGGGTGTTTAATTTGATGTATCCTAGGTGCAACGTTCGTGATGAGCTTGTGGAAAAAGATAATCCCGCTATGGCTATAGTGCTTGGGGGTTACGTGATTGGAATGGCTCTCGCCATAGGTGGATCTTTGGTTGGACCGACTCTGACGATAAGGCTCGCCTTTTACGATCTTTTGATCTATGGGCCTCTTGCCATTTTGTTCATGTTCTGCTCACATTTCATTTCCGATAAAATCATTTTGCGTTCCTTTGATGCAACTAAGGAAATTATCGAAGATCGTAACTGTGGAACCGGTATTATTGTTGCCGCTAACCACGTTGCCATGGGACTTGTGGTTTATGGAGCTGTTGCCGGTGAAGGAACCATACTGTCTGCTGTGGTCTTCTGGCTACTTGGGCAAATCGCTTTGATTGTTGCTACATGGTTCTACAACCGCATTCTTCCTTTCGATGTTCATGAGCAAGTTGAGAAGGATAATGTTGCGGCAGGAGTGGCTTTCGCAGGCGTTTTGGTTGCTACAGGGAACATTGTGAGGTTCGCCATTCAGGGTAATTTTGTGTCCTGGGAAAGAGATCTTCTGTTCTTTGTAGTGGTAATGGGAATTGGTGCCGTTCTTCTTCCTTTATCCAGACTTCTTGTTGAAAAAATTATGCTTAGTGGACGCCGTCTCATGGATGAAATTGTAAGGCAGGATGTCCCCAATATTGGCGCCGCCACTATTGAAGCATCTATATATGTGGCGATCTCGTTTCTTATAGGTTGGAGCCTTTCTATATGATTATTCGCCTGATTGGCGAAAAGTTCTCTGGGATATTTTCTCATAATGCCAGAGTTGTTTCCGCCTCGAAAATCATCAAACTTGCGGTGTTTGTAACTGGGTTTTCCGGGATTCTTATAGAATACATAATTTCTACAATAGCCTCCTACCTCCTTGGAGATACACTCTTTCAATGGGCTTTGATAATCAGCCTTTTTCTTTTTGCTATGGGTATTGGTAGCCGTATTACAGGTTACATCAAGAGTGATGAAGCAATTTGTTTTGTGGTTGTGGAATCCCTTCTTTCTTTGGTGATCGTTGTATCTCTTACAGGAGCTTACGCTTCTATGGCTTACCCTGTTGCTGTTCGATTCGTTCTTTATGGCTCGACTCTTTTAGTGGGAATACTCATTGGTATGGAAATTCCCCTTCTTATAAGACTTAACAGCCGGTTTGCGGATCTGGCTCTGAATCTTAGCCGCCTTCTTGAAAAGGATTACATTGGAGCTCTTGTGGGAGGTATTTTCTTTGCCTTTATCGGTTTGTCTCGCTTTGGTCCGCTTACTTTGGGTATCCTGGTGGCTCTTCTTAACTGGCTTGTTGCTCTTATATTCTGGTTATATTTCGGTCACCAAATCGCTAAAGGAAGAGCTGTAGCTGTAATAATATGTTTTGTTGGAGTTCTGACCTGTGCTGCTCTTCCTTTTGGGAATGCTGTAGCTTCCTGGGGTGAAGATAGAAAATACCGAGATGAAATTATCTACTCAGAACAGACTCCTTACCAAAAGATCGTGATTACGAGATGGCGACAATTTTTCTGGCTGTATCTGGATGGACATCTACAGTTTTCGAGCTACGACGAATATAGATACCATGAAAGTCTTGTTCATCCTGCCATGCTTGCGTCGGCATCTCGCGAGAATGTTTTGATTCTTGGCGGTGGCGACGGTCTTGCGGCTAGAGAAGTGTTAAAATACCGGGACGTTAAAAACGTAACACTGGTGGACATTGATCCAGCAATTACAAATCTTGCAAGGACTCACCCTCTTCTTGTGGATCTTAACGATATGTCCCTTAAGGACCCGCGTGTCAGAGTGATAAACGATGATGCTGGCGCTTTCTTGGACCGGTCACCACAAATTTGGGATGTAATAATTATAGATTTACCAGATCCAAGAACGCCAACCCTGGAAAGGCTTTATTCTGTTGAATTTTACCGGAATTGTAAACGACACCTTTCCAGAGGCGGAGTAATGGTGACTCAGGCTACAAGCCCTGTATTTAGTCCCTACGCTTTCTGGTGCATCGTTAAAACTATGGAAGAAGCTGGATTTTACGCTGTCCCTATGCACGCCTATGTTCCCACCTTTGGGGACTGGGGTTGGGTAATTGGATCGGATTTTCCAGAGGAAATACTTCGATCTAGAATCGAGTCTCATTGGGATTATGTGACTTTTTCTGTAAAATTTTTAAGTCTGGAAGTTCTTAAAACATTGTTTATATTTAGTCCAGCGGATAAAATTGATTTTCAAAAAGTCGAAAAGAATTCGTTTCTAAAACCGGTTTTGTATCAATACTACCGGCAAGGGCTGTGGGGATTAGAATAAATGTTGAATGGTTTTAACAACAGGCAAAATAGGAGGTAGCGGTAATGAGCGAACATTTTCAAAAAGTTAAGTCCTATCTTCTTGATCTAGACGTTGAGATTGTTCACGAAGATCCAGGAGAAGAACTCTTCGTGGTTAAAAACGAGGAAAGAGGCATTACAAACCTTGTTGTAGATTGTGAAGACCCTATCCTAATCATTGAGCAGCTTATAATGCCGGTTCCCGAGAAAAATCGAGAAAGGTTTTTCGAAAGACTTCTTCAGATGAACCGAAGTCTTGTTCACGGCGCTTTCGTATTGGATGAGGAATCCAAGCACGTAATTTTTAGAGACACTCTTCAGCTTAAAAATCTCGACTTTAACGAACTGGAAGCTTCCATCCTGGCACTTGAAATGGCTCTTTTGGACTACGGCGATGAATTGCTTGAATTTGCTAAGTCTTAAAAATTTGTAACGGTCAAAGATTCTGATTGGTCTGTTTTGAACGTATAAGAAATTATTTTCCCTTTAACGAAAAACTCCATAAAGAGGAGGTTTAGAAACATGGCAGGAATTTTACAGAGACTTTTTAAGATCGGGCAGGCAGAAGCTCACGCCGTAGTGGATAAACTTGAAGATCCGATAAAACTTACGGAGCAGGGGATCCGCGATTTGAAAAAGGATTTAACAGCGGCTATGGAAAGCCTTGCTGAGGTTAAGGCACTGGCGATTAGGTTGAGACGCCAGATGGAGGATTTTCAGAGAGCGGCTCAGGATTATGAAAGGAAAGCTTTGCTTCTTCTTGAAAAGGCGAAGCGAGGTGAAATGGATATGCAGGAAGCGGAAAGACTGGCACTGGAAGCTCTAACGAGAAAACAGGAAAACGAGGAGCGAGCAAAACAGCTTCAGGCTGATTGTCAGGCTCAGGAAGCAATGGCTGCACAACTTCAGACTAAAGTGGAACAACTCAAAAAACAGATAGCCTCATACGAAAATGAACTTATCACGCTGAAAGCTAGAGCAAAAACGGCGGAATCTATGAAAAAGATCAACAAGCAGCTTGCTCGAGTTGATTCATCGAGCACAATTGCCATGCTTGAACGAATGAAGCAGAAGGTCAAGGAAGAAGAATCCCTTGCGGAAGCTTATGGTGCTGTGGCTTCTGAAACATCAACGGTTGATGAAAAGATAGAGCGAGCACTTGCTTCACCACCTCCGGCTGTAAGTGATGCTCTCGCCGAATTGAAAAGAAAAGCTGGGCTTTTGTAAGTTTGCTACTATATCGCAATGATGTAAGCATGGCATCTGGAAATATAAAGATGCCATGCTTTATATCGTAAGCTTTTCACGCAACGATTATCGAAGTCCCTCTTTCCAGGGGATGAATCTCTTAATTGACAGATGTTCAAAAAAACGGGCTATTTTAAGGCTGGTGGGTTATAAAAGATCAAAAGGGGATAGCCGACAAAGAAAATCCCAAGTTTTTGCATAGGAGAATAGAGTTATTTATGGAATCTAGCACCGCTTTCAAATCAGGTTATGCATCCATTATTGGAGCTCCTAATGTTGGTAAATCAACACTTCTGAATGCCATTATTGGAGAGAAAATATCCATAACCTCACCTAAACCTCAAACAACCAGGAATCGTATTGCTGGAATCTACAACGATGAACGCTGTCAAATCGTTTTTGTGGATACGCCTGGCATACACGAAAGTAAGGATCTTTTTAACGAAATCCTCGTTTCTACCGCTTTAGCAGCCGTAAATGATGTTGATGTGCTGTGTTTTATAGTTGAACCCGTTAATCCACCAGGAAGACTTGATCAATACATTCTAGATAATGTTGTGAGACGCACTACCACACCGGTTATCCTCGTGATCAATAAGATTGATACTGTGTCAAACAAGAAAGTCATCTTACCCCTTATCGATTTTTATTCTAAACATTATGATTTCAACGCTATTATCCCTATGTCGGCTCTTTTGGCTGACGGGGTGCGAGAGCTTGTTGATGCCATCGTAGAAATACTCCCGGAGGGTCCTCGCTACTTCCCCGAAGACCAAATTACGGATCTTACAGAACGTTTCATTGTTGCCGAACTCATAAGAGAGCAGATCTTCCACCTCACGCGCGATGAAGTTCCATACTCAGTTCATGTCTCTATAGATCGTTTCCAGGACAATCCGGAAAAAGATATGACCACGATAGAAGCAACCATTCATGTTGAAAAGGACTCCCAGAAAGGGATCATCATAGGGAAAGGTGGAAGAATGCTCAAAGAAATAGGAAGACTTTCTCGAATAAACATAGAACAGTTCCTTGGTAGAAAGGTTTACTTACAGCTTTATGTGAGAGTCCAGGAGAAATGGCGTAGAAACAGGCGAGTTCTTGCCGAATGGGGATTTCGTTTATAAGATGATTACCCACCCGGTCATTCTTTGAGTCTTATCATGATTCGTTTTTACGCCACTAATATGATTGCTCAAACCCTGGGTAGATCATTTTCTATTGTGGCCCAGGTTCTCGTTTTTGTGTTGATAGCCAGGCGATTTGGAGCTGAAGCTCTTGGTCAATATGCTTACTTTCTTACTTTCGTAAACGTCTGCGCCACCTTTGCGGATTTCGGCTCAACCGTTACGATGGCTAAAGATCTTCCGCGATTTGAAGGTGAAAAACGGGAACTTTATCTGGGGAATGTGATCATAATTCGCGGCGTTCTTGCTTTTCTTGTCATGATTTTCGCCTTGGCAGTTGTGCCTTTTTTGGGGCGAGATCTGCTATACATTCTTATAATAGGCGTAATAACGATACCGTTTGCTGCATCTCGATTTTTCGATCCGGTCTTCCAGATATTAGAAAAACCCTGGTATGCCAGCATATCAACGGGTTTGTATGGGATAAGTTTTGTACTTTTTTCAATTCCGCTTATTTTATTTGACAGTCCTTTATGGACGCTTTGTGTTGCTTACCTGGTTGCTCAAATATTTTACCTTGTGCTTGCCTGGTTACTTACTAGAAGTCTTATTAAACCGCGTTTTGTGTTCAATAGGGATCTTTGTATTACACACCTTAAGATAGCAATTCCTATCGGAATTTCTTTTATATTTACGGCTATTAACAGTCGTGCTGATACATTTTTGCTGGAGTGGATGCGAGGAGTTCGAGATGTGGGCATGTATAACGCTGTTTATAAGGTAGTGGACACGGCTGCTTTGTTTGCCGTTCTTACGACTAACCCCCTTATACCCATATTGTCTCAGAAGAAACAGCAAGGAATGGATCACTTTACAAAAACGTTATTTCTTGTAGCTGGGCTGTTTGTGGGATTTCTTATTCCGATCGCTCTTGCTACCCCGTTATTTTCTGAATGGTTTGTTGCTTTGGTTTATGGGGAATCTTTTCGCGAAGCTGCTCAGGCTCTGAATGTGCTTTCCTGGGTTTGTATGCTGATTTTTGTTGGTCTCCTTGCAAGTACCGCCTGTCTTGTAATGGATGTGGTTCATTTTGAATGGTGGAATGCTGCTGTCGCTGCCGCTTTGAATATTACTATCAATCTTTTTCTTATACCGGTTTACGGCTACCTGGGTTCTGCCTGGGCAACTCTTGCATCTGAAATCTGGATCGTCAGCGTAACAATCTTTTTCATGATTAGAGCCATAGGCAAAGTCAAAATTAGACTATTATGAATTTCAGACTCATTTATCCAGGGAGTGAACAAGAAGTCCATGGATGATTTCAGTCCCGAAGCGCCTGGAAGAGATAATCGAAATAAATGCCAGGGATGTTTCCTTTGTCAGTCTCTACTGCACCTGTGATAGCCTTATTGAGCGTAAAGAATTCATTTTTTGAAGAAATCCTGTAGTTTCTGAAGCAAAGCATGGTGTGTCAAAAGAAAAGCGCAAAAATCGACCTTTTTGCCAAATGGAACAAGTTTTTCTAGGAAATGTTTCCGAGCCTGCCACACTAAAGACCGTCTTGGACGGAATGCTCCTTCATTGTCCCCGGCAAATGTCTATCATGGGAAAAAGAGCCACAGTGTTTTTCGATGCTGGTATAGCTACGAAAGATAATATGAAGATGGTGAAAACGAGGGGGGTTGAACTATGTCTGTATGCTCACCCATCTAGAAGCTTCCCTTCAAAGCCTTAAAGATGGGTTCTCTTTTCGTTCAGTCTATCACCGACTCTCTCGAAGAATTCAAGATCATGTATTTTTGACAGTTATAGCCTATCATCTGGTATATGTTATTCAAAGGGCATTACACAAAAAAGGTATTTGCCATCACTGGAACACTCTCCGGAATTATCTCAATGGTAAGGTTCAAGTTACGACCACGATGATCAATGACAAAGAGCAGGTCATTCGCATTCGGCACACTTCCGAGTCTGAGCCCATTCATGTAAACATATACCAGACTCTTGGGCTTTCACTGAAACCACTCAAAACTGTGAGAAAAATCGAATGAGCTAAAATCCGTGGTATCGAATGAAAATCACTTATCAAGTAATCGCGGTAACTTACGCAGAAAAATGACAAACTTGAGTTAAGATCATCCGCAACGCTAAATCTCGTTATAAGACTTCCAGTGTAATACCCAATACCTTTCGTTTCCGGATGCTCTTCAGGATAAATTCTCCTTTCTTACTGGGGATTAGGGATTAGGAATCTAATTTCTAGTTCCTGGTCCCCAATCCCCAATTCCCAATTCCCGACACCCGTTCACTACCTCCTGACCTCTTTCTCAATAAAGTCAAAAATATAGGGCTTTCCTCCTTTCTTCTTGAGGGTTAGCAATATTCACCAGGAGGAAAGCCTCCTCTTACTCCCTAATGTTAACCAGACACAATTGATAAAACACCACCAGGCTTTGCTTATTGCTTAACTTCAAATACCAGCGTTGCGTTAAGATACATAATATCAGCATTAGGATCATTTTCTATCGGTACTTTTGTTTTCGCACTGACAAGATTTAATCCTGTTTTTTCTACAGCGACATTTACAAAACCATTTGTATCTGTTTTTGCTTTTTCATCGTGTGACCAATTTATAGTAATAGAAACATCTGAAACAGGTCTTCCATTATAAACAACTTTTATGGGCAAAGTATCCCCTATTTTCAAATTAAGAGGATTTTTTAGCGGGATTACTTCCATTTCTGTTCCAAGAGGTCTCTTAAATGTATCAGACCATTTTTCAATATATTTAGAAAATTTAAAAGATCTTCCTGATTCAATAACGTTTAAAGATTCTTTTAGCGCATCAACCTTACCTATATTCTTCCATCCATCTGTAGTTTTTACCCAATATTTATTGTCAAAAGTAACAGTAACAGCATAAGCCTGTTTCTTGGGAACAAAGAAAAATCCGTTCTCATTTACATTGGTTTTAACAGGAATAACTTTCCCATTAACTCCAAAGGCTTTTACCTCGATCACTCTTGATGGATCATATTCTTCAGGTTTTCCATCGTGTCCATGTATTACCCAAAAATTTCCATTCTTTTTTTCAATCCAAAAATCGTGCGTTTGAGCTACCTTAGGAGCAAGGATCAAGGCAAAGCTAACCAAGAATAAAACAAAACCTTTTCTTAACATAACATACCTCCTTTCTTAAAACTCATATTTTAATCCAACAGTAAAATTCCACAAGGGTTGTGGATTTAACATTATTTCGTTTCCATTTAGCCAGGTAACTTCGGATGAATATTTTCTGGGTGTATAAGTTGCGGATAAAAAATAACCGAGTTTTTTCATTTTGTAATTAAGATTTAAAGTGTATTTATCAAATACAGGCCCTTTAACAGGTGATGTTGATTTGCCTATATAATAATATTTACCTGATGTGTAGTAGTAACCTAAGTCTCCATAAAATTTTTCATCTTCACTGAATGACTTAATAAATTCAAAACCAAGTTTAATTATATCTTCTGGAACATCAATAACTTTATCTTGCCCTGGATTTATCGGGTTTTTTACTTCTGCATTTACCCATGAATAACTTGAATAAACCGCAAACTCTGGAAGGATATAAAATTTAAGATCTATCTCTACCCCTTTTCTGCTTGAATCTCCAATGTTTACAGGTTCATTATTAATAATTGCTACTTCTCTCTTAAGATCCGTTTGATAATAATCTACAGAAAATTTAAGCCTGTCAAAAAGAAAGCTGCTAAAGCCTGTGTCCCATGAAGATATATATGCAGGTTCAAGATCAAAGTTTTTCCTTTGCGACGAACTTGAAGGAGATAACTCATTTATGTAAGGTGCTCTTGCGCCCTTAGACCAGTTTGCAAAAATATCAAAATTTCTAAAAGGCGAGATAACTATTCCTACTTTGGGACTCAATACATATGAATCTCCTTCACCAGAATTATCAGGAACAACATGGTTTGTTATGTCATATGCAAACCCATCATACCTGATTCCACCTACAAATTTCAAAAATTCCACAGGTTTTATTTGTCCCTGAACAAACATAGAATATTGTGTGTATCTTGCATCCCAGTATTGAGCACATTCCCCAGATTTGGTTCTTTTTTGGGTAGGGTATCTCTGATAATAGCCATCATCATATCTAAACTCAAATCCTGGGGTAAGCATTATTTCTTTAGCAACAAAGAAATTATAGTATGTCTTAATTCCCGCGGTATCTGTGTTAAATATTCTCGCCTGCTGTGCAATTGGAGACGTGCTGTATATTGGAAAAGCGACATATCTATTTAGTTCAACATCGCTGTAGTATGTTGTAATATACAATCCTTCTTCTTTACTGTCAGGAGTATAATTAACAACAAAGAAGACTGCTTCGCTGTCTCCTCCATCATCAGGCGTAAGAGTAGATTTTCTACTAACAATATCTTTTTCTAGCTCAGTTTTTGATATGTATCCCGGAGCATCCCAATCAGCCTTATAGTAATTAAATCTCAATGCAATACTACTATCACCAATAGGATAAGAAACCTTTGTAAAAAAATTGTATCTTTCATAATCAGAGTTGTCCCTAAATCCATCCGTTCTGTGATACTCTCCCAAAACTAAAGGAGTAAATTTTAGTTTATCATAACTGAAAGTAGGTAAAACTCTAAAACTACCGTAACTACCCCCCGAAGTCACAACACTTGAAGGGGATGTTGTCGGTGTAGTTATATTAATACAACCACCAACAGAGTTATCACCGCATAATACTGAAAATGGTCCCTTTATAACATCTATTCTCTCAATCATTTCAGGCATAAGCCAGGAAATAAGATGATCACCAAAATAGATAGGATAATTCTGCGGCACTCCATCAATATAGGTTGCTATATATCTTTTTCCACCACCACCTCCTCCTAACCCTCTCATAGTTAGAGCAGAGCCAATATCCCCCTGTCCATAACTCTCCACGTATAGACCTGGTATTTTTCTGAAAATTTCTTCATGTTTCGAAGTAACAATGTTACTTAATTCATCCTTTGTTACAACATTTACATTGGCGGGAATAGATTCATTGGCAATAGAAATTGATGACTTCTCTTTTATAATTTTCTTTTCTTTAACAATAATCTCTTCAAGTTGTATATCATCTGTCTTTTGTGGTTCTGGTTCTGCATAGATAGGGCAAATTGGGAATAGTAAGAAAAACATTAAAACTAGAATCATTTCCACGCTCCTTTTCTGAGAAATATATAAACTTTATATTAAGACTGATTTGATATAAAAAAAGGCCGTGCAAGGCTAACACCTCACACGGCCTTCTTGACCTTATTTACCTTTCTTAGGCATTTACCTTTCTTAGGTAGCGAACTTTTAACTCAAAAAAAAGATATTGTCAAGTCCAGTTAAAAGGGTGTTCGAAAACTTCTCCTATGGGCTGGTAAAGTAACATAAACCGCAGAAAACGCAAGGATGGAACTTAACTTAGAAGACCTTTCCAGATATAGGTAGCTAGGAAAAGACTCAATAAGTGATCTACCAGATAATTGCAGGGGCGACGCATACGTCGCCCTTACAATTCTATGCCTGTGAGCCTATTGCCAGGACAACCCTGCATGGAAAGAATTTTCGAACATTCTCGTTATATTTTGTCTTTACATAATAAAATAGCTGTTTAAGAAACAGCCAACAGCCAGTAGCCGATAGGATTCCGACTATTTGGCTACTGACTGTTACCAGAGCATTGGCTTGCAAAGCACGACATACCCATCGGAAATCCACCGCCGTTTGTCTATCACTTTTCGCGCTTAGACAACTCCCTGGGCTTTTAATGATGCAATATCAGAGCTACCCATACCCAGTTCCTGCGCGAGGATTTCTTCTGTGTGTTCTCCAAGTTCCGGTGCATGAGTTCTTACAGCTGCCTGAACTTTCTCGCAGCGAAGAACAGTCCCTAGCTGGCGGTATGCTCCGTAATGTTCGTGAACCATTTTAACCACAAGCCCGCGAGCTATAAATTCTTCGTCATTTATAACTTCATCCAGGTTCCTTACCGGCTCGCAACAGCAATCCACTTGACTGAAGAATTCTATCCATTCTACTTGGGTGCGTTCCAGAAAAATATCCGTGATAGCTTTTATAAGATCTTTTTGATGTGAACCAGGTTCAAAATAAGCCGGCGTGACCCACTCCGGATGTCCCACAGCCTGGCAGAAAGCCTTCCAGAACTGAGGTTCCAGAGCTCCAAGACTCATGTAGCGTCCATCCCTGGTTGGATAAATGTTGTAACAGGCCAACCCGTGGTTCAACATGTCGTCCCCGGGCCTGGGTATTTTGCCGTCGGCTAGGAATTTCCCCCACCGTAGAGCATGGAAAAGCAACAGTCCATCGGTCATTGAAACATCGACGAAATCTCCTTCGCCAGTTTTTTCCCGGTGATATAAGGCGGTCAAAATGCCGAAGGCTGCAAGTAGAGCTCCACCTCCGATATCTCCAATCTGAACTCCCGGAAGCACCGGCTCGCCGTTCTTCCCCGAATAAGAAAGCACACCACTTATAGCTAGGTAATTTATATCGTGTCCTGCTCGATGCGCTCTTAATCCTTCCCGCCCATAGCCCGTAATGGAACAGTAAACAAGCCGTGGATTCTCTTTTCGAAGTGTTTCATATCCCACACCAAGCCGATCCATCACTCCAGGCCTGAAACTTTCCAGCACCACATCGGCATTTCTTACGAGTTTAAGAAAAATATCTCGCCCTCTGGGATCTTTCAGATTAAGTGTAAGAGAGCGTTTATTACGATTGAGAACAACATGAAAACCGCTGGACTTTCCTAAAAATGGAGGCCACTGGCGAATATAGTCCCCACCTTTGGGATCTTCTATTTTGATAACATCCGCCCCAAAATCGGCAAAAAGCATTGAACAAAGCGGACCGGGGAGAAGTCTTGATAAATCAAGTATTCTAAGCCCATGAAAGGGCAAATTCGATTCTTTCATGGTTGCGTCCCCTTTCTACGAAGACAATCCAAGCCTTTTTGCCACAATAAGCCGCATTATTTCGTTTGTTCCTGCAAAGATGGGAATTACTCGCACATCTCGATAAAATCTCGCTATGGGATATTCTTCCATATAACCGTAGCCTCCATGAAGCTGCACACATTGATAGGCTATTCGATTAGCCATTTCCGAAAGCCAGGTTTTACCCATGGAGACATCCACAACCACATCCTGTCCTTTCATATGACGCATAATGAGTTTTTCTAAAAAGGCTCGCCCCACGGCGATTTCTGTAGCCATATCCACAAGTTTGAAAGCATTGTGCTGGAATGTGCCTATAGGACGGCCGAAGGCTGTGCGTTCCCTGGCGTAGGTAAGAGTCATATCAAACATGGCTTCCGCCATAGCTTGAGCCATGATGCAGGCAAGAAGCCTTTCCTGCTGAAGATGTTCCATCATGTAGTAAAAACCTTTGTTTTCTTCCCCTAGAAGATTTTCTGCTGGCACTCTGCAGTCTTCGAAGATAAGTTCTGCGGTATCCTGCCCGTGTAAACCCATTTTTTTCAAACGCCGTCCTCTCGAAAATCCTTCAGCGTCTCGCTCTACAACTATAAGACTTATGCCCCTGGCTCCTGAGTCTTTCGAACCCGTGCGACACGCTACAACCATCAGATCGGCATGAATACCGTTTGAAATAAAGGTCTTCTGACCGTTAATAACCCACCAATCTCCATGCCTTTCGGCTCTGGTTGTGATAGAAGCAAGGTCTGACCCGGCGTTTGGTTCCGTCATGGCAATGGCAAGCACATATTCCCCTGATGCACACTTTGGAAGCCACCGTTTCTTCTGCTCTTCTGTCCCAAGATGATAAATGTATGGCGCTACTATGTCGCTATGTAGTGGTGCCATGAGACTTATGGCTCCAGCTCTGGCAAGTTCTTCTGTGATAATTACGGAATAGAGAAAATCAGCTCCGCTTCCTCCATATTCTTCCGGGAGCCAGGGGCAGAGAAAACCATGTTCACCAAGTTTATTCCATATTTCACGGTCAACCATGCCCTGTTCTTCCCATCTGGGAACATGAGGCACAACTTCGTGCTCTAAGAAACGACGAAAAGATTCGCGAAAGATCACATGTTCTTCCTTATACATGAGAAAACACCTCCGCGTGAGAATACAGTGAAGAATAAAGCTGTTATTCTGGAACTCTGCGGTAATCGTCGAAGAGATCACCGCAGAGTCCCATCATGTTGCGTCTTTATCTACTTTTTCATGTAAAAGTCTTTGTATAGATCTCTGGCTACTCGCTTTGCAAATTTACCCACGCTGGTCTTGGGGATTTCATTAACGAAGAGCACTTCATCGGGAAGTTGCCATTTGGCAAACTTGGGGCGTATAAAGTCCAGGATGTCTTCCTTTGAGACTTTTCCTTCGTAGTCTTTACGAAGTATAACCAGCGCCAGAGGACGTTCTTCCCACTTGGGATGAGGAATGCCTATGACTGTTGCTTCCAGCACGGCGGGGTGAGCCATAATAGCATTTTCTAGATCCACCGATGATATCCATTCTCCACCGCTTTTTATAAGATCTTTGAAACGGTCGGTGATCTTAAGGTAGCCGTATTCGTCTATGGTCCCAGCATCGCCACTTCGCCAGTAACCATCTTCCGTGAAGGCTTCCTGAGAGCGTGGATCGTTATAGTAAGATCCTGTGATCCAGGGACCTCGAATGATAACTTCCCCAACGCTTTTTCCATCGTGAGGAAGTGGATTGCCGTCAGGTCCCAGAATGTCCACATCAAGACCCATAACGGGGAGTCCCTGTTTTTTCTTGAGTTCCCATTTTGCGTCTTCATCCAGGAATTTCAGAGACGGTTTAAGATAATTGATTGTTACAAGTGGGGTTGTCTCTGTAGCACCGTAAGCATGTATTACCTGCGCTTTTCCTAAATCCCAGTAGCCTTTCATCATAGCAAGCGGCGGCTCAGTTGCTCCAGATATCATCCTGAGTCCTGCCAGATCGGGCTTGGGATCCATAGCCCTTATACATTCCAGCATGGGCATGAAAACTGCCGGTGCTCCGCATGTGGCAGAAACTTTCTCCTGAAGGATCAAATCTACTATTGGCTTCATATTGTCAACGGCATAACGACCCGGAAATACAAGTTTTGCGCCCACCATTGGAGCTGCAAAAAAGACGCCCCAACCCTGAGCATGAAACATAGGAACAAGTTGAAGCACTACGTCATCATGAGTGAGTCTCATGGCGTGAGCAATTGCCCATGTGTGAAGGTAAAGGGCTCGGTGAGACTGGTAAACCCCCTTCGGTTTGCCCGTTGTTCCCGATGTGTAGCAGGCAACAGCCGCCGACCTTTCATCCACCATGGGCCAGTCGTAAATGGGAGGTTGAGCCTGTAAAAGGGTTTCATAGTCCTGAGCATAAGAGGGGAGGGGCTTTGATGAATCGTCTCGCAGAATGATCACAGCTTTTATGCCGGGTAGATTGGGAAGAGATGGTTCAATAAGCGGGAGCATGGTTTCGCTAACAACCAGAAAACTTGCTTCGCTGTGTTGTAATACGTAAGTTCTTTCTTCATGAGATATTCTCGGGTTGACCTCAAGAAGCACAGCGCCTATGCCGGATACGGCAAAATACAGCTCACAAAACCTGTGAGTGTTCCATTCCATAACGCCGACTCTATCCCCCGGTTTTACTCCAAGGGCTTCCAAGGCGTTAGCAAGCTGCTGAACCCGGCGGTAGGTATAAGCATAGTTTGATCGATAAAGAGATCCATCCAGGTTTCTCGAGACAACCTCCTGTTCTGGATAGACCTTTGCAGCAAATTTAAGGAAATTTATAAGGTTTAGCTGATAATCATCTTGCGACGTTGACGGGAAGCCTTTAATAATCTTCCATTTTGAATTCATAATTTCCCTCCCCTGTCTTCTTCTGCTCTGTCCTATTTTTCCTCTATCTCTGCTCTTACTCCCGACAGAGCATCACCCCTTTCTGTGGTAACCTGCAGGTGGTATATCCCCGGTTCCATTTTCCAGCCAGAGATCGTTAAGCTGTCTCCAGGGTAAACGACACTTGAAAATCTGCAACCAAAGGATTTCAGCCGTTCAACTTTTCCTTCACAGACCTGGTCGATGAGAGTGCGAACGGCGAAGCCAAAGGTGCAAAGTCCATGAAGAATTGGCTGAGGAAGCCCCGCAGCTTTTGCAAAATCAGGATCTATGTGAAGGGGGTTATAATCGCCGGAAAGTCTATAAAGAGCCGCCTGATTTTCCGATATTTTTTCGGTTACATTAAAGTCCGGTGGTCTGTCTTTGGGGTAATCATAAACCGGTTTCTTGGGTCCAGGATCTCCTCCCCAACCACCTAATCCTCGGCAGAAAAGAGTCATGCTCGTTTCAAAGAGCTTCTTACCGGCTTCGTCTTTTGACGTGCTTTCAAGTTCCACCAATGCGGCTTTTGCTTTGTCATAAATACCAACAATTTTCACTTCCGTAAATATTTTTCCCTGAGATGGAATAGGTTCGAAAAGCCTTATAAATTCCTCCCCGTGAAGGACAGTTTTAAGGTCTATGTTTAGTTTTTCCAGGATTGGGAAAAGGGGTCCGTAGGTTGTGATGGTGGCAAAGGATGGGCAGACTTTTAGACCTCCTTTGGCTCGCTCGTAAACGTAATGAAGATCCGTTGCTCTGGCTCCTATGCCCAGATTGTAAAGAATCACATCCCGCCAGGTGTAAGACATTTCATATGGTCCAAAGCTTTTTCCCACAAGATCAAGGTTTATCATGGGGTTATCCTCCTTTTTGTGCTACCCACAGTGCTGGAATGCACCGTGGGAAATAGCCACGATGGTAGTTTTACCAGCCTCCTGTTACTTTAATGACCTGCCCGGATACGTAGTCAGAAAGAGGCGATGCAAGGAAGAGAATTACTCGAGCGGCTTCATCCGGAGTGCCGGGACGTCCCAGAGGGATCATCAGTCTGAAGACATCAAGATGTTCTTTTGGGACACCGATAGGAATCTTTTTGCCGTTTTTTTCCAGCACAGTATCTTCCTTTTTGGGTTGAGTAAGCCTTGTTTCTATCCAGCCAAAAGCTACAGCGTTTACGTTAACGTTGAGTTGTCCCCATTCTTTGGCTAGAGTTTTCGTAAAGCCGATAATACCTGCTTTAGCCGTTGAGTAGTTTGCCTGTCCGGCGTTTCCATCGGTGCCGGCAATTGAAGTTACGTTAACGATTTTTCTCATAACAACTCGCCCTTCGGCTTTCTCCTTTTTGGCGTTTTCTCTGATGTAGGGTGCGGCAGCTCGAATGATTCTGAAAGGAGCCGTGCAATGAACCTTCAGCATGGCTTCCCATTGCTCATCTGCCATCTTGTGAACCACGCCGTCCCATGTATAACCGGCATTGTTGACTATGACATGAATGTCAGGTCCGAAAGCTTCGACCGAAGTTTTCACAAACCTTTCGGCAAAATCATCAGCCGTTACATCTCCCGTTATTCCTACAACTTCCCCGCCCTGATTTTTAATCTGGGTCATGACCTCTTCCAGCGGTTCTCGATCCAGATCGCTCAAAACCAGCCTGGCTCCTTCAGAAGCAAACAATAGAGCTGTTGCTCTTCCTATACCTCTTCCCGCTCCCGTGATTAAACAGATTCTTCCATCAAGCATCTTTTCCATTTTTTCTCTCCTCCTTTTAGGGCTAGTTCATTTCGAGTCTTTTTCGGATGTCTTTACGAAGTTCTTTCTTAAGGACTTTGCCTACGGGATTTCTCGGGATCGCTTCCACGATTTCAAGCCGTTCAGGTAGCTTATAGGTAGCGACTCCCTGTTCCTTCATGTATGCGATGACGTCATCTAGCGTGACAGTTTTTTCCGGTTTGGGAACAACATAAACGCATACTCGCTCACCCAGGTTTTCATCAGGCATTCCCACAGCTGCCACATCCTGAATGGCGGGATAAGCAAGTAAGATATTTTCTATTTCTTGAGCGCTGATATTGTAGCCGCCTCGTATGATGATATCTTTGGCACGATCGAAAAACTTCAAGTATCGATCCCCAGCGATTGAGAAAAGATCTCCTGTGAGGAAGTATCCTTCTTCATCGAAAGCCGTTTCATTAAGGTCTGGTCTTTTGAAGTAACCAGGAATGACGTTAGGACCTCGATATAAGAGCTCTCCCACGGCGCCATCTTCGTTGAGTTCGGAACCATCTGGAGCCACTACTTTGATTTGTATGAATTTAGCCATTGGAGTGGACCATTCTACCCCTGGAACCCCATACCTGGGGAAGTGATCCACTCTGACCTTCATATCCGGCACATCCGCCACACTGGATACAATCGCTGTTCCTTCGTTTTGTCCCCATATGTTGCCAATATCTATGTTCCAGCGCTTTTTAAATTCCTCCATTGCCCAAAGGGAAGGTGGTGCGGATCCTACCGTGATAGTTCTTATAGAACTCAGGTCAAAGGTGTGAGATGCAGGATGTTTTAAAATCAGATTAACGACAGCAGGCACTAGCAGAGTATAATTAATGCGCTCTTCGACCATCTGCTTCAGAAGTATCTGTGGGTCAAAAGGATGGTGTAGTATGACGGTTCCCCCGTAGCGTAACCATGGAATGAAGACCGTGCCAACCGATGCCATATTTACAAGAGGGCCCGCTGTGAGCATGATGTCGCTCGGTTTTACAACAGCTCCCGCTACGCCAGCCTGACATCGCCAATTATTGTGACTGAGCGGACATCCTTTGGGTTGAGCCTCGGTTCCAGATGTCCAGCATATGGTGAAAATATCGTTTGGATCGGTGTGAATATTATCAAGATCAGGATCAGGCGATTCTTGCATCATGAGTCGTATGTCTTCATAGGTAAAGATCTTCTTCAGGCCAGGAACCTGCTGGCTGACTTCCTCTGCCATAGATTTAAAGGGAAAGCCGTGGAATTCTTTAACTGTAATCATTGCTTTTGCTTCAGTTAGTTGAGCCACATAGCTTACTTCTCTAGACCGCCATTGCATTGGCATAGGAGATATGATTCCACCGGCACGAGCAATTGCCAGATAGAGCATCCCTAACTCCCAGCAATTAGGGAGTTGAACCATAACGATGTCGTCTTTGCCTATTCCTTCAGCCTTTAGACTGGTGGCTACAGAATCGACGGCTTTAGCAAAATCTTTGTAGCTGATTCTTTCAGGTAGTGATCCCACAAGGGCTTCTTTGTTAGGTGGATCTACAAATGCAGTAGCTTCCGGCATCTTCAAAACGTGTTCTCTGAAATCGTCCAAAAGCGTTCTGCGAGTTTCCCAACAACCCTTTTGGGTGTATTCTTTTATTTTGTCGGGCGTTGCTAAGATCATGGCGCCCTCCTTGGAAGGTAAGGAAGGTTAGTTATAGTTAGGCTATTTTATGTGCCAAATATAGCCATACTGCACACACTGAAGGCTGGTATTCCGCCCAGGTTGTGAGTAAGTCCAAGTTTGGGATTTGGGATCTGACGGGGACCAGCTTTTCCCTGTAGTTGCTTATAAACTTCGTAAATCATTCTTAGACCTGACGCTCCGATGGGATGGCCAAAGCATTTAAGCCCGCCGTCAGACTGACAGGGAATCTTGCCGGTAAGTTCGAAAAGCCCGTCGTTTATATCGTGAATAGCTCGTCCTCTTTCGGAAATTTGCAGATCTTCGTAAGTTACCAGCTCAGTAATTGAAAAGCAGTCGTGCACTTCGAGAATGCTTATTTGTTCTCTCGGCTTCTGTATTCCTGCTTCTTTGTAGGCTCTGATGGCGGCTTCCGTTGTGGTTTTAAGGTATGTGCCGTCCCAGCGATTCGTGTAAAGTTCCTCTCCCGATGTTGCGGCTACCTGAAGAGCCTTAACAAAAATCGGATCTTTACGGATGGAACGAGCAATTTCCGGTGTGGTTACGATAGCTGCCGCCGCTCCATCGCTTACACCGCAGCAATCAAACAATCCGAGAGGCCAGGCAATAATGGGTGCCTTAAGGACTTGCTCCTCAGTTATCTCCTTTCTCAAGTGAGCCTTAGGGTTCAAAGCCCCGGCTCGATGGCTCTTGCATGATATTTTTGCTAGAGCTCGCTTTCCTTCCTCCGGGTTGATACCGTATTTGGCAAAATAACGGGTAGCCATGAGAGCAAAACCGCCGGGAGCGGTAAAGTTTGGCAGGATGAACCGATTGAGAGTGCCCATAACCGCCCCAAAATCGGGAAGCCCGCCGTATCCTGTGTCCTTGAGTTTTTCCACACCCAGAGCCAGCGCGATCTTGACTGCTCCGGAAGCAACAGCGTAACAGGCACCCCTGAAAGCCTCTGTTCCCGTTGCACAAAAGTTTTCTACTCGGGTTACAGGAATGTTCTGAAGCTTTAACGTCTGGGCCAGTGGAATGGCGCTTTTTCCAACATTTACTTCATCGAAGCAGATTCCAAGCCATGCGGCTTCAATTTCCTTTTTTTCTATCCCGGCGTCTTCGAGTGCCTCCTGAAAGGCTTCAACCATTAGATCTTCGGCTCCAGCATCCCATCTTTCTCCGAATCTCGTGCATCCCATGCCTATGATGGCAACTTTATCTTTTATTCCCGAAGCCATGTTTAGCCTCCTTTTTTCTGGAAAATTGTTAGCGCTTTACTATAGGCACCGCTTTCCAAAAGTAGGTGTGAACACCGCGGTGACGGTCGTGGTATTTACGACGGAAAGAAAGTTCTACTTCCATCCCAACCTGAAGTTCGCCAAGATTACAGTCGGTAAAATCAAGCATCATCCTTCCGCCTTCTTCAAAGTCGATGATGCCGTAGATTTGAGGGGGATCGTAGGAAAAGGCGAGATTGTCTCCCGTATAACTGAATATATGAGCCTTTTTCCGGGAAAAGCTGTATGGTTCCATTTTATTCACCGCCTGACATTCGCTTACAACACAGATACGCTGCGGAGGAAACTGCGGTGTGCCACATTGAATGCATCGAGAGCCCACTAGACCAAGAAGAGCCTTACGGTTACGCCAGACTACAGACAGCGGACTTTCAGCCTGAAATTCTCCTCTAAGCCCTGTCTCTACTTCCAGGACTTCCCTGAAGGCGAGAAATTTTTGATAGGCTATGGGGGCTTTCCGGTTTAGCATTTCTTCAAAGGATTTCGCTGACTTTACTGAGCCTATGAGTTCTGTTGCCTCGAAATGAAGTAAATCCACACCGCTTCCGTAACCTATAAGCAGAATCTGGTCTCCAGGTTGGCACTGTTCAAGAGCCTGGCTAAGCAGAATTAGAGGGTGAGCAGAACCCGTATCCCCCACATTAAGAAAAAGTGGATTAAAGATTTGTTCATCAGAAAAACCAGCCATTTTCCCGATAAGTGAGTGTTCTCTAGGATAGGGGCATGGGTAAATTATAAATCGAAATTTATCTGGAGATAGGGACTTCTGAGCAAGATAAGTTTTGACGGCGTGAGGGATGAACTTCGTAAAACCCTCATCTCGCATCCATCGTTCTTCCCATACTCTTGGAAACGACCTGGATGGTTCTCTAAGAGGTGATGGAAAATCGGCAGAGAAGGAGAGACTTCCTCTAAAAGCGGCAATAACTCGATCTTTTCCCACCAAAACTGCTGCTCCCCCGTCACCCTGTAGGAATTCATCCGAACTCCCAGGCTTGGTCTTTCTGACTTCGCTGGCTGTTACGATGCCCCAGGAGACATCTCCTGCTTGAAGACGTTCGAGAGCAGAAAGGAGAGCCGTTGTTCCGGATCTGGTGCTTCCTGAAAAATCCGCCGTGGATACAAAATCGGCGCATTCCAGAGCTTCGGCGATGATGGCTGAGTTAAGCCTTTCTGAATATGGAAAGCTTGTTGATGCGGCGTGAAGTAAACCCTTTGATTTATGAACTGGCGAAGGATCGATTATGGCATTTCTTGAAGCCGCTACAGCCAGAGTGATGGCATCCTCATCGTAGTTTGCTACCGTGCGTTCTCCGGAAGCTAGCCCCAAGGTTGTGGCATTGATCCACGATATTGCTTTTGCCATTTCTTTTCGATCTAAGCGGTATCTTGGTAGATAAGCCCCGAAACCTGTGATTCCAACCATGACTCTGACCTCCCGTGGGTCAAGGGTTTAAGTTTGCTTTTAACTGACCGACCGTTAAGTTTAAGCCTACAAAACTATTATAAGCCTGTCAATATGAAACTTTTGACCGTTCCGGTTTATTTTCCAACCCCTGACAATATCTTCGTTTGAAACTTGCCCTTAGCTAAAACTCTTTACGCTGTTTCGAAGCTATTGTAACTTAACAAATACATGGTTATGCAGGCAGGGTAGAAAAATTGGAAAGGGAGGGCAAAGCCGTATGAAAATGAAAAAAATCGGGATCTTAATTATTGTGGTTGTGATGCTCCTTGGTGGTTGTGCTACTCAACCAGGTTATCCACCTCCAAGTAGAGCTCAGCAGGGAGCTTTGACTGGTGCTGGTATTGGTGCCGCTACCGGAGCAATTCTGGGTGCGGCTATCGGTGGAAGCGGTAAAGCTGCTCTGCTCGGCGCTGCCGGTGGAGCCGTTGCCGGTGGAATTGCTGGTGGGATGATCGGAAGCTACATGGATAGACAGGAACAGGAACTTCGTCAGGCTTTTGCAAACGTAGAAGGGGCAAGTATTCAGCGGGAACAGAATATTCTTGCGGTTACTCTCAAATCTGATGTGCTGTTCGACACCAATTCTTATGTTCTGAAACCTGGGGCATACGATGAGATTGATAGAGTAGCAAGAGTGCTGGTTACTTATCCTCAAACTCGCGTCCGAGTGGAAGGGCATACAGATTCTAGAGGTTCTGAACAATACAATCAGATGCTTTCTGAACGGCGTGCCATGTCTGTTCGGGACGCTCTTGTGCAAAGGGGAGTTGACCCGAGACGCATTGAAGTGGTCGGCTATGGAGCAACCCGACCTGTTGCAACAAATGCCACCGAGTCTGGTCGCCAGATGAACCGCCGCGTGACTGTTGTTATTATTCCCGAACAGGGATAGATCGTGACCATATGTAAAGGGCAATAGAAAGAGCAACAGAGCCGTTGAGAGATTCTACTGCATTGGTTATTGGAATCCTCACGGCTCTAGTTTTCCATCGATCTGGAAGTCCTGGTCCTTCAATACCGGGAAGAATTCCAAAGGTTTTTGGAAATCTTACATCTTCGATCTGTTTTATGCCCGAAGCATCAAGCGGGATAATAGGAAGTGAATCCGGCAGTTCTTCAATAGATGGTCCAGAATGAACCCTAATTCGAAAAACCGCTCCTGCGGATGCTCGAACTGCTTTAGGATGAAATGGGTGAGCCCCCTCTTTGAGAATGATCACATTATGAACGCCAAAGGCGGCTGCTGATCGAATGGCTGAACCGATGTTTTCAGGATCCTGAAAGGGAAGTAGAATCCAGCATCCTTTATACGGAAATCCTTCGGTCGGATTCCATTTGGGAATTAGGGGAATGTTGCATAGAGCGAAGGGATAGCCGGTATTGAACATATCGAGTTCGGCAAAGAGAGGTTTTGTGAGAACATACCAATGTCGAATTGATTCGAGAAAGGCATCATAAGGTGATGCTAAAAAACTGGCGGGGGCGATGATGGCTTTTACTAGGTCTGGTTTTGTAGAGAGAATTTCTTTTAGGATTTTTTTTCCGAATACAAGGGTTTCACCCGCTTTTTTGACTCCTCGCCCGGAAAGAAGGCTTAGCAGATGGCGAAATGTTTCGTTCCTGGTGGATTGAATGGTAGTGATTTGGATCGAAGAAAGTTCTTTTTTCATCCTTCCTGGCCTATTTTTTACGAAGACAACCACTTGCTCGCTCTCTATAAACCTTCAGGACTTTTAACTCAAGAAGATAGTTCTGAAGAACTCAGTCTTTATAGTCTGGCTAAGTTGTGGATCAAGGAGACTTACGCAAAGCCTGGTAATGTTTTTCTTGGTTTGGTTCAAAGACTTGATCGTGCTGCCGCAGGAATTATAGTTTTTGCCAAAACATCGAAGGCTGCTTCCCGTCTTGCAAAGCAGTTTCGGGATCATGTGGTAGAGAAGGTATATCTTGCTGTGGTAGAAGGACTTGTGGAAAAGGATACGGATACGCTGATTCATTACGTAGAACCCGGCAGAACCAAAACCTTGATTACCCAATTTCCAGGTCGTGAAGCCAAATTGACCTACAAAGTGCTTGCCCGTTCTTATCGGCTTAAAAGAACTCTTCTTGAAGTAAATCTTTATACCGGAAGGAAGCATCAAATAAGAGTTCAGCTAAGTTCCATTGGTCACCCTTTGCTTGGGGATTATCTGTATGGATCATCGTTTAAGTTCCCAAAAGGGGCTTTGGCTTTACTAGCTTATCGTATAACCTTTTTACACCCAACACAGAAAATCCCGATAACTCTTACTTCTCCCGTGCCGACATCTTGGCCATGGGAGGGAAATCTTTCTAAATCCAAAAGTCTATTCTGGTTGTGGGATGAAATCAAAGACCATTTAGATTTACCTGCCGGTATGTGACTATAATATTCACTACGATCCCGTAAAGACGATCTGCTACAGACCGCCTTTACGGATTTTTATCGTGATTTAACTAAATCGTTCTACCGGCGTCGAATCCGCCATGTATAGCATCAAAGGCTTTGCCGATTTTCGATGCATCGCCCACAATGTGGTAGGGTATGTTCAGTTCCTGAAGAACTGTTTCAATTTCCCGATTTGGTCTAGCACCTGTTGCCACTACTACCGTGTCAGCTTTTATTAACCTTTTACCTTCCGATGTTTCGACTACAACACCTTCGGAAGTGATTTCCAATACCTTCGATGAAGTTAACACATTTACACCGTGTATCTGCAAATCCTGCATAAAACACCATCTGGTCGATAGACCAATGTCTTTTCCTATTTCTGGGAGCATTTCAATTATAGTGATCTTTTTAGTGCCCTGTGTTGCCATTTGGAGAATCAGTTCAGAATCCTTTGCTTGATGAGTGAGAAGGAATTTAAGGGATTCGGCATCTATGGTTCCTTTTTCAGCGAGATACAGGGCGGTTTCGATCCCGACCGCGCCACCTCCGATTATCACTACATTTTTTCCCGTCCACACCTTTCCCATCAAGACATCCCAGGCATGAACTACATGATCGCTTTTTATGCCGGGAATGGGAAGTTCGGTAGGTTCGGCACCGGTTGCCAGTATAACAACGTCCGGTTTCTCTCGCTCCAGAAGTTCTCGGGTAACTGGGGTATTAAGCATTACGGGAATACGGCGTGCAGATACCTGTTTGACGAGATCTGAAGCAAGTTGCAGAAATTCTTCCCGTCCTGGAGGCGCTCCAGCAAGAAGAAGCTGTCCACCAAGACGATTGCCTTTTTCATAAAGCGTTACATTGTGACCTCTATCGTGAGCAGTGATAGCTGCGCTCATGCCTGCTGCTCCACCGCCTACAATCATTACTTTCTTGGATTGTGGAGCTTTTTCAACTACTTTCTCTCGTTCGTGGCCAGCTCGAGGATTACAAAGACATTCTACAGACTTCATTTTGAACAGGTTATCGAAACAACCCTGAGCGCAGGCAACACAGTGGACGATTTCATGTTCTCTTCCAGAGCGAGCTTTTTCGGGCAGGAAAGGATCTGCTATAAGAGCTCGCCCCATTGCGACCATGTCGCAAAAATGGTTACCTATGAGTTCCCGGGCTGTATAAGGATCGTTTATACGATGACCAGCGATAACCGGCACAGAGAACAATTCCTTGAAGTATCTAGCAAGATAAGCATAGGCTCCTCTTGGCACTTCAGCAATAATTTGTGGAACTCTAGCCTCATGCCATCCTACATTTACATTTATAGCATTAGCACCGACTTCTATAAGGCGTTTTACGTATTCTGTGAGTTCCTCTCGAGTTATTCCCCCCGGCATAAGATCATTTCCATTGACACGAACAAGTATTGGAAAATCATCTCCCACAGCTTTCCGAACGGCTTGAATGACTTCGATACCAAACCGCATACGATTTTCTGGCGATCCACCATATTCGTCCGTGCGCTGATTTGTAAGGGGTGACAGAAATTCACTGATAAGGTAACCGGTTCCGCTCAAGATTTCTACAGCATCAAAGCCGGCTTTTTTTACTCGCCTTGCAGCATCGGCAAATCTGGTGATGGTGGTCTTGATCTCTTCAAGGGTCATTTCTCTTGGGGTTTCTTTGGTCAATCGCGAAGGAATTGGCGATGGAGCTACGGGTTGTTTTCCTCCAAGGAAAACGGAGAGATTGTATCTTCCAGCATGGTTAAGCTGAACTGCTGCACGTGCTCCGTGACGTTTTATGGTGGAAGCAAGATTCTTGAGTCCAGGAATGAATTCATCCTTATGGGCTCCAATGTGGCCTGGAGGTCCGGAATACTCATCTACCGTAGCGAAACCGACTGTAATTAACCCAGCCCCTCCCCGAGCTCTTTCTTCGTAAAAATCTACGATCTGATCGGTCACAAAGAAGTTTTTTGCCATGTTTAAATGCATAGCAGGCATAAGAATACGGTTTTTTACTTCAAGATTGTGGATGAAAATTGGTTCAAAAAGCGGATCTTTCATTTCCCCCTCCCTTATTCGCCTTTATAGTTCTTCCAGAGCAATGCTGGACTATTTTAACCAAGGTCAAGGCAAGATTCAAAGTGAAAACCCCTTATAAACGGTTAAAAAGCATTATAAATTCGGCAACGGCAAGGGTTATGAGCGTAACCGGTATGCCTAGCTTTGCGTGATCCTTCCATGATATTGATATGCCTGACTTTGTGGCTTGATCCACAACGATAATGTTTGCAATGCTTCCTCCAATTAAAAGGTTACCCGCAAAGGTGCTGGCTATAGCCAGAAGATAACCGGTTTCTGGATGTTTTACCCAGGGAAGTAGAAGCATTACGGCTGGCACGTTGGACACTATGTTGCTAAGAATCACAGAAATTCCGAAAATCATGTCGGGATGATGTAGATTTATTCCAAATTTTCCGAGTTCTATTATTGTGCTTTGTGGGAGTCTGGTTTTGTAGAGAGCGTGGTTTATCACGAAAAGGCTTATAAAAAGGACCAAGAGTTGCCAGTCAACAAGGCTTAGAATCTCACGAGAACGGAAACGTCTGCTTGTTAGCAAAATTCCCGCAGCAGTAATGGCGCATAGTTCCCGGGGCCACCATTCACCTAGAAAAATAATCATAAGTAAAGTGGCTACCGTAAGCCCTTTAATGGTTTCCCATCGATCAAAGGGATTAAAATGCGAGTCGTCAATGGTTACAGATGGATCTTCTGGAAGAAGCCATTTTCCTTTCCATCGGCTTGCTATGATTGCCCATCCTGCGATGAGGGATATAGTTACCACAGGGAAAGCTCTGGCTATGTATTTAGAAAAGGAAAGATGTAAGGTTTGAGCAATTAGTATATTTTGAGGATTTCCTATAAGAGTTAGTGCTGATCCTATGTTTGCTGCACAGGCAAGACCAAGCAAATAGGGTAGGGGATTGATGCCTCTCCTGCGACATATACCTATAATCACGGGAGTTGTTGCAAGGCAAATCACGTCGTTAGTGAAAATAGCCGAAAGAAATCCCATAGTGACCATCATGCAAAGTAGCAGAAAGGATGGAGATAGACGCAATCTTGCGAAAGCAATTGTGATTTTGGTGTAGAATCCGCCAAGGCGTAGTTGAACTGATACAACCATAAGCCCGAATAGCAGGACAAGAGTCGGAATATCAAGGGCTTTGAGAGCTTCATTTTCGGAAAGGGCTCTGCTACCCATAAGAAGAATAGCACATAGTAAAGCTATGCCTGTTCTGTCCAGTTTCAGTCTGGGGAATCTACCAAGGATCATCCCTATATAGCATAGAGAAAAAGCCGTAATTGTGACGGCTTCCTTTGCGTGGTTGTTAATTTCCTTTCCAATGTGAGAAAGAACGATCCACATTTAGGATCTGTGCTACCTCCTTTAGATTTATGAGCTTTTTCTATTATAGAAGGTCGCCCAATCTAAATCTTTTGAATCTACAATGCAAGACGTGATAAAAAGATTAGCGAAGCATAAAAATTTTCGTAGATTTTTGCGAGAGGTATTTGCCATGGCTCGAGAAGGTGAAGTGGTTCTTGTCTATGTAGAAAATCAACCGGCTTTTTTTGCCCGCATTGAATCCATTACGCCGGATGTTAAACCCGGCTGGTTTCAGGTAAGAATGCTTGTTCTACAGCTTCCCATGATTGTCGTTACCTGGATTTTGAGAGAAGCTTACATCAACGGCGACGAATTCACCATGGGAGGGCGTCCTATAAGGATTACGCCGGTTGTGGCACCGCCTGCCGAATTGTGGGATGAAGAAGATGAAAAGGAGGAAAGAGAAATCGAAGAAGTAGAAACTGAGAAGGATGAGATTATGGAGTCAGAAAATACGGGCGATAAGGGAGAAAAGGGTAAAACAAGAAAAGTTATTTCTCTTGCCGATAGAAAAAAGAAAAAAACAACGTAGGTTGCCACAATTTGATCCTTTTTATGTCATTTGGTTTTTCTAATTTTTGAGCAGTTTATTTGATTTTTGATGGTTTCCCAATGATCAGGGGAAAAGATGTCTTCTATCTTTTGTTGCTAAAACGTTTGATCATATTACGATTAGGTCAAATATCTCATGAAGACAGATGTATTTGCGCTATTTTCCAAAGGATTATTGACGTCGATCAGAGAATCTAGAGAAGTAGCACCTATTGCTCTATCTCAGTTTGGATTGGCTTTTTGCTTCAATGTCGTCATGTCTTTCATGCCTTTCTACATTATTCATGTTAGCCCCTACAGTTACTCCCAAACCATTGTCTGGATTGGACTTATCATGGGGCTCAACTCCTTTCTAGCCGCCATTGCCGCCCCCTTTTGGGGAAGCCTTACGTCTAAAATTAAGCCAAAGTTGCTTTTTCAGATGGCTTTTTGCTGTAATGCAATTGTCTTCATTTTGATAGGTTTTGCCACCAACCTTCCAACAATACTGGCCCTACGCCTTATGCAGGGAATTCTTGGAGGAGCATCAACTATCGGGCTGTTCATGATATCCAGAATCTCGCCCAGGGAACGCCTTTTACAAAACTTGGGATTGTATCAAATTTCTATTACATCTGGACAATTGTTGGGACCTCCAGTGGGAGCCTATCTAGCAGCTCACCTGGGTTATAAAAGTCCCTTTGTTTTCTCCTTTTTGCTTATAATGGTGTCTGTTATTCTGTGTCAAATTACAGTTCCAGACCTGAAAATAGATGGGTTTTCCCATGTTGATTCTGCCAAAAATAAGTCAGGAACTTACAAAGTTGTTATATGGGGATGGGGACTTATTCTGATTGCAACCGTTCATCTGACCTTTTTGCCAAGTATCCTTCCTTACATACTTAAAAGCTTTGGAATTTCAGGCCAGAAAGCCATCAAAATAGCCGGTTTTATAATGATGAGCTACACCGCGGCGGCTATTATTGGAAATTATACAATCAGCAATCTCATGGCTGGAAAAAAGCTGAGTTTAAGTATTGGATTTGTTTCCTTAGCTGCTGCCTTGTTCCAGATACTTCTTATATTTGCTAAGGGGCCTCTAAGCTTTACCATAATTCGGGTTTTTCAAACAGGTGTGGTTGCAGCTACTATGCCCCTTGTAATGACTCGATTTGCTATAGCCTTAGGCGGAACCGGAATCGGCTTTCTCAATTCCGCTAGATTTGCGGGAAACGCCTTAGGGCCTCTTATTGCTACCTCCGTTCTTGCTCATTCGAACCTTCTTGTTCTTTATGTTTTGATTTCCGCTTTGACTATTTTCATTTTTCTGGGTTTTTTCATAGCAGATCGTTTTAAGTCATCCTAGTCTATTGTTCTTTTGAAAATAGTTTTTTACCTGTTTTTGAGCCAAAGGAATAGGGCCTGTATCTGGGATGTTTTATCTTGATTGTGCGCACAACAATTTCATTGCATTAAGACGCCAGAGCAGGATTATAAAATCGAAAATTCTCTGCTGTTTCACCGAGATGGTAGCCATATACGGTGTGTTTTTGATTGAAAAGCATGTTTGTGCCTCCCTACGGAATCTGTTTAGAGCAGCCTGCGGGTAGAGATAGGTGAGCCATCTTTTTCTGAAATTCCCATGCAAAACTTTAGCTCGTGTTTCCAAAAAAGATCCACACCTGGATTTTCTAGCTAATAGGAACTCCTTTTTCTATTTTCAGCATTGACTTATGGGAACGTAAAGTTCCTGACTTTAAAAAAATGAAACAGAGAGTTTTTCCGATAGTCTTATTTTTCAAGGTTTTAAGAAAGGGATGGTTACCTGGCATGATCTGTGCTTTAACATAATGGCGACGGTAGCGGTAAGGTTGATCGTTAGATCAATCACCGCACCGATAGAGATAAAACTCATAAATGGAGGATGAAACTTTATGAAGAAACAAGCTTTGATGGGTCTTGTCACAGCAGTTGCGGTAGGTCTCACTTTTTCACTTGCTCAGGCTGCCGATGAAGCTAAAAAACCAGCTCCAGCTCCAGCCGCTCAAACTCAAGCTGCTCCTGAGAAGAAAGAGGCCGCTGGTGAGCAGATGACAGTTAAAGGCAAAGTCGAAGCTGCTGGCGATCAGTTCGTGATCAAGACCGAGGACAAGAAAGAATTCAAGCTGGACGGAAAAGATCTCAAGAATTACGCAGGGAAGGATGTTGAAGTTAAGGGTCAGCTTGATAAGGCGACCAATACAATCAAAGTAATGGAAATTAAAGAAGCTAAGCCTGCAAAGTAGTAAGATAGTGTAGCTAATAATTAAAATGGGGGCACGTGAAAGGTGCCTCCGTAAAACAAAAGGGGCTGTGAACCAGCCCCTTTTGAATTTTAAAGCCTAAGAAGAAGGTCTTTAACGACCGTATTTACCGCTTATAGTTGCAGAATCCAGCACCTTGCCTTCAATAGCTCTTTTGAAATCTGTGAGAGAAGCTTCCAGTGGCAGATCAAGTTGTTCTACCTTGAGCGCGTAAATGGTAATTACATAAGTATGTTCTCCTGTTCCAGGAGGTGGTTGAGGTCCTCCGTAACCCATGTCCCCCCAAGAATTCTTAAGTTCTTTAGCCCCAGGTGGCATGGCTCTTTTGGATGCTCCTTCTGGAAGAGTGTTTACATTTGCCGGAATATTTATTACTAGCCAGTGAACCCAGCTTTTGGCTACCGGATGAATATCAACAATGGACAATGCGAAAGATTTGGTTTCAAGAGGAGCATTTTTCCATACTAGCGGTATAGAAATGTTTTTTCCTCCGGCAGGGGGCATTACATACTGGATTGGAATCTTGCCGCCGTCTTCAAAAGCGGGACTCGACAATTCCATGGCCTTCGCTGTTGATGCTCCATAAAGGACAAGCATCAGACCGGCCCCTGCCAAACTTAATAAAGCTAAGAGTCTCTTTCGCCGTTTCATAGCTTTTTTCCTCCATGGCCCTGCCAATGTTTAGATTATTCTACTGTTACACTTTTTGCCAAATTCCTAGGCTGATCCACATCTGTTCCTTTTTCCAGGGCAACGTAATAAGCCAGGAGTTGTAAAGGTATAACAAACAGAAATGGGCTTAGAAGCTCATGGGTTGAAGGAACAAAAAAGCTGGCGTGACCAAGCTCGCTGATTTCTCTCCTTAATGTTTCTTCCGCGATAATGTAAACTTTCCCGCCTCTAGCTTTTACTTCCTCTATGTTGCTCTTCATTTTTTCGAAAAACACTCCCCTCTGGACTAGACACACAACAGGGACTCTTTCGTCAATGAGAGCTATGGGACCATGTTTCATTTCACCTGCAGGATAACCTTCGGCATGAATATAGGAGATTTCCTTAAGCTTCAAAGCCCCTTCAAGAGCAATGGGAAATAGAATGTTTCGTCCGAGATATAAAACGGTTTGAGCTGTTGCTATGGAGCGTGCCCATGCTTCAATTTCTGAAGCTTGCCTTAGCACTTGAGATACCTTAGATGGAATTTCTAACAAGGCTGTAGCAATTTCCTTGTTTGCCGAAATTCCATGTCGGATTTTAACTCCGAGCATTGCCATCATAACCAGCGCAGCCAGCTGTGCTGTGAAAGCCTTTGTTGAAGCGACTCCGATTTCGGGACCGGCGTGAGTATAAATAACCGCATCGGTCATCCGGGAAAGGCTACTTCCTAAAACATTTACAATGGAGCAGGATGGAACTCCCGCTTCAATCGCGATTTTTACAGCTCCTTTGGTATCCGCTGTCTCCCCGGATTGGCTTATGGCAACCAGAAGCGTATGGCGATTGAGCAAAGTTGGACGGTAACGAAATTCTGAAGCGATATCAGCTTCACAGGGCACCTTTAGGATGGTTTCAAAAAGATACTTACCGATAAGACTAGCGTGATAAGATGTCCCGCAAGCAACCAAAACGATTCTTTCGACATCTTTAAGAATCTTTTCGAGATTAGATGCATGGGGCAGAAAAACTCCCCCTGTTTCAACGTGAAGGTAGGGTTTAATTGTATCTGATATTGCTCTGGGTTGTTCAAAGATCTCTTTTTGCATAAAGTGCTTGTAGCCACTTTTTTCCGCAAGGGCGGGAGACCAACTGATGATCTCGACGGAACGGTCTATTTTAGATCCATCCGATTTGTAGATGGTTACAGTATCGGCTTTGATTTCACCAATGTCTCCATCCTCAAGAAATATAACTTTCCGAGTGAAGGGGAGCAGAGCGGGAATATCGGATGCTATGTAATTTCCATCTTCTCCAATTCCAATAACTAAAGGGCTTTCGTGTTTAGCTATGAAAATTCGATCCGGGAGATGTTCACACATAATTGCCAAAGCGTAAGCTCCTTTAATGCAACTTATTGTTTTTAGAAAAGCTTTCCATTCATTTAATCCCTGTTGCCAGAATAAATCCATCAACTTGACGATAATTTCTGTATCAGTTTCGGAGGTGAATTCATGTCCGGCTTCTTGTAGGGTTTTCTTTAATTCGTGGTAATTTTCTATAATTCCATTGTGGACAACAACAAAAGGACCTGAACGGTGGGGATGGGCGTTATTTTCGTTTGGAATTCCGTGAGTAGCCCATCGAGTATGTCCGATACCTATAGTGGCATCTACACAAAGGTTCTGTAACTTTTTTTCCAAGTCACATATTTTGCCTGCCGATCTTACGCGAATTATGTTAAGGCTTTTTGGTTCAAAGCATGCTATGCCTGCACTGTCATATCCTCTATACTCAAGACGTTTTAGCCCTTCTATAAGAATGGGAACGACTAACCGGTTACCCACGTAACCTATAATGCCGCACATAACGAAATCCTTTCCTGCTTTGGAAATTTGATTGAAATTAAAGGCTCGATCTACAGATGTTTTAATAGCTCGAAGCTATTAAAAAATCTAACCCAAAATTGCTATTAGGCAATGAAATGATTTGCGTGGGGATACAAATCGGGGATGACGGGGGCACATTGTAAAAAAACACCCTCCCTGCTTTATTAAGGGGAGGGTGTTTTAGGTGTAGAAATATCTCTGAACTACCTGGGTCTTCCTATTCCTCGTTCTGCCACTTTCAGTCGTGCCAAAGCACGCTGAAGGGCTGCCTGAGCTCTCGCGAACTCCAACTTATCTCTTGCTTCTCTTAAGCGCCGCTCCGCTCGCTCTTTTGCTGCTCGAGCTCTTATTACATCAATATCGGTTGCCTCTTCGGCGGCCGAAGCTAAAATCGTTACCCGATCAGGAAGGACCTCCGCATACCCTCCCATGATCGCAACGTAACGTTCAACTCCATCTTTTTTGAATCTCAATTCCCCGATTTTTAGTTTGGTCAGGAAGGGAACGTGGCGAACCAGGGCACCAAACTCTCCTAGCTCTCCCGGCGCCACCACAATGTCCACTTCTTCACTGACCACCTTTCTTTCGGGTGTGACTATTTCCAACAGAAGTTTGTCAGCCATATTATCCCCGCTTCATCTGTTTCTTTCATTTATGCTGCTGCCAGCTGACGAGCCTTTTCAACGGCCTCTTCAATGGTTCCCACCATGTAGAAGGCCTGTTCTGGGAGATCGTCGTATTTGCCTTCGCAAATTTCCTTGAATCCGCGGATGGTATCTTCCAGTTTCACGTAGCGACCTGGTGTTCCCGTAAAGGCTTCAGCCACATGGAATGGTTGCGACAGGAAGCGCTGAATCTTTCTTGCTCTGGCAACGATAATTTTATCTTCTTCAGAGAGTTCGTCCATACCGAGAATGGCGATGATGTCCTGGAGATCTTTATATTTCTGAAGGATCTGCTGGACTCGACGAGCTGTGTAGTAATGTTCTTCGCCAAGTACGTTAGGATCGAGGATTCGGGATGTAGAATCAAGGGGGTCAACCGCTGGATAAATTCCGAGCTCTGCAATCTGGCGTGAAAGAACGACTGTTCCATCGAGGTGGGCAAATGTTGTTGCTGGAGCGGGGTCTGTTAAGTCGTCTGCTGGTACGTAAACGCACTGAACCGATGTAATAGATCCTTTAGTGGTGGATGTGATTCGCTCTTGAAGTTCTCCAAGGTCTGTTCCAAGAGTAGGCTGATAACCAACTGCAGAGGGCATACGACCGAGGAGCGCCGACACTTCTGCTCCTGCCTGAGTAAACCTGAAGATGTTGTCAATGAAAAGGAGCACGTCCTGACCTTCTACGTCTCGGAAGTATTCGGCCACGGTTAGAGCGGACAGAGCAACCCTAGCACGAGCTCCAGGCGGTTCCGTCATCTGTCCATAAACAAGACCAGCCCTTGGAAGAACCCCCGATGCCTTCATTTCTAAGTAAAGGTCGTTACCTTCTCGAGTTCTTTCGCCCACACCGGCAAACACTGAAATACCGCCATGTTGCATGGCTATGTTGTGGATCATTTCCATCATGACAACGGTTTTTCCGACGCCGGCGCCTCCAAACATCCCCATTTTACCGCCTCTGGGGAATGGAACAAGAAGGTCAATAACCTTAACACCGGTTTCCAGAACGCTAATGCTCACATCCTGCTCGGTAAATGTTGGAGCTGGACGGTGAATGGGCATGTAATGCTTGGCATTGACGGCACCCATCCCATCTACGGGACGCCCTACGACATTGATAACACGCCCTAGGACTTCTTTACCCACTGGCATCATGATTGGTTTTCCAGTATCTTTTGCGGGCATCCCACGGACAAGACCGTCTGTAAGATCCATTGCAATGGTTCTAACGATGTTGTTTCCAAGATGTTGAGCAACTTCCAGGACCAAATTATCTTCTTCGTCACTGATACCTGGATTGCTCACAAGAAGAGCCGTTAGAAGCGGGGGGAGCTTCCCCTCTTCAAATTCAACGTCAACGACGTTACCTATAACCTGAACAATTCTTCCTATATTCATCTGCTCAATGCCTCCTTACATGAGTCAAGGCATTTTTTATGCCTTTACTTTTCTATTTTTTCCTCAGAGCTTCTGCACCGCCGACGATGTCCATCAGTTCCTTAGTAATTGATGCTTGTCGAGTCTTGTTGTAAACCAGCGTCAGGCTTTTCACCATATCTTTACAGTTGTTTGTAGCATTATCCATTGCCGTCATTCTTGCTGCGTGTTCACTCACAGCAGTTTGGTAGAAACATTCGAGAATCTGGACATAGACGTAGTTTGGAAGTATGTCAGTTAAGATCTCATCATGAGACGGTTCAAAGAGATATTCAGGCATTCCTTCTGTTACGGCTGCTGGTTCTGGTTCTACAGGAAGTAGCTTTACGAGAGTCGGAACCTGACGGAGCATCGTTACAAAGCGAGAGTAGATTATATATACTTCATCCGCTTCCCCATTCTGAAACAGCTCTATTAGTTCATTTCCCAGCCGGAAAGCGTCATCATAGTTCGGCTTATTCAGAAGCCCTGTTAAAGCTTTTCTAAGAGGATATTTTCGCTTTCTAAAATATTCATTCCCCTTACGTCCTGCAGCAATAAGGCTTACCTGTTTTCCTTCAGCTACCCTTTCGTTGAGGAAGCGCTCTGCCAGCATTATAAGATTATTGTTAAAGCTGCCGCACAGACCTCTATCGGCTGTCAGAAGCACCAGCTCAACTTTCTTTACCTCAGCTCTGGGGGTGATCAACTCGAAACTGGAGCTTTTGTCCACCCTTGCCACAAGCCTTCCAATTACTTCGCGGAACTTGTTGGCATAAGGGTGGAAACGCTCCATATTCATCTGAGCGCCCCTGAGCTTTGCCGCAGCCACCATGTTCATGGCACGGGTAATTTGAGCCGTTTTCTTGACGGCATCAATCTTTCTTCGGATATCCCTTAATGTGGCCATAGGCTCACTCTCTTCCTTCCGCTTGAAGTTTTCTTAAGTCCTTAAGCCGCCTGGAAAATTTGGGCGAATTCCTCAAGGGCTTTTTTAATCTTTTCATCGAGATCCGGCGTAAGTTCCTTCTTTTCCTTGATTTCTCTAAGGATTTCCGGATGTTTGGTTTCCATAAACTCGTGCATCTGCTTTTCGTATTCTGTGACTTTTTCTACAGGAATCGGATCTAAGAACCCACGAGTGCCCGCATAAAGTGACACAATCTGCTTTTCAGCTGGCATTGGCTGATACTGAGGCTGTTTGAGCAGTTCCACGAGTCGCATACCGCGGTTAATCTGAGCAAGAGTGGCTTTATCGAGGTCACTTCCAAACTTTGCAAAAGCTTCAAGTTCTCGATACTGAGCAAGGTCCAGACGAAGTCTTCCCGCTACCTGTTTCATTGCTTTTATCTGAGCGGCACCACCGACTCGAGAAACCGAAAGACCTACGTTAATTGCTGGACGAACACCAGCAAAGAATAGACCGGCTTCCAGGTATATCTGTCCGTCTGTAATGGAGATTACGTTAGTGGGGATGTATGCTGACACGTCACCAGCTTGAGTTTCGATGATTGGGAGTGCGGTTAGAGAGCCACCGCCAAGCTCATCATTAAGTTTTGCAGCTCGCTCAAGAAGTCGGGAATGGCAGTAGAAAATGTCGCCCGGGTAAGCTTCGCGAGCAGGTGGTCGGCGCAACAGAAGCGATACCTGACGGTAAGCCGCTGCCTGCTTGGAAAGGTCGTCATAAATGATCAGAGCATGTTCGCCCTTATCTCTGAAATACTCTCCCATAGCACATCCGGCATAGGGAGCAATGTATTGAAGTGGCGCCGGATCGCTAGCACATGCCGCGACAACCGTTGTGTATTCTATTGCACCGTAACGGCGAAGTGTTTCAACAACCTGAGCAACCGTAGATTTTTTCTGGCCTACAGCGACATAAATACACTTAATGCCGCTATCTTTTTGGTTGATGATTGCGTCAACCGCTATTGCCGTTTTACCAAGCTGGCGGTCACCAATGATAAGCTCACGCTGGCCGCGGCCGATTGGGGTCATCGCATCGATCGCTTTAAGACCCGTATACATTGGCTCATTAACGGGTCTGCGGGCAATAACACCAGGAGCAAGCACTTCGATACGTCTGAATTCTTTTGCTTCAATGGGACCTTTGCCATCTAAGGGATTACCAACGGGATCAACCACTCGGCCAAGAACCGATTCGCCAACAGGAACCTGGGCAATTCGACCTGTTCTCTTGACGATTTGCCCTTCCTTGATGTGAATGTCTTCTCCAAGGATTGCGACACCCACGTTGTCTTCTTCAAGGTTAAGGGCGAGTCCATAGATTGGACCGTGATCGGTCGGGAACTCAAGCAATTCCATGGCCATGCATTTTTCTACGCCGTAAACACGGGCGATACCGTCACCGACGGAAAGAACGCGGCCAGTTTCGCTGAGCTCTACCGACTTTTCATAATCTTTAATCTGTTCTTTAATAATTTGGCTGATTTCTGCGGCTCTGATCTGCATTAACTCAACTCACCTCTCTTCAATGTTTCTTTAATATTCATCAACTGCGTCCTCACACTACCATCCAATACCAAATCGCCAACTTTAGCTATCACCCCACCAATCAGGTTGGGATCTTTTTTAAATTCGACAATCACGGTCTTTCCGACCTTTTCTTTTAGAGAAGTAGCGATTTTCTCTATTACTTTTTCATCAAGATCTGTTGCCGCGATAACTTCAGCTCTTACGATGCCGTTGTATTCATCGTAAAGCTTTTCGTAAACTCGAACGATGTCACGGAAATAGTCTATCCTTCTCTTTTCTACAAGTAATTCCAGGAACCTAGAAAGAAGAGGGGAAAGTTCAGTTTGATCTTTTACGCTTCTAAGAACCTGCTTTTTTACCTCCTCAGGGTATAAAGGACTTTTTAACACCTGTTCAAATTCTGGCACCTCATCTAGGAGGCGCTCCAGAGCCTTCAACTCATCCATGCACCCTTCAAGCCTTCCCTCATCTCGGGCTAACTCAAAGAGTGCCTTTGCGTATCTTCTGGCAACAACTTGACTTTTCACTTCGCCTCCACCACCTTTACTAGGAATTCTTCAATTAATCTTTCCTGATCCCCCATGTCCATTCTTTGCCTTAATATATCTTCAGCCGCCTTTACGGTTAGCTCGGCGACTTCTTCTCTAAGCTCATCTTTTGCTGCCTTCACTTCTTGCTGGATTGCTAGGCGAGCTTGCTGCTTAATGTAGTTCGCCTGGCGCTCGGCAGCTTCCAGTATCTTGGCTTTTTCCCTTTCAGCCTGGGCAATGTATTCTTGGAGAATTTTTTCGGCTTCCTTGTCCAGCATGGCAAGCTTAGCTTTGTATTCTGCACACTTACGCTCTGCTTCGTCTCTTTTTTGCTCCATGTCACGAAGAAGCTGCTCTATGTTTTCTCGCCTTGTTTTGAAATATGTTACGATTGGTTTCTTGAGAAGCTTATAAAGCACTGCAAAGAGAATAGCTGTATTTACAAGTCTTAACAAGAAATCAGTCCAATTAAGGCCGTGATGTCCTTCTGCTCCTTCAGAAGCCCAAGCAAACCCTGCACTGACTGTAATAACAATGGCCACCCCTAACAAATTAAGAATATTTGCTATTTTCTTCTCTCTCATGGGATTCACCTCGATTTTTCTATAAACTTCGCCCTAATATCTTGCTGGCAACCTCAAGCGAAAACATCTGAATTTGTTCTCTCAGTTCTTTTAGAGCCGTTTCTTTTTCTTTCTGAATCTCAGCTCTAACTCGAGCAAGCTCTTCTGATGCCTCCTGATAAGCCTTCTGGAGCATCTCCTTTTCTTGCTTTCTAGCTTGCTCTTTCTGTTCTTCCACTTTCAAACGGCCTGTAATCCTGGAGTTTTTAATGGTTTCCTCAAACTCCTTTACTGCATCCTCTGCTTCCTTGTTCGCCTGGTCTATAGCTTCCTTTTGATCTAGTATGAGTTTATTCCTTCTAGCAACCATCTGGCGAACAGGTCTGTAAAGCAAGATGTTCATAATAAACAGAAAAATCAGGAAACTTAACATCTGCACCCATAGGGTTACGTCAATAGCAATCATGGCAAACCCCTCTTTCTGTAAATATTGAGATAAAAATCACAATACTCTAAATACTACTCACCTTTTCTGGAACTGACATAGAACAAATTGCTAAAAGCCTGCTCTTACTATGAATCTCAGGATCGCTCAAACCTCTACCACAAGAAAAAAAACATTGCAAGCGAAAAGTGTAACAAGATGCCTGATCTCTTATGAGCTTTCTACTTCCTGAAACCAAAGCGTCTCATCGATACATTTTGAATCAGTCCAATAGATATTAAGCACCGTAAAAGAGCAGATCCTCCATAGCTTATAAAAGGAAGAGGGACACCAACCACCGGAAAGAAACCAAGAACCATGCCTATATTTATAATGGTCTCCCAGGCAATGTTAGCGCTTAAACCAATTACGAGAAGACTTCCAAAGCGATCTTTAGCAAGAAAGGATATCTGAAAACAGAAATATATGAGCAAACCGAAGAGAAAGAGAAGAACACTTCCCCCAGCAAATCCCCATTCCTCTGTCCATACAGCAAAAGCAAAATCTGTATGGCGTTCGGGCAAAAATCGCAGTTTACTTTGAGTTCCCTGAAGATATCCTTTTCCCCACAACATACCAGAACCAATGGCAATTCTAGCTTGTCTAATGTGGTAACCCCTCTTTTGGGGATCTCGATCTGGATCAATTGCTGTCCTGATACGATCTCGCTGGTATTCCTTTAAGCCATAGTGCCACAAGGGATAAGAAATAAGGACCCCAACAACGATCATTGCTAATATAATCCGCCACCGAATACCTAGACAAAAAAGAGTCGTGCATGACGTTATAAGTAGAATCATGGCCGTGCCAAGGTCGGGTTCTAGGAATATCAGCAAAAAGGGGGGAAGGATTATTAAAATAAAAACCCCAATCTGCCATAAAGAAGGATATAGTTTAACTCGATCCGATGCACCCCAAGCAGCCACTGCAATAATGAGAAAAATTTTTTCAAATTCTGACGGCTGAACTTGTATCGGTCCAATTTTCAACCATCGAACTGCTCCATGACTTTCTTCACCTGCAACCAACACGAGAGCTAACAGAAAAATTCCCACCATATAAAGAACAGGTGCAATTGTCTGGAGTCGGCGATAATCAAAAAATGTGGCTCCGATCATAGCTACAAAACCGAGAATCATCCACACCAGTTGTTTTAGGAAAATAGGACTACACCAGCTTGTTATATTATTGCTTTGGGAAATTTTAATTGTATAAGTTGAGCTGTATAAATTTACGAAACCACAAGTGATTAAAAATAAAACCGTAAGAAAAAGCGGCCAATGAAAATGGGTCAGAAGCCTTCTGTCTATCATTGAGCACTCTTATCTCTGGACGTTAAAAAGTATTCTTCAATTACGGATGCCACAATAGGAGCAGCCGCTGAACCACCATGTCCCCCATGTTCAACAATAGCAACAACCACAATTTCAGGATCTGATGTGGGAGCGTATCCGGCAAACCATGCATGGTCTCGAAATTGTTTGGGTATTTTTGACTCGTTTTCTACACGTTCGGCAAACTTAATAACCTGAGCTGTTCCGGTTTTACCAGCTATAGGTAAAGATTCTTTCCAAATTCTGTGAGCGGTTCCTCTTTGGTCCTTTACCACTCCTTCAAGCCCCATTTTGACTAGCTTAAAATAATCGGATTTAATAGGAATTTTTTTACTTTCTCCCGAAACACCTTTACTTTTTCCTTCTCCTTCAATTTTTTCTACTAGGAATGGTTTTTTAAGCACTCCATCACTTGCTATAGCCGCATAGGCTACAGCAAGCTGAATGGGTGTAACGGACAGATAACCCTGACCGATTGATACTGAAATTGTTTCTCCTTTATGCCATGGTTGTCGTAGAAATCTAAGTTTCCATTCGGGATCTGGAACGATGCCTGACTTTTCTACTGGAAGATCTATCCCTGTAGGGCTTCCCAAATTGAACATTTTAAAATATATGCTAAGTTTGGTTATACCTAATCTATTTCCCAGATTGTAGAAATAAACGTCGCAAGATTCAGTAATGGCTCTATATAAATCTACTCCTCCATGTCCTCCCTTTTTCCAGCATCGGTAGTCTCGATTACCGAAACGGAAAAAACCGGGACAGTTGACACTGTCTGACTTTCCTATGAGTCCTTCCTGTAATCCTGCAAGAGCGATAAACGGTTTTATGGTCGATCCTGGTGGATAGGCTGATTGAATGGCTCTGTTTAAAAGAGGGTGACGTGGATCGGAGTTAAGCATCTTCCAATCCTCTGGCTTTATCCCTTTTACAAAGAGATTTTCATCGAAAGATGGGCTACTAACCATGGCAATTACTGCACCTGTTTTCACATCTACTGCGACTACTACTCCTTCAACATTTTTCATAATTTCTTCAGCTTTATATTGGACCTGGGCATCAATAGTAAGCCAAATGTCGTGTCCAGGGATTGGATCTTTCTCATCCAGCACTCTCAGCTTTCTCCCCAGGGCGTCCACTTCAACCTCTCGAACTCCTCTTGTTCCTCTGAGGACTTTTTCGTAAACCTTTTCTATACCTGTTTTTCCAATGTCATCACCACTGCTGTAGTCTGAATATTCAGGTTTTGCCAATTCATCTTCAGTAATTTCACCCAAGTATCCCAATATATGGGAAGCCATACTGGGAAAACGATAATTTCTTACAGGTTCTATTTCTACATATATACCAGGCAGCCGATAATTGTTAGCTTCTATTTTTGCAAGGCAATCCCAGCTTATGTCATTCATGATACGAATAGGTTTAAAAAGAGGTGTTCGACGGTTTTTTTCAATCGCCGCTATTAGATTTTCTTCCGGAATATTGCACAAAAAGGAAACTTTCTGAATCACATCTTGAACGTTTACTTTTTCCCTGACAAGATAAACGTGGTATGCAGGTCTATTATCTACCAGAACTGACCCCCTACGATCGTATATGGTGCCTCGAGGGGCAGATACCGACTCTGTCCGCGTTCTATTATTTTCTGCTTGGTTAAAGAAAATTTCGCCTTTTATTATCTGCAAGTAATACAGCCTGAACCCATAGAGAGTAAGAAGGCCCAAAAAGAACCCCATCAATATGAATACATTTACTTTTACGTATTTGTCTCCGTTTTTCACTGTAAGATGATATTTCAACTTCATTACTGTAAGCCCCATTGATGGAAGATTACCTTCACTCAGACCCTCCAGTAAGCCAGGATGAAATGGGTATCAGAAGCAGAATGGCAACGGCTACTGTTAGCCCAAAGCGGGGGATAAGAACTGACAATGTGAATTCTGCTAAGTTGTAGAAATATTCGTAGGAATTTACCACGTAAACAATGATGAATAATTCCTGAAGAGCAGCACATAGGGCTGTTAAAACGATTTGATAAGGTAGAGATTTCATTTCCATTTCATCTGCTGTTAGATGAACGAGAGCTACAGCACATACGTAGGTTGCAATATGAAATCCCCACAAACGACCGGATAAAGCATCTAGGAGATACCCTATTGCGACGGCGAAAAACATATGATGTATGGGTTTAAAAATGGGAGCTACGCCTACTATCAGATAAAGAAATAGATCTACTCTGGCGTATAAAGGTAAAGCTAAGTATGCCATAAGCCACTGGCAGAATAGCAGTATTATTATAATGGCCATCAGACGTGGTAGGATGTATCGATATTCAATACGGGACTTTCTCGGCATCATTTTTTGTTGTCCAGTTCCTGTTTGGGGAATTCCGAAGGGATAAGAACAAGCACCTCTTCAATGTGAGCTAGTCTGGCAACAGGGGTAACTTCTACCTGCTGAAAGATTTTTAGAGGGTCTTTGTAATTTACTTTGACGATTCCCACTTTAAGTCCTTCCGGGAAAATACCGTCTTTTCCTGATGTCACCAGCAGGTCGCCAGGTTTTATATCTACGTCGTTTCGGACATATTTAAGAGCACAACTCTGGAAATCCTTTCCCACAACGATGCCTCGAACTCTGTTGCGTTGCACATATACATCTAATGCACTCGCTGGATCTGTTATAAGCATGACCCGAGAAAAACTTTTGCTTACATTAACGACTCGCCCGACCACTCCTTCATCATTAACTACGGGTGTATTTTCCACAACGCCGCTCTTGCTACCTCGGTTTATGATCACCGACTGAAAGAAACCGCTTAAATCATTTACCACCACCAGCGCCGGTATAGATTTCCACTCTATAGTAGTGCGAAATTCGAGAAGTCTCTTCAATCTCTGGTTTTCGATGTAGGCTTCTTTATATGCGAGAAGCTCATTTTCTAGGCGGATGATCTCTTTTCGCAACGCCTCGTTTTCTTCTTCAACGTGCACAAGCCAGACATATTTGGATATCAGTTCCTGAATGTTGTGGAAAACCTCCGTCCATGCAGAAAAAAGGGGCATGGTTAGGTTTAGCAGGGTTTGCTGGATAGAATCCATTGTGTGGCGTTTGTAGTTAAGGGAAAATATATATAAAGTTATAATTAAAATAAACAAAACGAACAAAAAGCCCCTAATCTGTCTAAGAAAATTCCACATAAAGGTTCGTCCCGCAAAGTATAGCTAAAGAACTATTCACATCAGCACATCCCTCAGCAAATCAATATCTTCAAGAGCCTTTCCTGATCCAAGCACGACCGTGGAGACTGGATCTTCTGTAAGTGTTACCGGAAGTCCTGTTTCCATGCGAAGAACGTAATCTAGATTTCGAAGTTGTGAGCCTCCACCGGTTAAAACGATACCTCGATCAACGATGTCGGCAGCTAACTCAGGTGGCATCTGTTCCAAAGCAAGTTTTACTGTTTCAACAATAGTGTCTATTTGTTCTTGAATAGCTTCCCTGACCTCATCAGACGTAATTTGTATGGTCTTTGGGATGCCATCCACTAAATCTCTTCCCTTCACATCCGCAACTTTTGGATCGCTGTCGTCCGGGTAGGCGTTTCCAAGTTCAATTTTGATCTGCTCCGCTGTTCGTTCTCCAATCAGAAGATTGTATTTACGTTTGATGTATTGGAGAATTGCCATGTCCATTTTATCTCCACCTGTTCTCACCGACTTGCTGTAAACAATACCAGCAAGAGAAATAACAGCTACGTCGGTTGTGCCTCCACCAATATCAACAACCATATTGCAAACAGGTTCGGTTATTGGTAGACCAGCGCCAATTGCGGCAGCCATTGGTTGTTCAATAAGATAAACCTCTCTAGCTCCGGCAGACTCTGCAGATTCCCTAACAGCTCTTCTTTCGACCTGAGTAATTCCAGAAGGAACACCTACGATTACTCTAGGTCTTACGAAGGCTCTACGATTATGAACTTTATGTATGAAATATCTCAGCATGGCTTCGGTAACTTCGAAGTCGGCAATAACCCCATCCTTCATAGGTCTAATGGCCACAATGTTGCCGGGGGTCTTACCAAGCATCATTTTGGCTTCCGTTCCAACTGCGACAACTTTTCCCACACCTTGGGCATTTCTGCGAATTGCTACCACAGAAGGCTCATTTAGAACTACCCCTTTTCCTCGGACATAGACAAGAGTAGTTGCCGTTCCCAAATCAATAGCCAAATCGTTCGAAAACCACCCTAGAAGTCGATTTAGTATCATAAACATTTTACTCCTTTGCGTGCTTATTTTTTCCTTCCACCTGTCGTATTCAACCGTAACTCCATACTTTCTCCAGGAGCGTCAGCCGCTATTGTAGAGAATGGAAGGATTATCTTACAAGTATTTTTATTGGCTTAATGCGTAAATTCTCATAAACCTTTGGTATCTAGCTTTTCTTCCTATCTGAGGGTATTCAAAAAGCCATTCTTTTTTCTTTTTTCCCTCTGCCGTGCAAACGGTTGCATCTCAATAAATCTTGGAAGTGGTTTTAGACTTATTAGGATGTAAAGCTTTGCTTTTATCAACTCTTAAGGTGTTTATGAAGAAACAACTACAATCCATGGTGCCTGGGGCGGGACTCGAACCCGCACGGAGACTAGCTCCAAAGGATTTTAAATCCTTTGTGTCTGCCTGTTCCACCACCCAGGCTCTGGACTTTTTTCAAAATACTAGTCAATTTTGCTTCAAAACTCAAGCCTTAATCAAGGATATACAAAAAATTTTATGTAGAAATGGGGTTGTGAGCCTTTTGGAAACACGTATTTTCTTGGCGAACCACAAAAATGGCAAAAATTTGTGCGGGATATACATGGAGTTTTTGAACGCCATAGATCGAGACTGAGAGTTTTTCGGTGAATTTTTATATCTTGATAGTATACTCTAAACAGAAGCTGTGGTGGTTATATTCATGCATTGTTCCCAAGGCATGATAAGTTTATGGTTTGATAAAGTTCGAAGATTATGAGCATCCACGGATGGTTGTTTATGCTTTTTCGTTTTGTTCTTTCTTGAAAGCTAGTTATGTGGAAGTAGATACTAGCTGGCCATCTCTAAAGCTCTTCTTCTAGCTCTTTGTAAAATCGCTAGAAATGTTAGTTTGAAAAGTGTAAATCTGCTAGCGATCAATATAAGTTCATTTACACAAAGCAACTTGCCTTACATAGTCTCATATTTTTGATTATATTAAATAGCTGCTTTGTAGTCCTGATTTTGTTCCTCACTATTTGAATTTGAAAAATCTGGGCAGCGATGAAGGCATCTGATAAAGCATTATGACGGAAACTGCATTTTATTCCATAGCTATGAGCAATAGTGTCTAAGTCAAGTTTTAATGAGTGATTTTTCGAGCACTTTAGGTAAGCTAGAGCCGTTTCCAATTCAGCGATATCAATATATTTTCTACGAAAATCCTTTGATAGTTTTTTAAAATATCTTTGTAAGAATAGATAGTCGAATTGTATAGAATGTCCTACAAGAATTCCGTCTAGTATGTTTAAAAGGGCAGGAGCTATCTCTTCAAAAGAAGGGGCATTAGACAAGTCTTTTAGCAGTATTCCATGGTACTTTACCGTATCATATTTATAAATTTCTGGTTTAATCAAGGTAAAAAAAGCTTTTTTCATCAGGATCTTCATGTCCTTAATAGGTATAGCTGCAATTGATATTATATGGTCTCTTTCAATATCTAAGCCGGTAGTTTCCAAATCAAGGGCAATGAAGGTTGATGTATTTATGTCCATTAGAGACCTCTCTCTATATTATAGCGAGATTTTAACATTTTCTGGAATGAAGCAGTGATTTTTAGAGATTCCTTGAGAATTATTATGTCTAGTGTATCAAGTTCCTTTGCGCTTATGTTGTTGTCTGCTGGTTTGCCATATTTTATTGCCTTTGATTGATGTCTTAAACGCAAAGTCTGCATGAAATCAAATGCTTCTTTGAGATCTTCCGACATTTGGATTCCTATGGCTTTAATATCTCTTAAGGCTTGAATTCTTTCTATGGTATTAGTTATTTCTAATATCTTATTATCTAATGAAAGAACTCTGATACCATTGACAATAGGATATATAGCATACTTTTTTAGATCTATACCTTGTTTTAGTCCTTTTATACCCCATATGCCGATAGGCGGATTTAATACAGTTGCGTCGTAGGCTAATAGTCGTATGGACTGATTGGTCGAGGATTTATATATGTGGTCTAGCAATTCCTTTAATGGTTCTGGGTCACCGTAGATAGGACGCATATCAAGAAAAACTGTTAGGTACCTTAAATGATCAGATGTTGGCTCTTCAAACCAACGTCTAAATAATTCCTTCCAACCTTCAAGCGAAAGGTGCCAGTTCTTATTAGAAGCCATATAATTGGCCGAGCATTTTGGTATGTCGATCTTTTCTAATGCATCGTTAATGCGTGACGCAAGTTCCAAAAAAGTATTAGATGATAAAAGGATTATGGCGTTATCTTGATCTGTAGTAATAACCTGCTCTTTTCTACCAGAACTACCCATATGTATCCATACAAAATCTTGATCATAAACCTCTGAACTTAGTAACCTTATGACCTGATTTGTAATTGTGTCATATACAGAAGTAATCATTCTTGATAGCCTATGGAAACTCAAGCCTTTAATGCTCATATCAGCAATAGCAATTTTAAGTAGTCTAAAAATATTTCCTATAGTTTCAATATTTGTAGCTTTAATAATCTTTCGATAGAGAGTTAAAATTGAGAAAAAAGGAACCAGATGAGTGAAAATATCTTTACTCGTAATAACCCCTACAACTCTCTCTTCGTTATCGACAATAATTAGATGATCAATTCCATGATTAAGCATCTTGGTATAGGCTTCTATAATAGGGGTTTGTTTATCGACATATATAGGTGGAGAACTCATAAGTTTGCTGATTCTAACGTTCTGGAGTCCTTCAAGTAGCGCTCGTCTAAGATCTTTATTTGTTATAATACCAACTGCTTTCGTGTTGTCTAATACAACAATGGAACCCACTTTTTCTCTTTCCATTAATTGTACAGCTTCTGTAATTGTATTTGTAATATTACAAGTTACAGGAGATCTAGAAATAATAGTTCCCACTTCAGCCATCCCAAAATCTTCTGGTAAAGGCTTTTCGTCTTGAGCCATTTGACAAAAAAGACTAAATCGCCTTTCTGCTAAGGATTTGAAAAAGGAAGCAAAATTTGGATTTTGTTCATAGACTTTTACAAAAGTGGAAGCTTCAAAAGCATAGCAAATTGTTTCTTGAAGTGTTTTAGCTTCGTAGAGAGATGGTGTGGAATTAACCACCGACCAGAGGCCAAAAATTTCTCCTTTAGATACAATATCTACTATTTCTGTATTGCCATAAAGTCCGACCAGACCTGAATAAACCATGTAAACTGCTGGGCTAAAATCTCCTTGATGATATATTGAAATATTTTCAGGAAACATGACTACTTCCATTGAATTGACTAGCCTGTCTAGATGAGCTTCACTTAGGAAGGAAAATGGTTTTATCTTTTTCAAAAATTCTTTCGGGGGAGTCATATCTTATGCTCCGGTAACGTTAATTAAAGAAGAAGCTAGGCGATATCACATATTCATTTAATGAAGATTTCTCTAAAATCTTGCGGGATTGTTTTCATTTCTTCTGGTATTTCCTCAATGACGTTTTCCAAAGTGATTATTTCTTTTTTGATTAATTTTGATATTTCTTTTTTTTCCTGTTTGTCCTGATATATGTATTTTGCATATAGCTCAGATAGAATTTTTACTGGATAACCTTCAAGTTGATTGAGGCTTTCTCTTAAAGGTTCCAGAGATTCATTCCAATATTCAAGTACTGAAGAAAGATTGCCCAGTCTTGCCGTGTCTATACCAAGTTGTTCTGCTAGAATTTTTTCGGATTCAAGTTTTTCAGAAAGACCGGGCACCTGATTAGATAAATATAGCAATTGATTTATTTCCGTTATGCTAGAAGATTGCTTTTTTTGGTCATATGTTTCCAAAAGGAGCACCACCTTAAATTGTTGGCATTGGTAATTCCCTATTTGATGTATGCCAGGAAGCTTAGAGATAGTTATTACCGGTTTTTTTACTTCAAAACGCTCTGAAGATGGTCTTGACATTAAATCAGTTGCAGGAACAATAGAACCTTGTAGCCAAGAGAGATTTTTAATATTTTCTAAAGGATATACTAAGATTTTGTTAATATCCCAAGATATTTCTCTTACTTCTCTTTTGTCAAGCAAGAAGATTGTAGTATGTCTATCCTGTTTTTCTTTTCCATAAAAACGACGCATCCACTCGCCAGTATAAGTTTTTTGTACATCAAATATTATATACTTGTTATCGTAAGCTGCTTTTGTTGTACCAGTTTCTTGTCCAGTTAAAAAGTGAATCCTTTCGAAGTTATGAACATATAATACGTCGGCATTCACTGTTTTAGGGATTAGAATCAGCAATATCATTAAATACTTAACTGCTATATTCATACTTCATAGACCCCACAATCTTCTATGGATTATGCCTCCAAGAAACATGGTACATATAGGGACTCCAATTCCGAAAAGACATCCCAAGAACAGACTACGACCGGGATCAAAACCATACGGCTTTGTAAAATAGAGAATAAAATTAAAGCCAACTCCCAGATAAAAATAGAGAAGATACCATTTTCTCCAATTTCGTTCCCAGTGCTTTTGACGTCTCAACTTTTTTTCATCCATATAGCTCCTCCAATTTTGACTTTAAAGGTTGGGGGATCACCCCCAACCGATTACAATAAAACTATTCCTCCGGACGTAAATCGTAGGAATATTTTTTAATGACCTCTTCTCTGTTAGGTTTAGTAATTAAACTCAAAATTATAAAGAAAACAAATCCCACAAAGACCCAATAAAATTGATGGGGTGTCACTATACCTCCTTTTTCTCCAAGGAAAAACCAATGGGGGCTTCCCAGTTTTGAGTTTGCATACATCCAAGAGAAGGTTGATAATACCGTCATTACCAGAATATTGATTATCGCAGCGGTTGTGTTTGCTCTATGCCACCAGATGCCAAGTATAAGTGGTGGTCCTACAGAGCAAAGAATAACTATAAAAGCCGCTCCTGATATATCCAGTACTAGAGCTGGGGGATTAAAAGCAACTATTGTACATATGATTGTAACAATTGTTGTCATCAACCTGGTTACTTGGACTGGCTTTTCTTCTGGCCATTTGCTACCAAAGACCTTACCTATCAGGTCTCTTCCCATCAGAACGTTAAGCACCATAACCCATCCGGCCGCGGTAGACATAGCTATAGCCAATCCACCGGCACAAATCACAGCCAACAGGAATGGGCTCTTTAGGCTTTCCATTGCAGCTATCATTGAATAATCTGTAACTGCTGCGCCGCCAACGCCATATACTTGCTTCATATGTTTGAGAACATCCATGGCGCTTTTGATACCCTCGATTTGCATGAAAGGATGAAGAGTCTCAATGAGTGTTCGAGCAGCTGTTCCTATTATGACTAGGCCTACGTACATTGATCCTCCGAAAAATACAGCCCAAAAGATACTACGCCGTGCCGATTTAATATCTTGAGCTGTAAAAAATCGCACGACTGTATAAGGCATGGCTGCAAAACCAAAATGCCAAGTATAGTAGAACCCTACTATACCAGTCCACATACCCATCAAAGCATGGCTTGGCTTTGCGTGAGCGTATGGTGTATTAAAGAAATTAGGTGATGTAGCAAGTACCGCCTCCGTCATTGCATTGATACCACCGAAATGAGCTATGGTATAGATAGCACCAATAACTGCTGCTAGCGACATCGCAATTCCCTGAAAAGCTGCAGACCATGTGGTTGCTACCATACCACCCCAATAAACGTATATGAAAACGACAAGAGCACCAATTACCACAGATACATTGAAATTGACTTTTAAGATTGCTAGCATGAATAGAGCAGTTCCCACTATTGACAATGTAACATAGGCAAAACCTGCAATTATGGTAGGAATACCTGCTACCAATCGAAGCCATTTGCTATCATAACGATCAGCATAATAATCGGTAAATGAGGTAGGAGCATACTTTCGTAATGGAGCGGCCGTAAGTAATGTTGCTATCGGCATGCCACCGATTATTCCCACGAGAGCCCACCAGAATGGATAGCCTAGTAAGAATATGAATGCTGGAAGCCCAAGAAAACTTGCAGGACTTAAGTAAGTTGATGCAAGCGCTGCTCCATTAATAAAGGATCCAACTTTACGACCAGCTACGTAATAATCAGATGCATTTAACGCCGCTTTCCTGGAATACCAGCCTATAGCTATCATAACGGCAAAATACAAAACTGCCCCTAAAATTACCACCGGATTGGCTCCCATTTTTACCTCCTCAGTTTATCATCTTTTATTTGGTTTGCTTACGTTCTTCACGCTTTTCTTCAGCTTTGTAAAATAGTACAGCTACCAACATGTTCAAAATCCAGAGACCAATTAACCAGTTGTAAATATAACAAAAAGGTATTCCTAAAAATTTCATTAAAGGAAATCCCGGAATTGATGTTTCAAGAATAAAAAAAAGAAAAAACCAACCATAAAGTATCAGCATCCCTAACCAAAATACTTTCGGTAATCTCTTAAACATGGGCCAACCCTCCATCTTAACTGCGGTTTAGATTTAACTTTCCCTTAAATTAATACAGTATGATTAAACTACTAGCTCCATGACTGAAGACTATCACCCCCTTTATTCAAATGGATTAAATGGGGCATTTCTAAAATCTGTTTATCTCAGGGTTTCGATAATACGTAGTTTCCAGCCCGAACTAGCATTGTGTTAGCCCACTAATTGGTTTTTTTGAAAGATCAGGTTGGATTATCTGTTTGACTAAAACCGCCTCAGAAAACCAACTACAATAAAAAGATTCTTTGTGTCAGGGAAAAAAACAAAGTTTGATATTGAAGAACTTGCTTGTTAAGTGACTGAAAACTGTAAATTCTAGCCCAAGTTTGTCACTCTTTAGGTCAAAAGCGACATTTTGTTCCTTCTGGAAATTCTAAGTCATTGAAAATATTAAGCTCAAAGTAAGAGTGTCGATGTAGTGTTATGTTGAGCATATTTAGTCTAAGAGCGTTCTAAAATTTCCCTTATGGAGTGGCGAAACATAGAAAAAGCAGGAACGAAATTCGGTTTGGAAGACTTTCCCAAACTCAGGTAGCTAAAAACGACCTCAATATATGATTCACCACATAACTGTAGGGGCAACGCATGCGTCGCCCCTACAATTCTATTACGGAATTTTTTAGATTACGGAGTTTTTTAGAACACCCTCTATTTAGTCTTGGCAAGACCATTCTCGTGAAGTATCATTATTTTTACTATGTTTGTTCGAAAAGCTAGAAAAATAAACTGAACTACAAAAACTAAATATATCTATCACCAGCTGGTTGAGGCCCACCGGACTCCCAATGGTTCCAGACAAATAATCTTGCTCAATGTGGGACGCCTTGATCTGGATTCTCAGTAGTACAAGATCCTGGCTAAACGTATTGAGGGGATTCTCGAAGGAAAAGGCTGTCGTGTCCTTGAAGTTTTAACAGAAATCGAAAACCTTGTTCGTCACTTTGCTTCGATACTTCGAAAGTAAAGACCTGATATAAAGAGAGTGGAATCTCGAAAGTCTAAGGAGTTCTTGGGAAAAATTGGATCTTGATATGGTGTCTGTTCAGGATGTGCGCATTATGGGGACAGAAGCGTTGATAGCATACATAGGCTTTTGAGCCTATTGGTATGGGAAAGATTATTCAGGATGCGGGGCCAGGAGAGAAAGACATTGCCCGAGCAAAGGTGTTGATCTCCGGTAAGCTCATACATGGAGTAAACAATAGATTCATAAATGGTTTCAGTCCCGAAGTGCCCTGGAAGAGATAATCAGGATAGATGCCAGGGGCGTTTCCCTTAACAGCCTATTCCGCGCCTACGATGGCCTTATTGATCGTAAAAAATTCATTGAAAGAGCTTTAACCCAAGGGGAGCTTACACTTTTGGGTATTGGCCCGATTTTGTCATTGTTTTGCGTAATTTACTGCGATTACTCTTGATAAGTCATTTTGATTCGATACTACGGATTTTGGCTTATTAGGTTTTTCTCACAGTTTTGAGTGATCTTCGCGAAAGTCCAAAAGTCTGGCAAATGAGTTGACTCAGACTCGGATGTGTGTCGAATGTGAATGACCTTAGACCATTGTGGTCATAATCCTGGCTTGACCGCTCAGATGACTCAAAGTGTATTCCAGTGATTATAAATGCCTTTTCGTGTAATGCCCTTTGAATAACAAACAACACTGGAAAAAACTTACTCCATTTGGCAAGACCATTTTCATCTATAACCAAAGCCAGTATTACTAAAGGCCGATCCCTGCGCTTTTCTTTCGATGCACTATGCTTTGTTTCAAAAGCTACAGGGTTTCCTTCAAAATATGTGTATGTGTTGGTAAGATCAAATAACATGATCTTTCCTCCACCCCAAGTTTGTCACTTTTTATTGTGGAAATAGCCCACGTTCACTAGAAGAGATAGAAAAACAGATCGATGCCAGGCTCTTAGGTTCTTGCTTCGACCACTTACGTGAAAATGACAAACTTGGGTTAGAACCTAACCGCTTAAATGCCCAATTTTAAAACACTCTTTGAAGAGCGTGATTAAGATTTTTTTTCTGATTGCAGATTTGATTCTACTTGTGATAAGCATAGGCGGCTCAAGGGTCTGGTTTAAAAATACAAATACGCACACTCCCGAAATCCTTGGGTGTCCACGTATGAGTGGATGCAAAATGGGGGAGTGGAGGCAAAACCAAAGGAGGGAAGTCTGATGGCAGTTGTAACAATGAAAGAGCTTTTAGAAGCCGGGGTTCATTTTGGTCACCAAACAAGGCGTTGGAATCCCAAAATGAAGCCCTACATCTTTGGGTCAAGAAATGGAATTTACATTATTGATCTCCAGAAAACCGTAAAGCTTTTTCAGGAAGCTCACCAGTTTGTGGTTCAAGCAACTAGTTCTGGAGAAACGGTTCTTTTTGTTGGCACCAAGCCTCAAGCGGCTGACATTATTCGCGAAGAAGCTCAAAGATGTGGCATGTATTACGTAAACCATAGATGGCTTGGTGGCATGTTGACCAATTTCAAAACTATTCGACTCCGTATCGAACGCCTTAAAGAGCTTGAGGCTATGTTTGAAGATGGTTCGGTTTCTCGTTTTCCTAAAAAGGAAGTTCTCAGACTGGCTAGAGAACGAGATAAGCTTCAGAAGAACCTAAACGGGATCAAAGAAATGTCCCACCTTCCTGGCGTCCTGTTTGTGGTTGATACCCAGAAGGAAAGAATCGCTGTAGCCGAAGCTAATCGTCTTGGAATTCCTGTTGTGGCAATTGTTGATACCAATTGTGATCCTGATCCCATTGATTACCCTGTTCCTGGAAACGATGATGCTATAAGGGCTGTCAGGTTGATTACGTCGCGTATCGCCGATGCTTGTATTGAGGGGCGTCAGAAATATGAGGAATCTCTCCAGGCTGAAACCGATAAAATAGCTATGACAGAAGAGCTTACTGTTGGGACAGGTCGTGGAGAAGAAAAAGGACCTGTTGTGGAAATTATCAATCCTGTTTCTTCCAGAAGTGAAGATGTAAACCAGGATGACAGTGAATACGACAACGATCTATATGAGGATTAAAAAGGAGGGATAGCTTTGGCAACAATTACTTCGGAACAGGTCAAGGAATTAAGAGCTAGAACAAACGCCGGCATGATGGATTGTAAAAAGGCTTTGGAAGAAACCGGCGGTGATATGGAAAAAGCTATTGATCTTCTCAGGAAAAAAGGACTTGCCACCTCTATGAAGCGAGCTGGTAAAGTTGCAAAAGAGGGCGTGGTTCAGGCTTACATTCATGGAGGGGGCAGGATTGGAGTCCTTGTTGAGATTAATTGCGAGACTGATTTTGCCGCTAGAAGTGATGCCTTCCAAGAATTTGCGAAGAACATTGCTATGCAAATTGCTGCAACCAACCCGTTGGGAATTACCCCTGAAGACATTCCTCAGGAAATTATTGATCGAGAAAAGGCTATTTACGAATCTCAAGCAAAAGAAACGGGTAAGCCTCCTCAAGTTATAGAAAAGATTGTGGAAGGGAAAATGAAAAAGTTTTTTGAAGAATCTGCCCTCTTAGAGCAGGATTTCATTAGAGATACTGATAAAAAGGTTAAAGATTACCTTAATGAATTGGTTGCTCAGATAGGAGAAAAGGTTGTCATAAGAAGATTTGTTCGCTTCCAGTTGGGAGAAGATTTGTAAAGAGCGTTAGGCTAGCAAATTTGTGGAGGGAATGTCCTTTTAAGGGCGTTTTCCTCCATTGTATTGTCTTAGGGTGTTATGGAAAGGATCGAAGTGGAAAGAGTTCCTATATACAAGAGAGTGCTTATAAAGCTTAGTGGTGAAGCCCTCATGGGTGATAGGAACTACGGCATAGACCCCAACACCATTGATCGAATTGCACAAGAGATTGTCCAGGTTCATAAGCTGGGGGTCCAGATTGCTCTTGTCATTGGTGGAGGAAATATCTTCCGTGGAGTTTCCGGTGCTGCTCAAGGTATGGATCGTGCCACAGCAGATTATATAGGTATGCTTGCTACAGTAATGAATGCTCTTGCCTTTCAGCAAGCAATAGAAAAATATGATGTTCCGACTCGAGTTCAGTCCGCTATTACTATGAGAGAAGTTGCCGAACCATACATAAGGCGTCGAGCCATTAGACATCTAGAGAAGGGACGTATTGTTATCTTTGCAGCCGGAACCGGTCTTCCCTTTTTTACAACAGACACTTCGGCAGCCCTAAGGGCTATTGAAGTTGGAGCAGAAGCCTTGTTAAAGGGCACTAAAGTTGACGGAGTTTACGATTCCGACCCCATCTTGAATTCTGATGCTAAAAGATTTACTAAACTTTCTTACGACGAAGTGCTTACTAGAAATTTGAAGGTTATGGACGGGACGGCAATTTCCCTTGCAAGAGATCGAGCTTTGAAAATTATTGTGTTCAATGTGAGAATTCCTGGTAATATTGAAAGGGTCATAGTGGGAGAAGATGTGGGAACTGTAGTAGAAGGAGGATAGATCTATGCTCAATGAAATATTCGATGATGCGAAAGAACGAATGGATAAGACCTTAAAGACCCTTGAACAGGAATATAAGCGGCTTCGGACAGGGCGAGCTTCACCTTCGCTTCTGGAAGGGATTAAAGTTGAATATTATGGAACACCAACTCCTCTTAATCAGCTTGCCACGATTACCGTTCCGGAACCCAGAACAATAATGGTTCAGCCCTGGGATCAAAGTGTTATTAGTGATGTAGAAAGAGCGATTCTTAAGTCTGATTTGGGATTGAATCCATCGAATGATGGAAAAATCATCCGAGTTCATATACCCCCTCTTACTCAAGAACGACGTCAGGAGCTTGTAAAACACATCAAAAAAATGGCAGAAGAAGCTAAGGTGGCTGTGAGAAACATACGGCGAGATGCCAACGAAATGCTTAAGGATCTAAAAAAGGAAAAGCAGATTTCAGAAGATGAGCAGTTTAAAGGTCAGGATCAAATTCAAAAACTTACGGACGATTACATAAAAAAAATAGATCAGCTTTTTGAGAAAAAAGAAAAAGAAATTATGGAATTTTGAGGGAGATTAGGATCGGTGGACCTTACTAATATGCCTCGTCATGTAGCCATCATTATGGATGGCAATGGACGATGGGCTAAGAAGCGTTTGAAAAACAGAGTTTATGGACATGAGGCGGGAATAGAATCGGTTCGTCAGTCCATATCCTGTTGCTTGAAATGGGGTATTCCTTATCTTACTCTCTATGCCTTTTCAAAGGAGAATTGGGCGCGCCCTCAATCCGAAATTAATGCTTTATGGCAACTTCTTATATCTTTTATCCATAAGGATTTGCCAAGCCTTGTAGAAAATGGAGTGCGTGTTGTTCACTGGGGCGACAAGGATGGATTGCCGACAGATGTTTGTGATGCGATCGCGATGGCAGAGCGAGAAACATCGGCTGGAACAAAACTTCAGGTTCACGTGGCATTGAATTACGGCGGAAGACACGAGATTGTTAGAGCTGCCCGGTTAATAGCCGAAGATGTTTGTCAGGGAAGACTCAAACCTGAGGATTTGACGCTAGATGTATTTGCTTCCTTTCTTTTTTCGAAAGACGTTCCCGATCCCGATCTGGTTATAAGGACAAGTGGAGAACACCGTATTAGCAATTTCTTACTTTGGCAGATCGCCTATTCAGAAATATATGTTACCGATGTTTACTGGCCTGATTTCAGAGAAGAAGAATTTATAAAGGCCATAGAAAGTTACCAACAACGTGAGCGCCGTTTTGGTAAAACCAGTGAACAGGTTCAGCTTGAGCGGTGCGCATCAGTATTGTGAAGCACATGAATTCCGATGTAAAAACCAGATGGATTACTGCTCTCGTCATAGCCTTTCCGGTTGTTCTTTTGCTTTCCGTTGGAACTCGCTGGATGTGGTGCATAGCTATTGTGATTGCGACTTTTCTTTCTGCAAAGGAGTTTTCCCAGCTTTTCAGAGAACATTTAAATAATAAAAGTAGTGAAGCAGTTTTACTGCTCCTGGCATCTTCATTTCCCGTTGCGGCTTTTTTCTTCAAAACCGAAGGTCTTCACCTGGTTCTTTTTCTTGCCTTCCTAGGATTGATGGCTCACTGTTTATTTCTACACCCTTCTGATCGCTTACTTCCGGTTCGTCATGCCTTCACTCTTCTTGGAGCTATCTACTCTGGTTATTTCTTGAGCTATGTTCTTTTGTTTACTCGCCCTGATAATTCGCTTGAGCGAGGTCTCCTTTTTTCTACGATTATTACAGTTGTGGCTAGTGATGCGGGGGCTTTCTTTTGCGGTAGAAAGTGGGGAAGGCATTTGCTATGTCCTGGAGTAAGCCCTAAAAAAACTGTGGAAGGGCTTATAGGAGGAACTATAGTAGGTATTTTTCTTGGAACTTTATCTGCTATAGTCATTGCCGGGCAGAACTCACCTATTAAGGCACTTTTCTTCGCTCTAACTGTGACTATAGTTGCTCCTTTTGGAGATCTTATTGAATCGATGTTCAAGCGGTATTGGGGCGTTAAAGATTCGGGGAGCTTACTACCGGGTCATGGCGGCGTTCTTGATAGGCTCGACAGCTATATTATGGCTTTTCCAGCCGCGTATTTTTACAGGTGGTTAATATGGTAACATCTGATAACGAATATCCCGCAGTAAAAAATATTGTCATTTTGGGATCAACAGGATCAATAGGGCGTAACACTTTAGATGTGGTGCGCCAATTCCCAAACCGTTTCAAAGTGATTGGTTTAGCTGCTGGTGAAAATCTCTCTCTCCTTCTAAAGCAAATACAGGAGTTTAATCCATCGGTAGTTTGCGTAAAGTCTTTTCATGAAGCCAGCAAACTGAGAGATATGCTTGCAGATTTTCCCGATGATCGACATCCTGAGATTCTGTGGAGCGATAATGGCTATTGCGATATTGCATCTCTCCCCGAAGCTCATATAGTTGTCTCAGCTATTGTTGGAGCGGCTGGGCTTCTACCCACGATGTATGCTATTCGTGCTGGCAAGGATATTGCTTTAGCAAACAAGGAAACTTTGGTAATCGCCGGATCTCTGGTGACGTCGGAAGTAGATCGAACTGGTGTAAGGCTTCTTCCTGTGGATAGTGAGCATAACGCTATATTTCAGGCTATGGAAGGGCACAAAAGACTTCATGTTAGGAGAGTTCTTCTTACTGCATCGGGAGGACCTTTTCTACATTTTAGCCGCGAAGAACTGGAACATGTAACGCCTCAACAGGCTTTGAAACATCCCAAATGGTCGATGGGTAAAAAAATCACTGTCGATTCGGCAACTCTCATGAATAAAGGCTTGGAACTGATTGAAGCTCATTGGCTTTTTAGACTACCACCAGATCGTATAGACATTCATATCCACCCGGAAAGCATTGTGCATTCTATGGTTGAATACATAGATGGCTCGGTTTTGGCTCATCTTGCAGTTCCGGATATGAGAATCCCAATAGCCTATGCCTTATCCTATCCTGATCGCCTTCCAATTCAGATCCCGAGATTGAATCTTTTTGAGGTCGGGAAGCTTACCTTTTTGCCACCAGACGAAACCAGGTTCCCATGTCTTGGTCTAGCCAAGGATGTTTGCAGGCAAAAGGGCACCTTACCGGCAGTGCTCAACGCAGCAAATGAAGTAGCGGTTGAAGCTTTTCTGGAAGGTCGTATAAGTTTTTATGGTATTCCCAAACTGATAGAACATGTCATGAATGAACATCTAAAGCTTCATGGAAATATCGAGCCTACAAGTCTAGATGCGATTTTGCAAGTAGATGCATGGGCAAGAAATGAAGCCAGATCGTATGTGGCCAGGAAGTTTTAGTGATATGAACGTAATAGACGTTAAAGTTACTTATTAAAAGGGGTGGTTTTAAATGATGGTAACAATTTTTTCCGCCATTGTAGTGATTGGCTTGTTAATATTGGTTCACGAACTTGGGCATTTTATTGTGGCAAAGAGGACAGGAGTTCTCGTAGAACGCTTCTCTATAGGTTTTGGGCCCGTTCTATTTGCTGTCAAGCGAGGCGAGACGGAATATTGTATTTCGGCTATTCCTTTTGGTGGTTACGTAAAGATGCTTGGGGAAGGAAATGTTGAAGAAGTCCATCCTTCCGAATATCACCGAAGCTTTGCTCACAAGCCCGTTTGGGTGCGTATGGCTATAGTAGCAGCGGGTCCCGTAGCTAACATTCTTTTAGCTTTTTTGTTTTTTTGGTGGGTTTATACAATTGCTGGTGTTCCTTACCTGCTTCCAGAAATTGGAGAAGTATCTCCTGGCTCCCCTGCCCAGCAGAGTGGAATCCAGAAGGGTGACTTGATACTTAAAGTCAACGGCAAAGACGTGAAGATCTGGAACGATGTGGCTGATAAAATTCAGTCGTGGCGTGAGGGTGAAGAGCCAATCGAGTTCATAATTCAGCGTGGTGATGAGCTTATTGCAGTAAAGGTTACACCTAGAATTCAAGAAACCAGCAATCTGTTCGGAGAAAAGGTTCTTAAACCGATGATTGGTGTGATGGCATCTGGTCGAGTTAACATTGAAAAAATAGGACCGTTCAGAGCATTAGGAAAAAGCGTGGAACAGATTGCAAATGTGACCTGGCTTTTCTTTGTGACTCTTGGAAAGCTTATTCAAGGCATATTGCCTTTTAATACCATAGGTGGTCCTATTCTTATCGCTCAAATGGCGGGACAACAGGCTCAGGCGGGACTTTTCCCCTTTCTTAACTTTATTGCTCTCCTCAGTCTTAACCTTGCTGTTATTAACTTGCTCCCATTCCCTGCTCTGGACGGAGGTTATATAGTGTTGTTCACGATTGAAGCCTTAATCAGGCGGAGAATCCATGAGAAAGTTGTAGAACGCATTCAGAAAATCGGGTTTGCCCTGCTTATTGTGCTTATGGTAGCTGTGTTCTACAACGATATTGTAAGAATATTTCCCTGGATTCCGGGATTTTTGGGTTTTACCGGGGGACAACCTAAATGAAGCTATTGGCAGTGGATACTTCCACATGGGTGGAAAGTGTGGCAGTGCTTGATAATGGCGATCTCCTCGCAGAGAAAGTGGTGTTAGTTAGGGAAACTCATAACCGGCGGCTTCTTGAAACCATAGACAAAACAATTTCCGATGCTGGAATTTCTCTCAAAGATATTGATCTTTTTGCCGTCGGTGTTGGTCCCGGGAGTTTTACAGGTATCCGTATTGGTATAACCACGGTAAAAGCTCTGGCGTGGAGTCTAAATAAGCCTATTATTGGTATTTCTTCACTTGATGCTCTCGCGACTCTCTTTAGTTTTGTCCAAGGTTACGTATGTCCTATGATAGATGCTCGTAAACGAGAAGTTTACTACGCCTTGTATGAAGCAGATGGATCAGGAAGACTTCGGAGGGAAAGTTTTTATAAAGTAGCAACCCCCAGGATCGTTGCACAGGAAATTACCGAAAAGGGCATAAAAAAGGTGTTTTTTTGCGGCGATGGATGGAGAATCTACAAAGATTATTTTCTCCAATTTCTGAATTGCACTATCATTGATCCACCTGGAGTTTTTAACTCCGTCAAGGCTTCTTTTATAGGGGCTTCTGCCTGGCAAAGTCTCGTATCTGGTGTTTCTCCCTCTTCTTCCTTTGAACTTGTTCCTATTTATGTCAGACCATCTGAAGCAGAATTGAAAAGAGGGACTTCATAGGGGAAATGATAGATGTCAGATGTCCTTTCGCTGTGCACTCCTATTTTGAGGGAATCTTCTGTAAGACGTTTTATCTTTAACCCTTTTTTTCCTCTGACTTTTTGGATTCTGAACCTACTTGAACTTGAAAAAAGGGGAGTTTTTGATAAAAAACCTACTAACTGGACGAGAAGTTTCATTGAACATCATATTAAAACTCGCATTTCCTGTTTTGCTACCATTTATAGACGGTTACATCCCGTGCTTATTGGTAAGATCACCGAAGGTTTTTCTCTTGATGAAACCACCGGAGGATATTGTAACCACTGCGGACAGTGCTGCTTTTTCTTTGGAGGTCTAGGTAATTTCCCCGAACCGTGGTTTTTTCCTAACCGGTGGAAACGGTTTTTTACAGATGGGCTTGGACGAAATCATCTATTTTGTGCTTTCCTATGGGAGTGGCGTCATACTGGAAAAAGTCTTTGCGCTATATACCCATGGCGTCCAATTGTATGCGACTTGTTTGGAAAAGAAGAATGTCAGTACTATCTGGAAGCACCGCATTTACCTTACGCCCACCTTGGCATAGCGAGGCATTACATCAGTTCCATACTCAGAGCCCACAGGTTTCATTGACTTTTCATACCACTCAATTAATGCTCGTATGCCTTTTTCTAATGGAGTATCGGGATTATAACCTAGAAGGCTAGCAGCTTTCTTTGTGTTTGCGAAAGTTTTTGGCATATCCGACAGAGGAGCTGGTGTTGGCTTTAAATAAGCTTTTTTTCCTGTAATAGCCTCTACCATTTTGACGAAATCGAGAAGTAAGATGGGTTCTCCACGTCCAAGGTTTACTATTTCGTAAGAAAAATCAGCCTTAAGCGATGCTGCTACTCCTTTGGTAATGTCTTCTACATAAGTCCAGTCACGATACATCATCCCTGCGTTGTAAAGGGGAACTTCCATACCCTGGTATATACTTTCAATAAGCTTATAAGCCATCATATCGGGGCGGTTTCTGGGGCCATAGACAGTAAAAAACCTTATTGCCAAAAAAGGAATGCCGTAAATATGGGAATATGTGTATCCGACTAGTTCAGAGCTTCGCTTTGAGGCAGGGTAGGGGGCAAGAGGAGTTGAACAGGGATCGTCTTCGATGAAAGGTATAATTGTCGTTTTTCCATAAACTGACGATGTGCTTGCAAAGATAAATTTTGGAGGTTTTGTCCTGGAGCGGGAAGAGCTGATTTTAGCGATTTCATCCAGCAATATGAGTGTTCCTCTCAAATTGACATCAAAGTATAATTCTGGCTGTTCAATAGATGTTCTGACACCAGGCATAGCTGCAAGATGAAAGATCGCTTCAAGATCATAGCTTGAAATAATATCCCTAACAAGATCTCGATCCCTTATGTCCCCTTCATAGATGTTAATATTGCTTCCGTAAGCAGATTGAAGCTCTTGAAGGTTTTTTCGCTTGATAAGCGGATCGTAATAGTCATTAAAGTTGTCAATGCCGACAACGAAATATTGACATTCGCAAAGCCGCTCAACCAATTGACTTCCGATGAAGCCTGCTGCTCCTGTTACTAGAATACACCGTTTAGCATTCATTTCCGTTTTTCTCTAGAATTTGTTAGTCTAAGTAGATGTTCACTTTTTGATTACTCCCTTAACCTAGCAAATTCTGTCAGTTACCACATTAGGTTCTTCCTTTGGTTCGTAAATTTGAGTTTTTTCTTCGTCACAAGAATCTGGCTTGGGGGCGAGTTGTTCCGGGGCAACGAGAGCGTGTTTTAGCACTTCTTCCATAATGGTTACAGGTTCTATATGAAGATCTTTTAGGATCTGATCCGGGATTTCCTTAAGATCCTTCACGTTTTCTTGAGGTATCAAAACGGTGGATATTTTTGCGCGATGCGCCGCAAGGATTTTTTCTTTTAGACCTCCGATAGGAAGGATTCTTCCACGGAGAGTGATTTCACCCGTCATAGCCACGTCATGTCTTACAGGAATGCCAGTGAGGGCAGATACTATAGCAGTTGCCATTGTTATGCCGGCTGAAGGCCCATCTTTTGGAATGGCTCCTTCTGGAACGTGGATATGAATGTCAAGATTTTCGTGGAAATCAGGGTTAATTCCAAAATCTCTAGATCTGGATCTGACATAGCTTATTGCAGCGTGAGCGGATTCTTGCATAACTTCGCCAAGCTTTCCGGTGATCGTTATTTTCCCTTTACCTGGCATGGTTACAACTTCGATACCAAGGATTTCTCCACCAAACTCTGTCCAGGCGAGTCCCATTGCTAACCCGATTTCATCCTGTTCTTCTGCATGTCCATAACGGTATCTGGGGACTCCAAGGTATGTCTGGATAAGTTCTCCATCCAGTTCAACTCTAACGGATCGTCCATTTTCTGCTACCTGTCGAGCAACTTTTCGGCATATTGAGGCTATCTCGCGTTCCAGGTTTCTAACGCCTGCTTCCTTTGTGTAGTGCCTTATGATGAAAAGTATTGCATCATCAGAAAAAACCACATTCTCCTCGGATATGCCGTGTTGAGCGCACTGCTTCTTTATTAGGAAATGACGAGCTATTTGTAGTTTTTCCCATTCGGTATAGCCTGGAATCCGAATGATTTCCATTCGATCCTGGAGTGGTAAAGGTATAGAGTGAAGCATATTGGCCGTGGTGATGAAAAAGACCTCGGATAAGTCGTAATCAAGGTCCAGGTAATGGTCATTGAAAGCGTAATTTTGTTCTGGGTCTAGCACTTCCAGCAAAGCTGCAGATGGGTCGCCTCTAAAATCAGAACTCAATTTATCTACTTCATCGAGACACATTACGGGATTTTTGGTTTTTGCTCGCTTCATGCTCTGGATGATTTTTCCAGGGAGTGCACCTATGTATGTCCGACGGTGACCTCTAATTTCAGCTTCGTCACGAACGCCTCCCAATGAAAGGCGGACAAAATTTCTGTTCATAGCTCGAGCTATAGATCGAGCAAGAGATGTTTTACCTACGCCGGGAGGTCCCACAAAGCACAAAATAGGCCCTTTCATTTTATCTACCAGAGCCTGAACAGCGAGATATTCCAGAATACGCTCTTTCGGTTTTTCCAGACCAAAATGGTCTTCCTCAAGCACCCTGGCCGCTTCCTTGATATCAACTTTATCTCTGGTCTTTTCAAACCACGGGACCGAAAGAATCCAGTCAATATAGTTCCTCACCACTGTTGCTTCTGCGCTCATTGGTGACATGAATTTGAGTTTTTTGAATTCGGCTCTAACTTTAGCTGCTGCTTCTTTGGGCAGTCGTTTCTTTTTGATACGTTTTTCTAGCTCTTCCAGTTCCGATCTAAAGTCATCCTTTTCCCCCATCTCTTTCTGAATGGCTTTCATCTGCTCATTTAGATAGTATTCTCGCTGGGTCTTTTCCATCTGTTTTTTGATGCGGTTTTTGATTCGTTCTTCCGTCTTCGCAATCTCTATTTCAGCACGGATGTAGCCCAGCACCAGCTCAAGACATTTGAGCAGATTTGGAGCCTCCAGGATGCTTTGTTTTGATTCAAGCTTGAAGGGTAGATAAGTAGCTGCCATTTCAACGAGACGGTAGGGATCGTCAACCGATTTAATGGACTCCACTACATCATTTGTTATCTTTTTATTGTATTTGGCGTATTCTTCAACAGCTTCAAGAATTCCCCGATAGAGAGCCTCCACATCAACGGCTTTATCTTCCGGGATTTCCTCTTCTTCAATAAGTTTTACTTCTACCATGAAACATTCTTGATCAGGTATGTATCTGGCAATCCGGCCTCTATACTCTCCTTCCACAAGCACCTTTACGGTTCCATCGGGAAGGCGAAGGATCTGCAGTATATTAGCCACCACACCCACTCTGTAGATGTCATCTTCCTTGGGAACATCGATCTTAGCTTGCTTTTGAGCCGCAAGAAAGATCTTTTTGTCCTTCCCGACAGCCCTTTCTAGTGCTCTTATGGATCGATCCCTACCCACGAAGAGAGGCATAGGAACGGAAGTAAAAACGACAATGTCTCTTAAAGGTAAAAGAGGCAGAGTCAGTGTTTGTGATTGTTCTTGGTCTCTCCCCTTGGGACGGATCAACTTAAACATATTTATTTCCCCTTTCTATTCCTTAGGCTATTTCTCTGCTTTGTCCTTCAAAGATAAGCATGGGTTTTTGAGCTCTCAAGACCACATCCTCATCCACAACGCATTCTTTTACGCCTCTAATGGATGGAATTTCATACATGACATCAAGCATTATGCTTTCCATTATGGCTCTTAGACCCCTTGCGCCCGACTTCCTTCTGAGAGCTTCTTTGGAGATGGCTCTTAAAGCAGATTCGGTAAACCTTAACTTAACGTTTTCCATCTCAAAGAGCTTCTGATACTGCCTGACAAGAGCGTTTTTCGGTTCTACTAGGATTCGAACCATCTCGTCTTCGGTGAGTTCATCGAGAGTAGCAATAACTGGAAGACGCCCCACGAATTCTGGGATCATGCCAAATTTTATTAAATCTTCTGGCTGGACTTCAGCGAGAATTTCACCAACTCGCCTTTCCTTTTTGCTGGTAACCTGTGCTCCAAATCCTAAACCTCGCACACCTATCCTTGCCTGGATGATATTTTCCAGATAATTGAAGGCTCCGCCACATATGAAGAGTATATTGGTGGTGTCTATCTTTATAAAATCCTGCTGGGGATGTTTACGTCCCCCCTTTGGTGGCACGTTAGAAATTGTCCCTTCTAGAATTTTGAGAAGAGCCTGTTGCACACCTTCACCTGAAACGTCTCGAGTGATTGACGGGCTGTCAGATTTCTTGGCGATTTTATCTATTTCGTCGATATAGACGATGCCCTTGGAGGCCCGTTCAATGTCGTAATCGGCCGCCTGGATTAAGTTAACCAGGATATTTTCTACGTCTTCCCCCACGTAGCCTGCCTCGGTAAGCGTTGTGGCGTCGGCTATAGTGAAGGGGACGTTTAGCATCTTTGCAAGGGTTTGAGCCAGTAGAGTTTTACCGCTTCCGGTAGGACCAATCATAAGGATGTTGCTTTTTTCAATCTCAACATCACCCTTGCGTTTGTCGATCTTGGTTTCAATGCGCTTATAGTGGTTGTAAACGGCCACAGAAAGAATCTTTTTGGCTGTTTCTTGACCAATTACATATTGATCGAGAAAGGCTTTAATTTCAGCTGGCTTAGGAAGTTTTGATGTTCGTTCTGCCTCTTCTTTTTCATTTTCTTCAGCAATGATGTCGTTACAGAGTTCAACGCATTCGTCGCAGATATACACTGCAGGTCCTGCGATGAGCTTCTTTACCTCATCCTGACTTTTTCCACAAAACGAACATCTTAACTCTCCCATGCGATCGTCTCTTCTTCGTGCCATTACGAATTCCTCCTTCTATACTTGGCGTGGTGTTGTCACGCACGCCCTTTTACTCAAATTTAATGCCCTCCCTTAAAAACATCCACTAATTCTCATAAAGCACCTGTGGGAAGGCTGCTAATGTAGTATAACCATTTTACTTGATTAAATCCAGCAAGAGATATTGGCAATTAACAAATCTCCCGAATTTTAGGAATAAAATAAAGGAGAGATAGGGTTGTTAACACCGTCCGCTATCTCTCCTTGATTTATCTAAGGCGGGAAATTTCTTGGGTGGAAGGTTATACATTTGTATCGGGAGCAGGTTTTTTCTTGGGATCTCTGGAGTATATGACTTCGTCTATGATACCGTATTCCTTTGCTTGTTCTCCGCCCATGTAAAAGTCACGTTCTGTATCTTTTGCTATTTGTTCAAGTGGCCGTCCTGTGTGAATCATCAGTATCCGGTTTAATTCTTCTCGTAGGCGAAGAATCTCTCGTGCTTGAATCTCCACATCTGTTGCCTGTCCTTGGAAACCACCCATGGGCTGGTGTAAAAGTATTCGGGAATGGGGAAGGGCGTAGCGCTTTCCTTTGACCCCTGCAGCAAGTAGCACTGCTGCCATGCTTGCTGCCTGTCCCATGCACAGAGTTGATACATCAGGCTTTATATATTGCATGGTGTCGTAGATTGCTAAGCCTGCGGTTACCAATCCCCCCGGGGAGTTGATGTAAAAATATATGTCTTTGTCCGGGTCTTCTGATTCCAGAAAGAGCATCTGTGCGATGATAACGTTAGCTACATCATCGGTTATGGGAGTTCCTAGAAAAATTATTCTATCCCGCAAAAGCCTGGAATAAATATCAAAAGCTCTCTCGCCTCGGCTGCTTTGTTCAATAACAATTGGTATTAGAGACGCCATAGGTTTCAATTTGCTCCTTCCTCCTTTTGAATATTGTCTTCAGCTTTTTCTTCTGTGGCGGAACCCTGCGAATTTTCAACTATTACAGCATTATCTATAATCCATTTCATGGTTTTATCATAGAGTCTTGCTTCTTTAAGTTTTTCGAAATAAGGATGGTTTTGGATTTGTTCTCGCACGTTTTCTCCGGCATCTCCGAGCATTTTGACCATCGAATCAACAATTTCCTGCTCTTCTTCCTCCGATAGGCTAATTCCTTCCTTTTGGGCAATTTTGTCCAGGATAAGATCTAGCTTTAGAGCCATTTCAGCTTCCGGCCTCATCCTTTCCTTGGATTCAGAAGTTCGAAAGACTCCATCGGGTAGTCGAATGCCCTGACGCTCAAATTGAAACCTCAGATTGGACAACTGTTCTTCAATTTTCCTTTGAATTGCCTTCTCAGGAAGTGGAAAATTATGGAGTTCCAGAAGCTTTTTCTGCACCTGAGCTTCCATAAAATATCTACGGTTATCTTCACGCGTTTTTTCTATGCGATCCCGGATAGCCTGTTTCAGTTCTTCAAAGGAGGAATAACCCACAGCCTTTGCGAGATTATCGTCCAGGTCCGGCAATTTTTTCTCAAGCACTTCTTTAAGACGAATTTCCAACTTTACTGTTTGGTTGCGCCATGCTTCAAGGGGAGCATTATCGTCGAAAGAGAATTCCAAAATCCAGGTTTCTCCCGGCTTCATACCGATTATTTGTCGCTCAACGTTCAGATTGAACTTTCCGTTACCTATCTCTATTTCTATATCTCGAAAATCCTCTATTTGAGACTGTTCTTTTGGTACATCTAACCTTAATATATCACAGATTGCAATCAAACCTTCTCTAAGGCTTTCATTTTTCAGAGATACAAACTCGGCTTGTTCGTGTCTGATAGTTTCTAATTGATCCTGTAAGGCTTCATCTATTGATCTAACTTCTTTGGGGGCTTCAAGTTCCATTCCCTTGTAACCGGTGACATCAAAGGATGGTGCCACCTCCACCACCGTCGTATATACAAGGCTACCGTCTTCAGTGTAATGAAAGTCCTCCAAATCAGCCTGTGAAAGTGGCTTGATCTGCTGTGATTCTACGGCTTCTTGAAAAGTTTCATTGATAAGATCCTGTGCAACTTCCCCTTCGATCGCCTTTCCGTAAAGGCTTTTGATCAAGCTAACCGGTGCCTTACCAGGTCGGAAACCCTTAATATGAGCTTTCCGTGCCACAGATCGGTATCGTTTTTCAATCTCTGGTTGCACCTTACTAGCGGGAATTTCAACCGTTACCTTTTTTTGAGTCTCCGTCCAATCGCTGACCTGTACCCTCATCTCTTCTATGACCTTTCCTAGTGAATAATTCCAATCTTTTTTATAACGTCCCCTCTAGAATTTGACTTCTGTGTGAACACCAAATTGCTAAATATTCACGCTCGTCCATTTCAGTAAACCGTGGTGCGAGAGGGGGGACTCGAACCCCCATGGTTTCCCACTGGATCCTAAGTCCAGCGCGTATGCCAATTTCGCCACTCTCGCACAAATCCTCGCCCTAAACGGTTGAAACCTTATTATTTTCAGGCTATCATTGTCAAGAGTCAAAACCCGTTATCAGGAGTTTGCCTGAATGTTATACCGAATTATTCGATCTGGCAAGTTCGAGTTTTTCTATTCACTTGCTTTGGTAGGTTACAGAGCAACAGGAAAAACCACAGTTGGGAAGATATTGGCCCATCGGCTGGGATGGAACTTTTTAGATATGGACGAACTGCTTGTAAAACGTTTTGGTATGACAATCAGTGATTGGGTAAGTCTTTACGGGTGGAATTCCTTTAGAGATGAAGAGATGAGACTCTTAAAAGATCTTGCTGTAGAAAAACAGGTAGTTTTAGCCACTGGTGGGGGAGTGGTAGAAAGAGCGGAAAATAGAGAACTTCTTAAAAAGAACTTCTTTGTTGTTTGGCTTAAATGCTCTTCGGAAGAGATATTGAACAGGCTTAAAAAGGACGAAAAGTCGTTTAAATATAGACCATCCCTTACCGAGCTTGGGCTTTTTAACGAGATAGTTCACGTTCTCTTGGTTCGTGAGCCTCTTTACCGAGAAGTCGCTCACGTTTCAGTGGATGTTAATGGAAAGAATCCTGAGATGGTTAGCGAAGAGATTATTAAGGCATTTTCATTTTGAATTTGAAAATATATGCGTTTTAGTTCGTTCCTACGCAAAATAAATTTTGAAATACTGGGCAGATGGCGTCTGTAATTTTTAAGTAATTAGTTAGACGTGATATAGATTGTGGTAACCAGTTTGGCAAGGTTTTGGGGTTTTTAACGAGGAGGTGAAAATGCAGTGAGAGTGCTCATGTTTGTTGGGAAGGGAGGAGTAGGGAAAACCAGCATGGCGGCTGCGACTGCTCTTAGAGCAGCAAGGCTTGGTTATCGAACTCTTATCCTCTCGCTTGATATTGCTCATAACCTCTCCGATATTTTCGACCTAGACCGATCTCTTTTCGACATGGCTGACGGAAAACCTGTTAAGGTTACAGATAATCTCTATATCCAAGAACTTGACATGCACCGTGAGCTGCAAAGGAACTGGAAAGAAGTGCACGACTATCTTTCTCTTCTTCTGAACACAGCAGGGTTTCATGATGTTCTTGCAGAAGAACTTGCCATTCTTCCTGGTATGGAAGAAGTGAGTGCCCTTCTCTGGATGAATGCTTATGTTAAAAATAAAAGTTTCGATGCAGTAATCTTGGATTGTGCACCTACAGGTGAATCACTTCGGTTTATAAGTATTCCTACCGCATTAGAGTGGTATATTAAAAAAATCTTTAAACTTGAAAGAAGTATTGCACGAATTGTAAGACCTATTGTGAAGCATGTTTCGGATGTGCCGATGCCGGAAGAATCGTATTTCAATGGCGTTGAGCGGTTGTTTAGCAAACTTCATGGATCGGCGGAAATTCTTACTGATCCGCAAATAACCAGCGTTCGACTTGTCACTAATCCCGAAAAGATCGTTCTCAAGGAAACTCTCAGAGCTTTCATGTATTTTGCTTTGTATAAAGTTAACGTGGATGCGATTATTTTGAACAGGCTCATTCCTCCCTCGGTTACTGATAGTTATTTTACCCACTGGAAGGAGATTCACGCCCGCTATGCTGCCAAGGCAAAAGAATATTTTGATCCGATTCCTATACTTACTGTCGACCTTTTTGATGGTGAGATAGTGGGTATAAGAAGTCTTGAAAGCCTGGGAGAAGTGCTTTACGGTGATCGCAACCCTTTAAGTGTTTTTTACTACGGAATTCCTTTTGAGTTTTCCAAGGATGGCGATTATACAGTGGTTAGAATTAACATACCCTTTGCTAATAAAAACGATGTTGAGGTTTACAGAGTTGGAGATGAACTGGTTGTCAGACTGGGCGCATGCAGAAGAAATATTCCTTTACCCAGGTCTTCACTTGGAGCAGGTGGAGAGATCAGGGCAAGGTTTAACAACGGGCGACTTGAAGTTTTAATAGGAGGTCAAAAAAATGGAGCAACGGGAAGAGAGGAAGGTTTCATGTAAGGAGGGAATTTATGCCTGTCCTGTGGGACAGTTCTTTTCGTTTGTTGAGAAAAGTCTGGGAATAACTAGCGAGTTTAAGAAACACATTTACAATTCGAAGATAGAGTTTCTCAAGGCGGTGAGATCGCTTATTGATGGTAGAATCAAAGACTTAGAGGATAGAATTAACGCTTCTACTAAACGAGCAGAGCGAGTGGAGATTGAATAGTCTACATAAACAGTCCGGATTTTTTGAGGTCGAGAATGTCCGAAAAAATGGCGGTTATAGTGTTTGCGGATGCTATATCAGAGGGGCATGGCATGCCATGCCCCTACCAGGCTATTTTCACAATGGTGTATTGATCTTATGCCCGCAGTGGATAGAAAGGCGCTGCTAGACATAAAAAGCTAGATGGGTTTATACATACCAACCGTAGTTAGTTGTAAGGTCTTTGTTGGAGAAGGTTTACTTCAAAAATCATAGGAGTAATAAAGGGCAATACCTTTTTCCTTGGCATAATCTTCGGCGTTGGGCTGGCTTACCATATAGGTTACAAGCACAGGGAAGACGTTAGCAAAAACTTTTTCGAGTATTTTAAGTTTCTTTCTTATGAAATTATCTATGTCCTTCCTTGATAACTGACTTTTGCTCTCGCCAATAATAGTCAGTAACTGACCGTCCTTTTCCGCTTCACCAATGATGTTTACTTCGATGTATTGGCCCTGCTGATCTTTAACGAACTTTCTTTTTAATCTGCCCCTTACAGTTAATCCATAATCTTGCTCGAGAAGCTTAGGTAGAGCTTTAAATGCTTCATCTTCCAAACGATAACCAACTGTGGCTGTAAGCCCTCCTAGTTGACGTCTAGTTTCAGCGTGTTCGGAAGTAAGCTTTTGAAGTTCTTCTTCGGTGCGTCTTTGAGCTTCGGCAAGTTCCTGAAGTGCTCGGTTAAGTCTTCCAACTTCCTTTTGGGTTTCTCTTTGAGCTTCAGCAAGTTCCTCCACTTTCTGTTCAGTGCGTCTTTGAGCTTCGGCAAGTTCCTGGAGTGCTCGGTCAAGTCTTCCAACTTCCTTTTGGGTTTCTCTTTGAGCTTCGGCAAGTTCCTCCATTTTCTGTTCAGTGCGTCTTTGAGCTTCGGCAAGCTCCCCTATTTTCAACCCTAAATCTCGCACAATTTCTTTTAGTTCATTGAAATCGCTGGTTTTTACCAGGTCGGTATAAGCTTCGTGAATCACCTGTGCCAGCACCGTGGCTTGTTCCGGGGGAAAAACTGCTTTTAGCTTGCTATGGATGTTTTCGTAGCGCATATTTTAGTATGGCTCGCCTATATGATACTTCTCCAGCAGAAGAATATCCCGGGTTTTGGCAGAATTCAAGATATTCTATATTCTTGTGTTTTAGATTCTAATTTCACCGAATTCCAGGGAACACAGATTGATAAGAGGATCAAGCCGGGAACGGATCCCACGATGGTTAGAACATAGTACATTGTCCAGCCAACTTTAGCAGCTATCAAGCCAGTTGGAACGCTCGCTACCACTCTTGTAACTGCCATTAGACTTGAAAAGAAAGCGTACTGTGTTGCTGAATGCTCCTTGTCGCAAAGGCTCATTAGAAAAGCCACGAAACCAGCTGTTCCCATCCCACCGGTGAAATTTTCTACTCCAACAGCGATAACCAGCAGATAATAAACCTTTCCTGCCATTGCAAGACATACAAAAACTAAATTAGATATAGATTGAAAAAAGGCGAAAATCCATAGAGACTTATTAAGCCCTATCCTTGCTACCACAGCCCCTCCTACAAGACTTCCCACAATGGTGCTTCCAAGCCCGAAAGCTTTGTTGACAAGCCCTACATCTGAACGGGAAAAACCGAGATCCAGCAGAAAAGGTGTGCTCATGGCTCCAGCCAATACATCACCGAGTTTGAAAAAGATAATAAAAAAAAGAATCAGCAATGCATTCCGCCTTGTGAAGTAGCTCCGAAGCGGGAATATCACGGCTTCCCCTAGACTCTTTGGCAATCTAGAAGGCGCTCCAGGCTCCTTTGAAAATGCTGTGGCAACCATGCATAAAATCATTATAAGCCCAAGAACTACAAATACTATACTCCATGGAACATGATCAGAAAGAACAAGTGCGAAGGCTCCAGACGTCATCATGGCAAGTCGGTATCCTAAAACTGTTGTTGCTGCGCCGGCTCCGCGTTCCTCTGGAGAAAGTATGTCTGCTCTATATGCATCTATTGCGATGTCTTGCGTGGCGCTCAGAAAAGCAATAGCAAGAGTTACAATGCCCACTGATGTAAGAAGTCTAGGTTCAATGTGAAATAGAGTTCCCTTTTGTTCGCTCAACCACGCCAGAATTCCTAGAGCAAACACAAGTGCGGTTAATCCCCCCTGAGTCGAAAAAATCCAGCCTCGCCTTCTTCCCAGAAAAGGAATTACGTAGTAATCAACAAGAGGAGCCCAGAATATCTTAATACTGTAAGGAAGCCCAACTAGAGAAAAAAAGCCGATCGTCTTTAAATCAACACCTTCAGAAAAGAGCCAAGCTTGAAGGGTAGAGCTGGTAAGAGGTAGGGGAAGGCCGGAAGAAAACCCCAAAGCAGTCATGATAATTACGTTGTAGCGAAGATAGACGCTCCATTTATTCACGAATGTTTCCGCTAATCCCAATATTTATATAAGTTCGACCGCTGCCCTTAATCCCAGGAGATAGCTATGAATTCCAAAACCGCTGATCTGTCCTGAAGCTACAGGGGCAATGACGGATCGGTGTCTAAAATCCTCCCTGGCATGAATGTTGGACATGTGAACCTCCACAATGGGAACATTTAAAATCTCGAGAGCATCTCTTATGGCGTAGCTATAATGAGTCCAGGCTCCTGGGTTTATCACTACGGCTGCGTATTCTTCCAGATAGGCACGATGAATTTTCTCAACCATTTCACCTTCACTATTTGTCTGAAAGCATTCTACTTCAACATCCAGTTCCTTCCCTAATTCTTGCAGAGCTTTGTTAATTTCTTCCAAAGTCCAACTTCCATAGTGATCTGATCTACGCATTCCAAGCATGTTTAGGTTTACTCCATGAAGGACGAGAATTTTTTTCTTCATTAGGTGACTCCTTATAAGCTAAACTATTTTCCCGTTGCCTGAGTAGGGCTTTAATTTATCGAAGAAGGCTTAAAGATGGAAAGAGCAAAATGAACATCGAAAAATTGGTTCTGGAAGATCAAACTCTCAGGGATGGAATACAAAGAGAAAATACTATTCTTTCTACCGATGAGAAGCTTGATCTTATAAAAGAGATGATTTCCTGTGGGTTGAAGCGTTTTCAAATTACATCTTTTGTAAATCCTAAAAAAGTTCCCCAGATGGCTGATGCAGAAGAGCTAATTTCTAGGGTTCAGGCTTTTACTGATATATCCTTTTTTGCCCTTATTTTGAACACTAAGGGGTTGGAAAGAGCACTGAAGGCTGGCTGTTCCAATGTGGAAATTTCCATTTCGGCGAGCCATTCTCACGGGTTGAAAAATGTCGGTATGGGATTTTCCGATACCATAGATGAGTTCGATAACATGCTTCGTCTGGCGAGAAAGGCTAAGGCTTATATAAAGGTAAGCATCCAATGTGCCTTTGGCTGTCAATATGAAGGCGCCATATCTGAAAAAGTTGTCGTGGATCTTGTTATGCAAGGGTTAGACGGGGGCGCTCACGAAGTTTCTCTTGCCGACACAACCGGTATGGCTTTTCCTGAACTGGTTATGGATAGAGTGGCTAAAATTAAGGAAATGATTTCTTCTACGCCGCTTTTTCTCCATCTGCATGATACAGACGGAAAAGGTATTTCTAATGTTGTGGCAGGGATAAAAGCTGGAGTCCGCCATTTTGACGCTACCCTTGGGGGAACGGGAGGATGTCCTTTTATTCCTAATGCTCATCCAAACGTGGCTCTGGAATCTCTCGTTGAAGTGGCTCATCAGATGGGCTTTGAGACTGGCATTGATAAGGGTGGACTCGATCGTGTCAGGGAAAAGCTTATTTATAAACTTAAAAGGGTTTGTTCTGTGTTGTCTTAGATATTCACGTAAATTCACGTAGATGATCACGAGAAGGGGGATAGGAAAATGGAACAAATTTTTAAAGTAAAGGGCATGTCCTGCCAGCATTGTGTAAAGGCTGTAACAAAAGCTCTTCAAGTTTTAGAAGGCGTAAAAAGAGTTGAAGTAAGTCTCGAAAAAGGCGAAGCAAGGATAGAAACTGAAAAACCCCTAGATACTGAAACCATAGCCCAAACGCTCAAAAAGGCTGGATATGAAATAGGCTAGGGGAGAAGTTAGGGAAGGGGCAGAATTTTATCTTTTTGTAACTTACCTGAACAAAATCTAAATTTTTGTTGATAACAAAAACTTGCAGAGTCATAATGACTTTGTGAAAAGATGTATTTACTCTCTCGACAATGGATTAGCTCAAGGAGACAGAAATATGAAAGTATGGGAATTCATGACCAAAAAGATCGAATGGATAAGTGCTGACGACTTCGTCTATGATGCAATAGAGCGGATGGTGAACAAGCGAATTCGATCTCTTGCTGTTTTTTATCCGGAAGATCCTGATCAGAGAGGAGTAATTACGGCACGAGACGTAGTTTTTAAAGTGCTAGGAGAGGGTAAAGATCCCAGAAAGACCAAAATTCGAGATATCGCTTGTAAGCCCATGATTTGCATTTCAAAAGATGAGGACATGGAAAAAGTGCTCGAAATAATGAAGGAACTTAATATTGCTCGAGTCTTTGTTTGTGGTGGTGAAGAAATTATAGGGGTTGTGGCGCTGATGGATGTTATGTATGCGACTTTGATTGAGCGAGCGAGGTCAAATCATAACAATGTTTAAAAAATTCTTTTCTTCAGAAAAGCACGAGCAAATTGCTCTGCAGGAGATGAGAAAGCATTTGGAACTCCTGGAGCGAGCTTCCAAGTGTTTGGTGGATTTTTTGAAAGAGGGCAATAGAGATCTTATTGATGAGATTGTTGACATAGAACGAGAGGGAGACATCGTCCGAAGAGACATCCTCACCGTGCTTTACAAAGGGGCATTCCTTCCTTACCTTCGCCCGAGCCTTTATCGTTTTGTAGAAATTGTTGATGAAACGCTTGATTTAGTTGAGGATGCCGCACGCCTTCTGGAATTCGTTCCACTTGCTTCGTCTCTTCGTGATGATGCTTTGCAAATCGCCGTTCTGAACACCGAAATGATACAAATGCTTATTATAGCCTTCGATACTTTCGTTGTAGGGGATGATTTGAGAGAAAAGATTCTGGCAATAAGACTTTACGAAAAACGAATTGATGATCTGTATCACGATTTATCCCTACGTCTTGTTGATATTCCTATTGAAAGCTTTTGGCATGGAAAAGGAATCGCCGATTTTTTTTCCTTTCTCGTCAGAATTAGCGACTTCGTGGAAGATGCTGCTGACGTGCTTTCGCTTCTTCACCTCAGTTTAAGTTAGAGCGGAGAAAGCTCCTATGGCTAAAGAATGGCTTCTTTCTAGCGGGCTTCTTATGGGATGGAGCCTTGGGGCAAACGATTCGGCGAACATATTTGGAACTGGTGTTGCTAGCGGCTTAATTCGCTACCGCACAGCGATACTTGTCACGGCTTTTTTTGTCATGCTTGGAGCAGTTCTCGAAGGACAAAAATGTCTTAATTCCCTTGGTAGCTTATCCAGTCTTTCTCATTTTGAAGCCTTTGTTGCTCTCTTAACCTCGGCTTTAACCATGACCCTGCTTACTTTCCTTGCTCTTCCCGCTTCAACTTCTCAAGCAATCGTCGGAGCCCTTATGGGCGTGGCGATGTATCACGGAAATCCAGACTTTTCAGTCCTCAGCAAGATTGTAATATGCTGGGTCTTAACCCCGATTGGTGGAATAGTTTGTTCCGTAGTTCTTTATAAGCCGTTCAGAACATTGCTGGTTGACAGAATAAAATCTCTGGTTGCTAGAAACCGCCTTTTTTTTATCGGCATACTTGTTACTGGTTCGTATGGAGCCTATTCCTTGGGTTCTAACAACGTTGCAAACGTTACCGGAGTGTATGTAATTTCCGGACTTCTTTCTCCTACTCTGGCTGTGGTGTTTGGAGGATTAAGTATTGCTCTGGGAGTTCTTACATACAGCAAGAAAACTATGATGACCGTGGGAAAATCTATTGTGCCTCTGGATCCCTTTTCCGCTCTGCTGGCAGTTCTTTCAGAAGCTATAGTGCTTCACGTTTTTACTCAAATTGGAGTTCCTGTATCGTCTTCACAGGCTATTGTTGGAGGAGTTCTTGGTGTCGGTGTGGTTCGAGACTTTCGCACCGTTAATTTTCGTATTTTTGCAAAAATCATCGTTGGATGGGTTATGACCCCCATTATTTCCGGTTTCTTGACCTGGGGATTTTTATTGTCCCGCTCGTTTTTATAAAGCAGGAGGATTATTATGTTCGACTTTTTATGGTATCGATTCCCAACATCAGGCGTTGAAACCTACCTTTTTGTTCCACCCCTTGTGATGTTTATAGCCGCTTCTATTACGGCAACGGGTGGAATATCAGGGGCTTTTTTGCTTCTGCCCTTTCAGGTGAGTGTGTTGCATTACACTTCGCCCGGGGCAAGTGCTACGAATTTTATTTACAACATTGTAGCTATTCCTGGTGGGGTCTATCGCTATATTCGCGATGGAAAATTCTCCTGGACGCTCTTCCTTTCGCTCATGATAGGAACTCTCCCCGGGGTTTTCTTTGGTTACTGGATGCGAATTGTCTATCTTCCAGATCCCAAACGCTTCAAATTCTTTGTTGGTTGCGTGCTTCTATATCTTGGACTTAGAACTATCTGGAGTGCTCTGGGAGAATTTCGTAAAGGAGGCGTTAGACCAACCCAGGTTAAAGGTCGCATATCAAAAGAAATGTTTGGTTTGAGAAGTTATGTGGAATTTGAAAATCGCGGATATGAGTTTTCAAGCCTTGGAGTTATGATTGTTGCTCTTTTCGTAGGGGTAATTGGTGGAGCTTATGGGATTGGAGGCGGAGCGCTTATGGCTCCTTACCTTATTTCGGTTCTCGAACTGCCTGTCTATATCGTTTCAGGGGCAGCTCTCTGTTCTACCTGGGTTACTTCCATACTCGGTGCTGTAATTTATGCTGTTGGTCCTCTTTCAACCCCGTCCACCCAGACGTCTCCTGATTGGTTGTTGGGTGCTCTTTTTGGGGTTGGTGGATTTTTAGGAACTTATTTCGGTGCCTGGCTACAAAAGTATCTTCCTTCTTCCTGGATAAAAGCGGTGCTTGGAATAATCATAGTTTACATCGCTATTCGATATGTTTCGCCCATGGTGGTAAGCACTCTTTCTTCGAAATAGTTCCACTTCCTTGAACAAATTACACGTTCTTGTTCCCCCTCTCTGGAGGGGGTTTTATTTCTGTAGTCAGCTTGGGATAGTTTTAGAAGCTTACCAAACTTTGTCGTGTTTTTAAGTGAGTTGGATTGAATATCTTTTCCAGGTGTATTATAGTCAGTAGGGTAGGAAGCCACTCGACACATGAGATTTTCTGATTTCTTATGTGAGTGGCACCAAAAGTTTTAAGGATTTTTTCGAAAGGAGAAGATTATATCATGGCTATTCTTCGCATATGCACCTATCCAGACCCGGTGCTTCGAGAGAAAGCGCAACCTATAAATCAGATAGATCGAGCTATAAGAAAGCTTGCTGATGATATGGCAGAAACGATGTATGCTGCCCCCGGCATTGGACTTGCCGCCAACCAAGTGGGCATTCCCAGAAGGCTTATTGTGCTAGACTTGCAGGAGAGAGATGGGCATAGTGGGCTCATTGTGCTGGTCAATCCTGAAATTGTGCAGGCGTCCGGATCTATCAGACATGAAGAAGGATGCCTCAGTGTGCCGGGGTTTTATGCTAAAGTAACTCGCTTCGGGCGAGTTCTGGTTCGAGGACTTAATCTGGATGGGAAAACGGTTGAAATAGACGCTCAAGGGTTACTTGCAGTGGCTCTCCAACACGAAATAGATCACCTTGATGGACGCCTTTTCGTAGATCATCTTGGTCCTGTGGGAAGAGAACTTTTTAAGAGAAAGTGGAAAAAACGTCAGGAATCTGAACATGCAGTTTCATAAGCATCCTTCAGTTGTTTTCTTTGGCACTCCGGAATTTGCTCTCCCGACTCTTGAATCTCTAGTTGAGGCGGGATGTTATATTCCTCTCGTGGTCACCGCTCCCGATCGCCCTAAAGGAAGAGGGCTGCGCCTTACCCCACCACCAGTTAAAACTCTTGCCCTTTCTCTTGGTCTCAGAGTCTTTCAACCAGAAAAGCTAAAAAACTCGGAAACGATTAGCGCTATTCTCGACTGTAAGCCTGATGTTTTGGTAGTCGTAGCTTACGGAAAACTTATTCCACCGGAACTTTTTCAAGCTGTGCCGTTTGGAGCGTTGAATGTTCATCCTTCGCTTCTACCGAAATATCGAGGTCCTGCGCCTATTCAGCGAGCTGTTCTCGCCGGTGAAAACATAACGGGTGTTACCATTATGCTTATAGATGAAGGACTCGATTCAGGGCCTATTTTGGCGTCCAGGTCTATCCCTGTTAAGCCTTTCGAAACCGCAGGAGAATTATCAGAAAGACTTGCCTGCGAGGGAGCAAGCCTTCTCGTGGAAACTCTTGATAAATGGCTAGGAAAAGAGATAACCCCACAACCTCAGAATCACGATGAAGCTACCTTTGCTCCCGCTATCCAAAAAGAGGAAACCAAAATTTATTGGGAGCAGCCTGGGCAAAATATTGTCAATGTTTGCAGGGCCTTCGATCCTACACCTGGAGCATATACAATCTTCAAAGGAAGGCGGATTAAATGTTTTAGTGCAAAGATAGCTTCGATGAAGTTTCCAAAGGCAGTGCCAGGAGAAGTGGTAGGTTTTAACGAAGAAGGGCTTCTTGTCTGCACGGGCGATGGTGATATAGTGGTGATGGGGGAGTTACAGATTGAGGGGAAAAAACGCCTTCCTGCTAAGGAATTTGTAAAAGGTGTGCCTGATATTGTCGGTTCTAAACTGGGTGAATAATCGTGGAAGAAATAAAAAAGGCAATTTCTCAAAATAACGCCACGACGTCTGATAAGAGACTGTTTCTTTTGCTTGTTTTCTTTACGGCTTTTCTGATTCTATCCATCTTGGGCTTTTCCTACTTTGTGCCAAGCGTTGGTCTGTCGGCTCTTCCCGACCTAGTTCGCTGGGCTTTTTTAGGAATAATCGTTGCCGCTGGTTGCTTTTTTGTTGTGATTTTCGGTTTTCTCATAGCGGTTATTGTTCTTGGAAGAGATGTTTCGATTCCATACGCAAAAAAACTCCGGTCGATTGCTATCAAGTATTTTCTCCCCATTTTTATCGTGGTGGGACGTTTATTGGGGATTCCAAAAGAAAGAATCCAGCATGCCTTTGTGACTATAAACAACGAACTTGTGCTTTCAGCTTGCCGTAATGGTCGCGTGCCCGAGCGAATTTTGCTTCTGATGCCCCATTGCCTTCAGTATAGCGAATGCTCGGTGAAAGTAACCTATCGAGCTGAGAATTGCAAAAGATGTGGTAAGTGTCCAATAAAACGTCTTCTTGAACTTGCCGAAGAGTATGGAGCGACTCTTTCGGTAGCAACAGGTGGAACTATTGCCCGCAGAGTGGTTAAAGAAACTAAGCCAGATCTTATTATCGCTGTTGCCTGCGAGCGAGATCTTACAAGCGGCATTCAGGATACGGTGCCTCTACCTGTGTATGGTATATTCAATAGACGACCTCATGGTCCCTGTTTTAACACTCAGGTGGATTTGGAAGCTGTTGATGCGGTGCTTAAGGAAATTCGAAGCATTAAAAGTAAAAGTCATCAATTAGAATCAAAAATTAGCCCTCTTATTTATCAAAGCAAAAAATTGGATAATTTCGCTGAAGGTCTTCCTTCTTCCAACCCTTTGCTTACCGAGAATATGGATAAGGAAAATCAGGAAAGTTCCGAGGCAAAATGACGGCTCGAATGGCAGCCTATCAGATCCTTCTTCAGCTAGAGAAGCGCAGAGTTCATCCTGACGAACTTCTTCGCACAACTCTTTCCCGTTACGGACATTTGACCCAGACTGACAAAGCACTTGCAACGGAACTTCTTTATGGAACTATACGCTGGCAGGGAAGGTTGGACTGGTATATCAAGCAGCTAAGCCGGGTGTCGATGGAAAAAATGGAGTCTTCTGTAAAGATTCTACTTAGGCTGGGGCTTTACCAGTTGTTTTTTTTGGATAGAATTCCTTCCTATGCCGCGGTTAACGAAACCGTAAAGATAGCGAGAGCTACTCACCCACGACACCTTGTATCTTTCGTGAACGCAATTTTAAGAAAAGCCTCAGAGCGGTCTCCTGATGACTGGGAATTACCGGATGTTGGCATAGAGCCAGTTAAATATCTTGCTGTGATGACCTCTCACCCTGAATGGGTTATAGAAAAACTTTTGAAAACGATGAATTACGATGAAGTGGCGGCTTTTTGTGAAGCTAACAATAGAGTAGCTCCACTGGTCATCAGAGTTCAGCCCGGCAAAGGAATGAGCCGAGATGAAGTTATAAGTTGGTTTAAGGAAAACTGTCCCGATGTGACAGAGGTCTCACCAGCACGATATGCTCCTCTTGGTGTGATTGTGAGAGGCTTAAGAAGCGACATATCTGAAACGGAGCTTTACAAGGCCGGCATTGTCAATGTGCAGGACGAGGCGTCTCAACTTATTGCTTATCTGGTGAACCCAAAGCCAGGCGAACGGGTGCTCGACCTCTGCTGTGGCTTTGGAGTTAAATCAGCTCAACTTGCTTCCCTTATGGGAAATGATGGAGAAATTATCGCTGTGGATGTCTCAGCCTGGAAGCTCGAAGCTCTCGAAAAAAACATGGTAAGGCTTGGTATCTCCATTGTAAAACCGCTTGCCGGAGATATTCTGGAACTTAATCCTGAAAAAATTGGACTTTTCGATCGAGTCCTTATAGATGCTCCTTGCACAGGCTGGGGTACTGTGAGACGAAATCCTGATATTAAATGGAAGACTCACCCCAGAGATCCCTGGCGAATGGGAAAGTTACAGAAGGAGTTGCTCATTAAAGCAGCACAGTTTGTTCGACCTGGTGGCACTCTAACATATTCGACCTGTTCTATTTTCCCGGACGAAAACGACCAGGTTGCCGCAAGCTTTGAAGAAGCTTTTCCATGGGAAGAAATCCCGGCACATAAGCTTCTGGAAAAAGCCTCTGTTAAGGATGCGGATGTTCTTACGGATGGGAAATTTTTAAGAACACTACCCCATATTCACGAAATAGACGGTTTTTTTGGTGTAACGTGGCTTAGACCTGATTAATTACGGCGGGAGATGAAAACCAATGCGATCGCTTAGACATGTTATTGCTCCATCTATTCTGTCTGCTGATTTTGCAAGACTTGGAGAAGAAGTTGCCCTTCTTGAGGCGGCTGGAGCGGACTGGATCCATATAGACGTAATGGATGGCATTTTTGTTCCAAACATTACCATTGGACCCGACGTGGTAAAAGCTATCAGACCTTATTCTAAACTTCCTTTTGACGTTCATTTGATGATAGAGTCACCGGAACGGTATGTTAAGGCTTTTGCAGACGCAGGAGCAAGTTTGATTACAGTTCACGTTGAAGCAACCAGACATCTTCATCGAGTTATTCAGCAGATTAGGACTGCGGGAGCTAGGCCCGGAGTTTCAATCAATCCTGGCACCCCGGTTTGTGCGCTCGATGGTATTCTTGAGGAAGTGGACATGGTGCTGGTGATGTCTGTAAATCCTGGCTTTGGTGGACAGGCTTTCATTCCATCGGTTATTCCTAAGATTAAGGCTCTGAGAGATCGCCTCATATCCCTTGGTCGTCCTGTTTTGATAGAGGTTGATGGCGGAATTAATGCTGACAATATTGATAAGTTGGCTGCAGCGGGGGTGGATATTTTTGTGGCGGGAACGGCTGTGTTTTCTGGCGGTAAATACCGAGAAAATATCGAGCTTCTCAGGAAAAAAGCCCGCGCAGCCGTGGAATCCTGATGTTGCGAAATGAATATATGTTTGTTGATGATGATTATACCAGGAAAATGGATGGTTGACTTTGGTTTTGTGTTGGCTATGCTTAACCATGAGTGAGTAATTTTCATAGCGGTTTTTGTGTTAGATAACCTGACAATCTGGAGTAATAATCAATGGAAGCTGGAAAGCATAATGCGAACCAACTGGTAACAGAGGAAGAAGAACGAGCTATTGCAGAAAAACTACCGGCTATTTTTAGAGAATTTTCTCAAGAAAGAACCAATCTTCTTCCTATCCTTCAACGCATCCAGGAAACCTTTAAGTTTCTTTCGCCTGGGGCGATGCGAGCCGTAGCTAATTACATCGGCATTTCCACAAGCGAAGTTTATGGTGTGGCTACTTTTTACAATCAGTTCAGGTTTCATCCGCCGGGAAGGCATGAGATTAAAGTCTGCATGGGCACTGCTTGTCATGTCAAGGGAGGAGATATTATTCTGGAAAACTTTGAGCGAAAGCTCGGTATCAAGGAGGGGGAAACAACGCCAGATCGGGAATATAGCATTGAAAGAGTTGCCTGTGTTGGGTGTTGTGCTTTGGCTCCCGTCGCTGTAGTTGATGACAAAGTGATAGGTTACATGCAGCCGAGCAAGGTTGAAGGGCTGTTTTTGCAGTTTGAAATTCAGCGAAAGATTCGTGAAGGTCAAATCAAGGCAGAAGCCTCCTAAAGAGGAAACTACCTAGGCAAGAAGGAGTTCCAAAGTGGGGGAAGGTAGAAAGGACATTGAAGATCGTTATAAAGCACTGAAAAATAAGGTTCAGGAAGAACTTGAAAAAGAGAAAGGAGACGGAATCCCCACAATTCGAGTAACTATGTCCACCTGTGCAAGAGCCGCTGGAGCAGAGGAAACTCAAAAAGTCATAGAAGATACCGTAGCTTCTCTCGATGTTACCGCTAGAGTAATCCCTGTGGGATGCCTTGGTCACTGCTATGCTGAACCACTCATCATAGTGGAACATCCTCAAACAGGATTTCCACCTATATGCTATCACAGTGTTAATGCCGGTAAAGCTCGTCTTATCGTTCAATCCTACATCAAAGACGCTGATCCAGCCTTTGAATATGTAATGGGCGCGATGGAAGATAACGAACTGATTCCACCCGTTACCACCTTTCCAAGGTTTGGATTTGAAGAGCGAATTGTGATGGCTCACTGTGGACGTATTAATCCGTGGGACATAAGGGAATATATTGCTCTTGGAGGTTACAGCGCTTTAGTCAAGGCTTTAACTCTGGAACCAGAAGTTATTATTGATGAAGTAGAGCGATCTGGTCTTAGAGGACGAGGTGGCGCGGGGTTTCCAGCAGGTCGTAAATGGCGCCTTGGAAGAACTCAAAAGGCTGACCGGAAAGTGGTAATTTGCAACGCCGACGAAGGCGATCCGGGAGCTTATATGGATCGCACTATTATTGAGAGCAATCCTCATCAGCTTCTTGAAGGGATCGCCATTTGTGCTTATGCCGTAGGAGCCGATACCGCAATTATTTATGTAAGAGCTGAATATCCTCTGGCGGTTAAAACAATAGGACATGCAATAAAGGAAGCAGAAACTTACGGGTTTCTTGGGAACAATATACTGGGAAGTGATTTTTCACTTAGCGTAAGGATCTTTCAAGGATCCGGAGCGTTTGTTTGCGGGGAAGAGACGGCTCTTATCCAATCCATAGAGGGAAGGCGTGGAATGCCCCAGCATCGTCCACCCTACCCGGTTGAACGGGGGGTTTGGGGACGTCCCACCATCGTAAACAACGTTAAAACTCTTTCATACGTTCCTTCCATTATAAACCAAGGTGCTGATTGGTTCAGATCCATTGGCACTGAAAAAAGCCCGGGAACAGCGATCTTTTCCATTGTTGGAAACGTAAAACATCCGGGTCTTGTTGAAATTGCCATGGGAACGACTCTAAGAACGCTTATTTTCGATATCTGTGGAGGTATTGCTAATAAGAAAGCTTTCAAAGCGGTTCAGATAGGAGGACCATCCGGAGGATGCCTCTCTGATGCTTTTCTCGATACCCCTATAGATTTCGATTCCCTTACTCAAGCGGGCGCTATGATGGGGTCGGGTGGTATGGTGGTAATGGATGAAGACAGTTGTATGGTTGATGTGGCTAGATATTTCCTCGATTTTACCCAAAAAGAGTCCTGTGGGAAATGCACCTTCTGTCGTATAGGCACAAAGCATCTTCTTGATATACTTGACAGAATCACAAAAGGTGAAGGTCAAGAAGAAGACCTGACCATTCTTGAGAACCTTGCTCGAGACATCAAACAGGGTTCTTTGTGTGGTCTTGGTAAAACGGCTCCTAATCCTGTAATTACTTCTCTTCGATATTTCTTCGATGAATATGTGGCCCATGTAAGGGAAAAGCGCTGCCCTGCTTTGAAATGTCGATCTCTCACCGCCTATTACATAGATTTGGATAAGTGCGCTCGAGGTTGTGAAGCCTGCGTTGGATCCTGCCCTGTAGAAGCGATCTTTACCACCAAAGGAAGAAAGAAAGCCATCGACCAGAGTAAATGTGTCAAATGTGGCGAATGCATGACGGCATGCCCGAAAGAGTATGATGCAGTGCGAAAAGTTTCGCCGCCGAGTCTAGCGCCCATTATTGAGCGTCCACATGAAGAAAAGGTCAAAGAAGGAGCATAGGGGTCATGGTAAAGATTACGGTAGATGATAGGGAACTGGAAGTCGAAGAACACCTCACCGTTTTAGAAGCTTGTATTCAAAACGGAATATTTATCCCTAATCTATGTTTTCTTAAAACTCGCCATCACCCTCACGCTTCCTGCAGGCTTTGTTTTGTGAGCATCGAAGGCTATGATAGGCCTGTTACATCATGCACAGAAAGAGTTCGAGATGGAATGGTTGTAAAAACCAATACCCCTGAAGTGCGAGCCTTACAAAAATCTGCTTTTAAACTCCTTATGTCTCTCCATCCCTGCCATCCTAAGATCTGTCCTACCGAGAAACCCTGTCTTCTTATGCGAATTGCTAAACATATAGGTGTGGGATTAAATCCCAAGCCCTTAGAACATATCGATAGAGGTTTGCCAGACCTTGTTGATTTTGGACCGCTTTATTATGTGCCAAACCGCTGTGTGCTATGCGCAAAGTGCATTCATACCTGTAGAACCATTAACCAGATGCCTCTTCTAACTTTTGCCAAACGTGGTATTATGACTATGGTTGCCTATTTTGACGGTGAGCAGAACACCAGCATCTGTGCAAATTGTAATGCCTGTGTGGATGTTTGCCCAGTGGCTGCCTTGCTTCCTAAAAGTGCTTTTACATCATCGGTGGAAAGCAGGAAGGCTTAGCGATCATGAATAAGAGACCAAGCTGGCACGAATATTTCATGCTAATTGCTAAAATTGTCAGCACTAGATCAACCTGTAATTCCAGGCGAGTTGGAGCTGTGATTGTTAAAGAGAATCATATCTTGGCAACTGGTTATAACGGTGCTATGCCGGGAGCCCCTCAATGCATAGACGAACCTGATCTGAATGGGGAACCCTTTTGCTATAGACGAGTTCTTAAAGTTCCTGATATAGACAAATACAACTTCTGCCGGGCTTCCCATGCTGAAGCCAACGCCATTGCTCAAGCAGCTCGCTATGGCATTTCCGTAGAAGGTGCTACTCTTTACACTACTCTTGCTCCATGCTACGTCTGTCTTAAACTTATTGCCATGGCGCGTGTTAAGAGAATTTATTACGAACATCCCTATGAATCATCTTCGCCTGAGCGTGATGCATTCTGGCGGCAAGCTGTAAAGGAAGCAGGTATTGAAATCTTTGAGCAGCTTACAATCTCGCAGGAAACTTATGACTACATCCTGTCCGATATAAAAGAGCTTACATCCAGGCGAAGACTAGCTCCTACCCCTATGAGTCTTGATTTTGATCTGGACGACAATATTTATAGCCATGGGCAATAGAGAGAATATTTACTTATTGCATGAAGTTGTTAATGATGGAAAAGCTTAGATTTGAACCTATTTACTGTGCCGATAAGCTTAGAATTGTGAATCCCTACGGGACAGTAGGGATCATCACTTTGTGGTCTGGTGTTGATTATATAGAACGACTCCTTAAGAAGGCGGGAATAAATCTCGATTCGAATACATCCCCTATCGCTGTCATCGGAACCCTTTACGGCAACGGTCTTAGAGATCTTCTCAGGAATTTGCTTTACAATCCCCAAATAGATTCTCTTGTTCTTTTTGGTCGTAACCGATCGGGGTCTGCTGAGGATCTCATCGCTTTTTTTGAAAATGGTGTTGAGCCAATTGCAAATAGCCTGCGCTTGCCGTCATGCTCCTTTGAAGGGGCAGAACCGGTGGTTATTAAAGGAAGGAATCGTATAATTGATAACCTTGTGACGCCAGAAATGTTTCATAGAAAACCCGAGATTTTCTTTGCCGGGGAACCCCAGAGTAGAGGTGCTCTTGAAAAAATCCGCAGTTTTTTTCAAAACTACCGGCCTAACGGTCTGCCAACATATAGCGAGAGAATAGCGGTTCCACTTCCTGATTTTTCCGTAAGCCATTATCCCAGCAATCCTAGAACCCACACAATCTGGGCTGATGATCCACTTACAGCATGGAAAGATCTTATACACTGCCTGTTCTTTTTCGGAAATCCTGTTGAACTGCGTAAAGGCAAGCGTAGGGAGCTTCAGAATGTTAAGGTTGTTGTTGAACATCCAGAACCAGTGCCAGATTCTGATCTTGTTTGTTACGGTTTTGACCCGGTCTATGTGCGTCAATACGAGGATGAGTTTCTGTCAGGAAAGCTTTTGGAAGATACGTCTTATACCTATGGTCACAGGATGCGAAGTTATTTTGGAAAAGATCAAATTGAAGATGTTATAGCTCGACTCAGAAATGATCCGGAAGATCGCCGAAGTTATATTGTGCTTTGGGATCCTCGACGAGACCTTGTGCGAGTGGAGATGGAATCTATCACTTCTGAAGAAAGCGCTCCTTGTCTTGTATCCGTTTTTTTCAGACGCTACGGTGGCAAATTAACTCTGACGGCAACCTTCCGGACTCACAACGCCCTCGATGCCTGGCTAGTAAATTTTCACGGGCTCATGGCTCTTCAACGTTATGTGTCTTCGTCTGTAGGGATGCCGCCTGGAGCTATAACGGTTATCAGCCATTCTATAAGCATTGATGATGGAGAACTGGACAGAGCGGCACGGATTGCGTCAGAAAAAGAATTCCGCTACCGCCTCGATCCCATGGGATATTTCAGGATTTCTATAGATGGGGATGCTATCCTTGTGGAATATTGTCATGAGGACGTAGTGCTCAAAACTTATCGTTCCGATAAAGCGGCACGACTTCAACATGAAATTGCACGTGATGGAATTGTATCGGAAATAAGTCACGCAATATATTTAGGCAGACAACTTGAACGAGCAGAGCGGTGCCTTAAAGAAGGAAAGGAATTTATTCAGGATTGAGACTGTTATAGACGTTTCCTGATTTGCCCAGCTCATAATGCGTGAGCGGGTTTTAACCCCACCCATCCAGAGGAACAATGAGAAGAGTGATATTTTTTGATATTGGTCACACGCTGGCAACCGGAGGGGAAATGTCCCCACGGCGCTTAGTTGGCTATCGGCTTGGTCTCTCAGAAAGGGATATGCAGTATCTTGGGAAGTTTATTATGACCACACCAATAAAAACTAAAGAAGAGTTTTTTGTAGCTGTTGAGCCTTTCTTAAAACACGTTGGTTCTTCAACTTTGCGGAAAATCGTTGATGAAGTCTGGGAAGAGCAGAAAGCCTGCGTAGAACTTATGCCGGGTGTAGAAGATGTAATCCAGACTCTAGCTAGCAGAGGTTACGAACTGGGGATAATTTCCAATATATGGCATCCTTTCTACGAAGGAGTAAGAGAAAAGGGTGCTCATGTATGGCATTGTTTTCGGTATGAAGTTTTGAGTTATAGAGAAGGTGTTAAAAAACCGAGTCCAGAAATTTATCGTTTAGCTATGGCTAAAGTTCAGGCAGACGAATACTGGATGATTGGCGACACATACGAGATGGATATAATGCCTGCAAAGTCCGAAGGTTTCAAAACAGTATGGTTTCTTATAAGACCGGAGAGGGAACGTGAAGTATTAGCTAAGATTCTTAGAGGAGAACTCGTCCGCCCAGATTTTGCCGTGGCAGATCTTAGAGAACTTGTTAGAAGCGGTGGTGTGTTTTAGATCCAGAATAATTTAGCATCTTAGGGGAGATAAAACATGGGAGTTGTGTTGCTTGTCCTGGCATTATGGGTGTTAATACCCGCTTTAACTTACGTGTTTTACTGGTATGAAGTCTCCACACCTTCCTGTGCTCACGAAGGAGCAAAAAGCGAGAAAGAAATTCTGGAACGGTTACTTGACCACAAGTTAAAGAGAAGTGTTTTGCTGAGCTTATTCTCGTCTATTTTGGTTCTGCCTGTAATTCTTGTTACTTACCCTTTTGGTTTGGTGAAAAAGTGGTGGAGTGCTAAGGCGACACCGTCAAAGGGAACAATTGTATTCATTCACGGACTTTTCCATAATCCAAGTGCAGCTCTTTTGCTTAAGAGAGCTTTTGCTAAACGAGGATTTTCCTTCATTTCGCTCCAACATCATTGCTGGGAAGGCTCCATTTGGGATGTGTTTAATAGGCTGGATAAAGAACTGGAAGATATTCTGGGAGAAGCTTCACAGCAAGAACCTGTAATTGTGATTGGACATAGTCTGGGTGGACTTTTAGCTGGTCTATTAGGTCGTAGTCTCAGCGAAAAAGGCTACATGGTCAAAGGAGTTATTTCTCTGGGAACACCATTTTACGGAAGTCGGCTTGCTTCGTTGAGTTGCGGTCGGCTCGCTCGCTCTGTGAGATTTGGCAACGAAGAACTTGCTGATGTAAGGATGCGCCTTGATTCTCCTCCCTTTAAGGCAATTCAATTCTGGAGCCCTACCGACAATATGGTTCTTCCCCTATCTTCTCTTTACCAGATACCCAAAGGATGGGATCGTATTACTCTGCCCCCTGTTTGCCACACCTTTGTTCTATTCTGGCCTGGTGTGATCAATCGGGTAGTTAAGACCGTCGAAGAATTGGTTTAATTTTTAATAAGGGGCGGATTGAAGTCCGCCCCCAACAGGAACATAATTTTCCTTCCTTTCTTGCTTTTTTGAAATTTGCCTTCCTCGGTGATGGTTTTTCTCTAAAAAATTTTTCGAAAGGGGTCTTGACGATTTTCAAAGTCTTTTTATTTTTATTAGCGCTCAATCAATGAGAGTGCTAATAAAAATAAACTTGGTTTAGAAGGAGGGAGAAAGCTTATGAAGCTGAGACCTTTGCATGATCGAGTCATCGTCCAGCGCATAGAAGAAGAAAACAAAACACCTGGTGGAATCATTATCCCCGATACTGCAAAGGAAAAGCCTCAGCAAGGTAAGGTCATTGCTGTTGGTAAAGGAAAAGTTCTGGAAAACGGTAAAGAAATCCCCCTTACTGTTAAAGAAGGTGATAGGGTTCTCTTCTCTAAATATGCTGGGACAGAAGTGAAAATTGAAGGTCAGGAATATTTGATTATGAGGGAAGACGATATATTGGCAATTGTTGAAGGTTAAGCCAGTAAAGAAGGGAGGAGGTGTCGAGTATGCCGGCCAAAATGATTCAGTATAGTGCTGCTGCTCGAGAAAAGATTCTTCGAGGAGTAGACATTCTTGCCGATGCAGTAAAAGTTACTCTTGGTCCCAAAGGTCGTAACGTTCTTATCGAAAAAACCTTCGGTTCCCCTCTCGTCACCAAAGACGGTGTAACCGTCGCCAAAGAGATCGAACTTGAAGATAAATTCGAAAATATGGGCGCTCAAATGGTCAAAGAAGTTGCCAGCAAGACAAGCGATGTTGCTGGCGACGGAACCACCACAGCTACTATTCTTGCCCAGTCTATTTTCAGGGAAGGTTCAAAGCTTGTCGCTGCTGGACATAACCCCATGGCTCTTAAGCGAGGGATAGACAAGGCTGTTGCTAAGGTTGTTGAAGCTCTCAAGGCTCAGAGCAAGGAAATCAAAGATCAGAAAGAAATCGCTCAGGTCGGAACCATTTCCGCTAATAACGATCCCGAAATCGGCAACATTATTGCCGAAGCTATGAGCAAAGTTGGAAAGGAAGGGGTCATCACGGTCGAAGAAGCCAAGAGCATGGAAACTACTCTCGAAGTAGTGGAAGGAATGCAGTTTGACCGCGGTTATGTCTCGCCCTATTTCATTACCGACCCCGAAAAGATGGAAGTAGTTCTCGAGGATGCTTACGTCCTTTGCCATGAAAAGAAGATCAGCAGCATGAAGGATCTCCTTCCACTGCTTGAACAGATAGCTCGCATGAACAAACCTCTGCTCATCATTGCCGAAGATGTAGAAGGTGAAGCTCTGGCTACCCTTGTGGTTAACAAACTCCGCGGGACACTGAAAGTCTGTGCTGTTAAGGCTCCCGGTTTTGGCGAACGTCGTAAAGCTATGCTCCAGGACATTGCAATTCTTACCGGTGGTCAGGTGGTATCCGAAGATCTCGGCGTGAAGCTTGAAAATGTAACCGTTAATGACCTTGGAACTGCTAAGAGGATAATCGTTGACAAGGATTACACCACGATCGTTGATGGTGGTGGATCCAAAGATCAGATTCAAGCTCGAGTCAAACAGATTCGCACTCAGATTGAAGAAACCACCAGCGACTATGACCGTGAAAAACTTCAGGAGCGACTTGCTAAACTGGTTGGCGGTGTTGCTGTGATTCGAGTTGGTGCGGCAACAGAAACCGAGCTTAAAGAAAAGAAGGCTCGCGTTGAGGACGCCCTTAACGCAACTCGAGCTGCCGTTGAAGAAGGTATTGTGCCTGGCGGTGGTGTAGCTCTGCTCCGTTGCCAGAAAGCCCTCGAAGAACTCCAGCTTGATGGCGAAGAAAGATTCGGTAAAGAGATCATTTACAAGGCTCTCGAAGTTCCTCTCAGATGCATTGCTGATAACGCTGGTTACGAAGGCTCTGTTGTGGTTGAAAAAGTCAAGGCTGGAAATGGTGGCTTCGGCTTCAACGCTCAGACCGAAACTTATGAGGATCTTATCGAAGCCGGAGTTATTGACCCAACCAAGGTTGTTCGGTTTGCTCTGCAGAACGCCGCAAGCGTTGCATCGCTACTTCTCACCACAGAAGCTCTTGTAGCGGAAAAACCTGAGGAAAAGAAGCAAACCACCCCAGCTATGCCGCCTGAATACTAAGAAAAAAACAAAGGTGCGGTAATATAAGAATATCCCGCACCTTTTTAAGAAGAAATTTGCCCTCGGAGTCAGTTCCGAGGGCTTTTGTTTTATAGCCTATTCAATAGGATCGTTTTCTACCAGATTCCATATGCCACAGGGACAGGCTCCAGCACAGAAACCACAGCCTATACATTTGTCTCCATCAACTACCATTTCAAATCGTCCATTTGGTTCTTCTTGTTTCGATATTGCACCTTGAGGACAAATGGTGATGCAGATTCCACAATCTCTACAGGAACCGCAAGAGGCACAGGCATTAGCGCACTTTTCCAGTGGGACACCGGGAATAAGTCGTGGATCAAAGTATTCCGCTTTTACTCTATTCTTACTTATTACCATTTTGGTGTCACGTCGTGGTCTTTTGCCTTTTAGCATTTCGTCTATCGTCTCGGCAGCAATTCTACCTGCTCCAATCGCTTCCGTGAGGATTCCTAACTTTACAACATCGCCAATAGCGAAGATCTTTGGATCCGTTGTTTGGTAATATTCGTTGACTTTTATAAACCCCCGCTCAGTCATAACCGTTTCCGGAATGCCTTCAAGATCCGGTTGATCACCGATAGCTATAACAACTGTATCGGCAGGAAGGATTTCTCCGGATGTAAGTTCCACACCTTTTTCTGTAATTGCTTTTGTGAAGACTGGCCAACGGAATTTTGCTCCCACTGCTTCCGCAGCTTTTCGCTCTTTACCGAAGGAAGCCGGTTCCTGAATATCAATGAGAGTTATGTCACTGGCTCCAAGACGTGAGGCTTCTGTAGCTACATCACAGCCAACATTACCCGCTCCGATAACGATAACTCGATCACCTGGAGTAATCTCATTCTGTCGGCTGCGGCGCAGAAATTCTCTTGCCGTTATGGCTCGTTCTCCTCCTGGCACAGGAAGAGTGCGAGGCTTTTGAGCTCCAGTAGCAAGCACGATAAAATCATAGTCCATTTTTAGTCGTTCGTAGTCTTCTTTTGTGAGCTTTTGCTGTAAGTGTATCCTGGGAATCAATTTTTTAATGCGATCCAATTCCGCTGTTAAGACCTCTTGAGGAATTCTAGAAGGCGGTATTACCTCTGTGAGCTTTCCTCCCACTTCCTGCCTCATATCGTAAACAACAGCCTCATGCCCTTTTAGCCGGAGTTGCCATGCTACCGAAAGTCCAGCAGGTCCTGCTCCTATGACGGCAATTTTACCACCTGTCATGGGAGGAAGTTCAGGAGGACGAGCTGAAATGCTGGCTTTTCCCAAAACGGTGGTATCAATGGGAGTAGCTCCCTGAGCCGCTCTTGTGCATCCTTGCATGCACAAATTTGGACAGAGATATCCGCACACCGTTGCGGGAAAAGGAGTGTAAGCTAGAGCAAGATCCACAGCTTCATCGATACGACCTTCTCGAATAAGTTGCCAGCGATCCCGAACAGGAATTCCCGTTGGACAACTCGCTTCACAGGGAGCAAGATACTTTCTGTTTTCCCAGACTGGAACGTAGCGTCTTAGAAATCCGGTTGTTATTACAGGTATGGGGCTTCGATCTAAAGTAACCAAATCTCCAATCAACCCACCTTTGCCCAGTTCTTTTTCCCATACAGATATGCGAAATTCATGTATTGATTTTCTCGAGAGAGTAGCCTTTTCCATTGGGCTTCTTGCTGCCAGGAGTTGCCAGTCAGGACGTTGAGCCAGAGCATCGAAAAGATCTTCACGACCTATTTTTTTTAGGAACACACGAAGGTTTGCTGTAAGCCATTCCCAGGTAGGATCGTCAATTGGCACTAGTTTTACATCGGGGTGACTGTATCCTTTGTGGGGACCTCGGAAGAAAATCTTTCCCCCAACCATACCAACGCACGGTCTATAACCCAAAACGTTTTCTGGGTCTTGAGGCTGATAGCCGCAAATTACGGCAATGCCTCCCGCCATAAATTCGGCAAAATAATCTCCAACGGAGCCGAGCACCCAGAGTTCTGGAGGATCGAATCGTGGATTATGTTTTGTCATGGTCATACCGCGAGCGCCGATATTGCCGGCAATGTAGATTTTACCCTGAGCCATAGCGTTGCCGGTGCCATTTGTTGCATTTCCATGAACAATAATTTCGGCGCCGGTATTGAGCCATCCGACATCGTCCGATGCTGGTCCCATTACTTCAATGGTAGTATTGGGAAACCCCATGGCCCCCACTCGCTGACCGGGGGCTCCGGTGATTCGAATGTAAACTCTTTCGCTGCCTGCTTTCCAGAGCCTTCCACCTATTCCATGTTGTCCAGCGGCTTGAACTTCTATGAACCTTGCTCCAGATGCAACAGCTTGCTGGATGTGTTCTTCGAGTATTCTAGAATCGACCCGATGGCCGTTAATAACGCCGGGTATTTTCACCCACTGTTCGCTTTCCATGCTTGTTACCCCCTTCTACACCACGTGTTTAATTTGAAGTCGTTCAGCTACGTGGTAATCGTCTATTCCTATAGCATCCGACATACCGATAGGAAGGGATGTGGAGCGACCAAGTGGAGCCACGATCTTCTTAAGTTCCGTGTCAAAGCTCAAAAAGACGTCCACTACTCGTTCGGCGACTTTTTCTGGATCCAGCCGTCTGTAAAGTCGCGGATCCTGAGAAGTGATGCCCTTAGGGCAGAGTCCGATGTTACATATGTTGCATCGGTCAGATTCAGAACCTACACATCCTGCAGCAGCCTGCATGATGTATTTCCCGATTTGAACTCCACTGGCTCCAAGCATAATAAGAGCTGCGGCATTGGCAGCAAGATTTCCTCCTTTTCCTATTCCTCCTGCGGCGAAAAGAGGAATTTCATTTTGCTTTCCCACCTTCACCAGATTCAGGTAGCAGTCTCTGATATTACTCGCTATAGGATGCCCCATGTGATTCATGGAGACATTGTAAGCAGCACCTGTTCCTCCATCCTCGCCGTCAATAGCAAGAGCTGCTGCGTAGGGATTCCTGGTAAGGTTGTTGAGGACAGCAAGGGCTGTCGATGTGCCGGAGATTTTAGGATAGACCGGCACTCTAAATCCCCAGCCCATAGAAACAGATTGAATCATTTTTGCCACCGCTTCCTCTATAGAGTAGAGAGTCTGGTGAGTTGGAGGGCTAGGAAGACTAACGCCTGGTGGGACTCCACGAATAGCTGCAATGAGTTTATTTACTTTATGCCACATGAGAAGTCCGCCATCACCTGGCTTTGCTCCTTGACCGTATTTTATTTCTACAGCACAGGGATCTTCCTTCATTTCAGGAATGGCTCTTATGATCTCGTCCCAGCCGAAATATCCACTGGCGATTTGTAGAATAACATATTTTATAAAACGAGACTTAAGAAGCCTTGGAGGGCAGCCTCCTTCCCCCGTGCACATTCTTACGGGCATGCCAAGTTCTTCGTTTAGATATGCAACCCCCATCTGAAGTCCTTCCCACATGTTGGGGGAAAGGGCTCCAAAAGACATTGAACCGATTATGAGAGGATAGATTTCCCTAACGGGTGGAGTCCATTCTTCCTCTTTGTAGAGTTTTATAGCTTCTTCGGGTGGGAGGACTCTACCCAGTGTGGTTCTGAGTTCAAACTCATGCCGCCCCGCATCAAGAGCCGGGTCGGTCAGCATGGATATTCTTACGAACTTAATACGATCCAGGATGCCTTCTGGGACATTTCTACGTCCGCCCCTTCGCCTTGGCTGTCCGCCTCTGTTTATGTGAAAGCGAAGTTTATCGATTTCATCGTTTCTTACTGGCATGATACAGTCGTTTGGACACACCAGAGTGCAAGTGCCGCAACCGATACAGGCATAGGCTGGATCAGTTTTCTGTCGGATACCGTAGAAAACCTGATAGACATTAGATGGCTGAGTCTCCACGCCTGGAGTTACCTGAACCAACCGCTTTCTGAAAACTCCCAACTCGATCGAATGAACGGGGCAAGCTGCTGTGCATCGTCCGCACAAAGCACAACGTTCTTTGTCCCATACGATCTGCCAGAGCAGATCTTTACGGCTTAAAGTGGAAGGGGTAATTGTTCCGATTGACGCCATATTTTTGTCTCCTTTCGATCTGGTGGCACGATGACCGTGTCCAGATACATGGGCTGAAAGTCCTTTTTTCGGTCACGATCGGGAAGAGCAAATTCAAGGGCACATGCTTCTGATGAAAAAGCGAAAACACCTTCTTTTCCACCAACTATCCCGGGTCTTAACTTTTTCCTATCCTGGACCATAAACATGGTCTTATCGGGAAGCACACCTATGACACAGTTCGGACCGTCTATGGTTAGCCGTCGGCATGTTTCTTTCAAAATTTTGAGAAACTTTCCTTGAGGATGATGAACAAGATCTTCATCCTGAAGAGGTGTGATAACGTGTTTGTAGTATTCAATTCCCAGACCAAGCTTTTTGTATATGTAATGAAGAATGTGGGTAAAAACTTCGGAATCTGACTGATAACCAATATAGCCCGGAAAACCGCGAGACATGAGAAATTCTCGAATGGGCACGAAAGCTGTATTTTCACCATTGGTCATGGTGGCAATTCCCTGGATAAAGAAGGGATGGCATGCATAGAGATTTATAGCGTAATTAGTATTTTGACGCCCTTGAGCCATTATAATTCGAGCGGAAAGTTCTTTGCGATCGAGTTGAAGATATTCTGCTACATCCACGGGGTCGCCTATTTCTTTAATCATTATCACGTCAGGCCAAAAGCTAAAAACAACCATATCACCGGATTCTTCGCCCATCTGGCGTAAAGTAAGTCGAACGGTCATTAGGCGGTGTTCTTTTTCTTCCTGGCTGAGACTTTCCCACGACTCAGGATATTCATACGCTCGCACCAGATAGACATCTCTTTTTGGGACTCCAGGGGGCGGAGTTTTAGGTGGTTTTATAGAAAGTTTGTATTTAGTCATAAATCCCAGTTCCATCATAAATTGATCGAGTCTTTTAATACCGGCGTGAGAAAAGATACCCGAAAGTATTGGAGCATCCTTGATTTCTTCAAAAGGTCCGCTAAGATCGGTCAATAACAGACCAATTCCAGATCCGTCGTAACCTTCTTTCATAACTTCCAGGGCTTTTATTGCCATCATGGGTGAAACAGGTTCATTACTTGTTATTGCGAAAAGGCGACACACGTTTTTCCCTCCTTTTAGGACCTTGTAAAATTTCTGGGCAAAACTTCTAGTTGAGCAATAAATATGCCATTCTCTGATACTATGGAAAGACAGGGCTTTTAAGATAGCGATATGCACATTATTGTCAAATATAATGCTTTCTAAACGAATATTGCACAATATTGTGCAGATTTCCGGAGTTTTAGGTATATGAAACTTCTTGATTGAGCCGGTTTGCTGTGAGAGTATATAACCTGATGGAGAAAAGGTCCTTTGGCTAGCTTAATGAGCAGAGAAGTAAAGGCCCATTTTTATGGGCGTGCCCGAAGTATAAGATTGAAAAGTGATAGCGCTTTAGAATGTATCTATTGCTGGGCGGACGAAGAAACTTTGGGTTTTCGCTTTTTCAAAATTTGTGTCTGGCATAAAAGTTGCCTTAAAAACTTTTTGCTGGAGTAAGGCCTTTAGAGTTTCACCATAAGGAGAGGAGATTTTATGACACCGAAAGAAGTGTTAGAGTTTGCAAAGGCTAATGGAGTTAAGATGGTAGATTTGAAGTTTCTTGATCTTCCAGGAATGTGGCAACATTTTTCTGTCCCCATAGGTGAGCTTGATGAATCGTCCTTTGAGGACGGTTTTGGTTTTGATGCATCAAGCATCCGAGGGTGGCAGCCCATAAACGCAAGTGATATGTTAGTCATTCCCGATCCGGATACGGCAACCCTGGATCCTTTTATGGAGGTGCCGACTCTTTCGCTGATCTGTAACATTGTGGATCCTATTACTCGAGAACGTTATACTCGTGATCCGCGCTATATTGCTCAAAAAGCCGAAGAATATCTTAGGTTTACCGGTATTGCCGATACAGCTTATTTTGGTCCGGAAGCGGAATTTTTCATCTTTGACGACATCCGATATGACTCGGGATCTAACTACGGCTACTATTTTATCGACTCTGATGAGGGAATATGGAACAGTGGTAGAGAAGAGGCTCCCAACCTCGGTTATAAGCTTCGCCACAAAGAGGGTTACTTCCCTGTTCCACCTTCAGATACTCTGCATGACGTTCGCACTGAAATGGCTCTAGTTATGGAACAGGTTGGAATTAAGGTTGAGTGTCAGCATCATGAAGTGGCAACAGCTGGCCAGGCTGAAATAGATATGCGTTTTGCTCCCCTTGTAAAGATGGGCGATCAACTCATGTGGTTCAAATACATAATTAAAAATGTTGCTCGCCGCCATGGTAAAACCGTAACCTTCATGCCCAAACCTCTTTATGGCGATAATGGCTCTGGAATGCATACCCACGTAAGTCTCTGGAAAGATGGGAAACCACTTTTTGCCGGCGATAAATATGCGGGTCTGAGCGAAGTGGCTCTTTATGCCATTGGTGGCATTTTGAAACACGCACCAGCTCTATGTGCCTTTACAAACCCCACCACTAATTCTTATAAACGTCTTGTGCCAGGCTATGAAGCTCCAGTTAATCTGGCATATTCAAGCCGAAACCGTAGTGCTGCTATTCGCATACCCATGTATTCTGCTTCACCAAAGGCTAAGCGTCTTGAATTCAGGACACCAGATCCATCCTGTAACGGATATCTAGCCTTTAGCGCTATTCTCATGGCTGTTCTGGACGGAATAGAAAACCGAATGGATCCAGGAGAACCACTGGATAAAGATATTTACGCCCTATCACCCGAGGAACTTAAGAATGTCCCTTCAACTCCGGGATCTCTTGAAGAAGCTCTTGGTGCCCTGGAAAAAGATCATGAATTCCTTCTCAAAGGCGGCGTTTTTACTCAAGACGTGATAGACATGTGGATTGAATACAAGAGACATCGGGAAGTAGATCCCGTAAAGCTAAGACCCCATCCTTACGAATTCCATCTTTACTTCGATATTTAGTGAATTCGACCAAGGCTGTTCGGAAGCTTCTCTTGTGGGATGGTAAAGTAATATAAACTACAGAAAACAGGCGGAAATGGGCTCAACTTGAAAGACCTTTCCAGAGGTAGGTGGTTAAGAAACGTCTCAAAATGTGATTAGCCAGCTAAATGTAGGGGCGACGCATGCGTCGCCCCTAAGACCATTGCAAGCCTATTAACGAAAATCGACCTTGATAAAGAGGGTAATTAGGGGCGAGATGTTTTTCGCCCCTATTTTATTTCAGACATTATGAATTAAGAATTTTCTTTGCCGCTTCATCATTGGCATCGCAAATGTAGGTAATGCCAGTTTCTTGGGCAGTTTCGCGGTTTGCAGCAACAAGGTCGCTTCGAGAGATAGCTTTGAGGGAGAATTTGCGAGCACCCGCCATAAGTTGCTGGAGACCACAGGCAAGTTTATCGGAAAGAGTCCAGAAGGCAATAGCTCCTAAGGGGATATTTTTCATTTCGTCTTTCCCGACTTTCTTTTCTACTTCGAAATAGCAAGCGAAGATCTGTTCTGGGCTTGTTCCTATTTCTGAGACGGTTTTTGGTAGGCTATCCCAATTTCCATTAAGGGCTGCCTTTCTCTCAGGTCTTAGAACTCCTTCAATGTTGGATCCCAAGAAGGAAGGAATCATAAGAGCTCGTCCCATGCAGATTATTTTCACGTAGGGAGCACCCAGAGCAATTCCTTTGAATATGCTGTCTTCTAGAGCGAAACCACCGGCAAAGGAAAGATCCACAACTCGTTTTCCTCTGGCTGCCAGTATGGAAGCGTATTCGTAGGCTTTTGCATGAAGCAGAATTGAAGGCACACCCCAGCTCTGCATCATGTTCCATGGGCTCATACCGGTGCCGCCGCCGGATCCATCAATTGTTAAAAGATCAAGGCCGGCGTCGCTTGCGAATTTTATAGCCATTGCAAGATCTTCCATTCCGTAGGATCCAGTTTTAAGAGAGATACGTTTGTAGCCGATTTTTCTTAAATATTCTATCTGATTTGTAAAGGCTTCCTGAACTAGATCCCATCGACTGAGGTTTGTATTACCAAGGCGACTATGTCGAGCAAAAGATCGGATTGCTCCGCTCTTGAAAGCTGCCTGAACCTCAGGAAGTTCTGGATCAGGATCTATGAGGTAACCACGCTTTTTCAAGAAGATTGCATAGTCAAGACTGGTTACCTGAATTTCTCCACCTATATTCTTGGCTCCCTGACCCCATTTGAGTTCGATGATGCATTTGTCGCCGTATTTTTCGATTACATATTCAGCCACACCATTTCGAGTGTCTTCAACATTCATCTGCACGATGATGGCTCCATAACCATCGTAGTAGCGCAAATAAGTTTCAATTCGACGATCTAATTCTGGAGCCTTGACAACACGACCATTTTTGAATTCGGCGGCTTTATCCACTCCGACCACATTTTCGCCAACAACTATGGGGACACCGACCAGAGCGCCACCAACTGCAATGGGTTCCCAGTATTTTGCCGCAATGGGGGTTGATCCCAGAGCTCCCGTCATTATTGGAACTCGTGCTTTGGTTTTTACTTCGTTACCGAATTCGGTGGAAATGTCCACATTGGGGAAAATGCAATCATCGGGGGAGTTTGAAAGAGACTCAGGCAAGCCATGAGCTCCGTAAGCGTATCCCTGGATACGAAGAGAATTATAGGATACTCCTACGTGAGTTGTATTATTCGCTCCTGCGGTGACCATACCAAAATCGCGGGGATACAAAAGCTTTCTACCTATCAGGCTTGCGAGCCATGTTTCGCATTTGCCTTGACAATCTGCTCTACATAGTGTGCATAAACTTGATTCCGTGGGGTTACCACGGTTTACTGTGCCGAGCACGTCATTGTTTTTGGAGAATCTCATGTCCATCCTGATTATACCTCCATTAGTGAATAAAGTACTCAACCTACTAAAACCCAGCCACGCCCTGACATTTTAAGTATTACTTAATTAGTAAAGTTAAAAATTAGTGTCAAGAAATTATGGGGGGCTGTTATAAAACTTCCGCTATGGGATAGTAATGCAAACTGAAAACACAGGGATGGAACATAACTTTGAAGACCCTTCCAGGTCTGGATAGCTGAAAGATGATTCAATATGTGATTCGCCATAAATGTATGGGTGGCACATGCGTTGTCTCTACATTTTGTGTGCCCGGAATGAACGCACTCCTGCGTTTTGGGAGGGACGGCTTCCTCGCCGTCCGTTCTTTGGATGCGCCTGGCATGGACGTGCTTTTAGAGTTGAAAGTCCTCCCATGAGTTGATCACAGCGAGCGAAGAGAAGCGCAACTGCCATATTGCTGATAGCCACAGGGAACCGCAAAATTTGCAATGCATCGATCGCAGAGGACGGCGACCCTCCCAATATCCTAACGCTTCTCTAACCGCTTAGACTTAAAAATAAGATGTGTGATGTCATGGAGAATTATGAGTGCTTTCTCTCATAGTGTTTAGTCAAGTGTGTCTGTAGGGGAAGAGGCTTTCCTGAACTTAGAAATGGCTTCTTTGAACCCTGGTAAACCTCTCTTCATTTGTCTACCTTGGATTCCAAATTTAGTGATTCCTGTTTAAACAATGGTAAATTAAGGTTTATTCGATGTGATTTAGTAACTTCAATAATTTTTGAAAATGGGTTACAGTTACAATGCATTCGAAGTTGTTTTTATCAAGTTTTTCTGTATGTAGGAGTATTATTATGATCTTTTCAGATAACGATCAAAAAGGCAGGGGTATTAAGTTTGAAGAAGTCCAGATTCCTGGAATTGAAGGATCTGTTCTGGATCTTAATACCATATTGAAGGAAGCAGGTTTAACCGTTATTGTAACCTATTTGTCAGGTAAAATAATCCATGTTTTTGGAAATTTTGAAGAGATTTTTGGAAAGACCTCTGAAGAGATAATAGCCACTGGAAGTATTCAAAATCTACTGGGAGACCTTATAATCGACCTGGAGAACCTACCTTTATTAAAAGACGAGATTAGAAACATTGAAAGGGAAATTAAGGACGTTTTCGGTAGATCCCGTCTTTTGATGATCTATGTTAAAAAGGTAAATACTGGCGGAGAAAAGCTTATTTACACCATCGGGGATTATACAGAGCTAAAAGAGAATGAAAATAGGCTGAATCTAACTCTAGAAGAGTTAAGTGCTATTTATACCCATGCCCCGATTGCTATAATGGTTTTGGATAATTATAGACGGATTGTCAGTGCCAATGACTTATCAGCAGAAATTTCTGGTAGAGAAAAAAGAGATATAATTGGTATTAGTATTGGGGAAGCTATTTCGTGTATTCATCAGTTAGACAATAAAGAAGGCTGTGGGTTTGGTAAATTTTGTTCTGAATGTAAGATTAATGTTGCTATATCTGAGACATTTAAAAACCAGAGGGGCCAAAAAAATATCGATGCATGGGTTTATTTTGAAAAATCTGGTGAGAAAAAAGGAAAATGTCTATCTCTATCGACAGCTTATATCAAGTATTTTGATAAAAACTTAGTTCTTATATGTTTCCAGGATGTAACCGAGCAGAAAAAGTCATCATTTGAATTCCAGTCAGCCGGGGATTTTGTTTTGTTAAAGCGAAAGGATCTAAATGAACTTCTAGATATCTCTGCTCTTATACATCAGGATCTTGGATTCGATGTGGTTGCTAAGAAGATATTTGATGTCTTAAAAAATCTTATCGGTTCAAGTTCTGGCTATGTTGGCCTTTTCAATAAAGAAATCGACGGATTTGATATTGTTTACCTGGATTATGGGGGATTTGAGTGTTTAGTAGATCCCAATATTCCAATGCCATTGAGAGGATTAAGGGCAGAGGCTTACAAATCTGGAAAGTTTGTTATTGAGAACGATTTTGAAAATAGTAAATGGATGGACTTAATACCAAAAGGTCACTTAAGGCTAAAAAATGTCTTGTTTGCTCCAATGAAAATAGAGGGCAAAATAGTTGGACTTTTAGGCTTTGGAAACAAAGAAGGCGGGTTTACTCAAATAGATGGAGAACTCGCTCAATTATTTGGGAATTGGGCTGCAATAGCTCTTAAAAACGCCATGGAGGCGGAAAAAAGGAATATTACGGAAAAGGCTTTGAGATTGAGTGAGCAAAGGTATAGGGAACTGTTTGACAATCCTTTTACAGGAATTGCTGTTTACGAAGCTGTCGATGATGGTTCAGACTTTGTGTTCCTGGATTTTAATAAAGCAGCCGAAAGGATGACTCATACAAGTAAAGACCAGGTGCTGGGTAAAAGAGTCACAAGTGCCTTTCCCGGGATTAAGGAGATGGGACTTCTTAGGATATTTCAAGAGGTATACAAAACTGGTCAGCCCCAAGTTTATCCCACAAGTGCTTATGTCTTTGAGGAAGGAGCCGTTCGGTATTATGAAAACTATGTCTATAAACTGCCATCTGGCGAGATAGTTGCAATTTTTATAGATGAGATGAAAAGAAAGAATGCAGAAAATGCCTTAATAAATGAGCACGAGGAGCTTTTAGCTCTTTTCGATGCCATTGATCAGGTAATATATGTCTCCGATCCTTATACCCATGAAATCCTTTTTGTGAATCGTTACTTTAGAGAACTTTTGGGACGAGATGTGGTAGGTGAACTCTGTTACAAAGCATTTCAAGGGATGGATCGTCCCTGTGAATTCTGCACTAATGATATGATATTAAGGGAAAGACCAAAACCGTATACTTGGGAATACCGTAACCCTATATTGGGCAGAGACTATTGGATAACAGACAGGATTATCCAGTGGCCTGATGGCAGAGCTGTAAGATTTGAGATAGCTGTTGATATAACGGAGAGAAAAAAAGCAGAGGTCATGTTACAAGAGGCAGAGGAAAAATATAGACTTTTTTTTGAAAATGTTAACGATATCTTATATTCCGTTGATAGGGAGTTTAGAATAGTAGATATAACTCCTTCTGTTAAAAATATATTGGGATACGCCCCTCAGGAACTCATAGGAAAAACTATTCAAGAATTAAACATATTGGATTCCAGATATATAGAAGAAGTATTATCAGACATAAATGTAGCCTTTCAAGGGAAAATTATCCCCATCAAAGAATATCCCCTGTTAACAAAAGATGGAACTTTAAAGTATTTAGAAGTTGGTCGAGCTCCTCTTTATAAAGATAATCAAATAGTAAATGTTCTATGCATTGCAAGAGATGTTACAGCCCGAAGGATGGCAGAAGAGGAGAAGAAAAATTTGGAAGCTCAACTCCAACACGCTCAAAAAATGGAATCTATTGGACGCCTTGCAGGTGGCATTGCTCACGACTTTAACAATATGCTTGGGGTTATTCTGGGGTATGGTGAACTCATTTTAAATGGTCTAAAAGATACAGACCCTTTAAAAAAACATGTGGAAATGATTGTAGAGGCCGCTAAGAAATCCGCAGGTCTCACCCAACAACTATTGGCCTTCAGCCGAAAACAGCCATTACGGCCCAAGGTCAAAAACCTGAACAATGTAATCATGAATATGCATGATATCATAAAAAGACTTATAGGTGAGGATATAGAACTTATTCTAGATCTTTCTCATGAAATAGGTCATGTATTAATAGATCAGGCTCAAATGGAGCAAGTGATTATGAACCTTGTGGTAAACGCAAGGGATGCAATGCCCAAGGGAGGAAGGCTTTTGATTGAAACAATGGAAATCTTTTTGGATGATAATTATGCAAGGTCCCATCATCAAGTGAAACCAGGACAATATATAATGATGGCCCTTAGTGATACCGGATGTGGAATTCCTCCGGAGATTATGGATAAGATTTTTGATCCTTTCTTTACCACCAGGGAAAAAGGCAGGGGAACAGGACTTGGACTTTCCATGGTTTATGGAATAGTAAAGCAATTTAATGGGCATATCTGGGTCTATTCGGAGCCTGGAAAGGGCAGCACGTTCAAAATATACCTTATCTACTCTTAACTGATGTGGTGATGCCGCATATGAATGGAAGGGATTTAGCAGATAGACTCCGACGCACCTTACCAGACCTTAAGGTCCTTTTTATGTCTGGTTATACTGACAACATCATTGCCCATCATGGAATATTGATTCCCGGCATTGCCTTTATACAAAAACCTTTTGGGGTAAAGGAAATATTTAAAAAGATAGAGGAAGTTCTTGAGCAATCATAAGCTCTAGGATTGTATATTCTTTCCACAGGGCGAGATTTTAGGGCACTTCTAGCCCATCTTATTGATAAGGCTATCCATTAGAAGATTATTTTTACTTTTCGTCTTGCTGGATAACAATAAGACGTGCATTAAAATTATAAATAAGTTCGTCTGTTTTTAGACACACGCTGTCACGATATAAACATTAAACAGTCCCCTTGGTCTTTTCTAAATTCTTTTAAGAGATATAATAAGTTAAGTAAAGGTATTGAATGTTCAACCATCAACGGTCAGGAGGTGCGCTATGGCTGTTAAAGTTTTTATCGAAAGGGAGATTGAGGAAGGTAGAGAACTCGATATTTACAATTCTCTCATTAAGCTGAGAGCGAGAGCAATGAGAGCTCATGGTTACATTTCAGGAGAAACCCTTGTTTCTTACGACAATCCTCAAAGATACTTGGTGATCAGTACTTGGAATAGCTTGGAAGATTGGAATCGATGGGAAGAGAGCGATGAGCGTAAGGCTATTGAGGCTGAAATCAGTCATTATTTAAAAAGTCCCCCAAAGATTAGCATTTATCGCTATGAGATTGGATCGTAATCGTCAAAAACTTATACCGTAGGGAAGTCATCCTTTGGAGTCCCCGTTTTTGGTAAAGTGCTGATGATCTAACAAAGCCGCTAAAGCAATTTTTTCACATCGGGGCACATTGAAATAGCTTGTGCCCCGATCGTTGAAGCCTGGAAAGATCCTTTGGTTTTTCTAAGAATTGAACGTAGTTATTAAGAAATTGTTTCCGGATTTTTTAGCCCTTGGAGAAATAGATCTGCCATTTGTTCCGCTATTTCGGTTAAAGAAAGTGATCCTGCTGGCTTATACCAAAAATAAAGCCAGTGAAGAGAACCAATAAGAGAAAAAGTAACAACTGTAGAATTAAGTTTCCTGAAACTTCCTTGAGCCATCAAGTTTTCTATAAACTTTCGGAGTTGGTGAACATTTTCCTTTTCTTTCTGGTATATTATCTGTTTTTTGTCTTCAGGGAGGTATTCAATGTCGTGGAGCAGTATCTTATTGAAATTTTCATTTTTCATGTAGGTTCTGGCATACTCAACCAGCACATCGGTCAATTGTTCTTTTAGGGGCTTCCCTGATTGGGCATTTCGCTCAATAGCCTGTCTCATGTTGTTTACTAATTCGTCTGCTGCTTGAAGGCAAATTCGGAAAAGAATTTCTTCTTTGTTCTTAAAATGGTGATACAGAGCGGCTTTGCTTATCCCTACTTTCTTGGAAATTTCGCGAGTGCTGGCATTTTCATAGCCCTTTATATAAAAAAGCTCCTTCGCCGCTTTAAGTATTTCCTCTGCTGTTTCTCTCCCTCGTGTTCTTGGCATAAACTTTTTGCCTTAACCCTTTTATTTAGTTTGCTAAAATTGCAGATTGGCAACCACAACTCTACACAAAAAAACTTTTCCCGTAAACACCTTGATATAGTAAAGTCTCTGCGTCATCGATTTAGCTTGACTGAATTGATCAATCTTCGATATGAGTAAACTTCGTTGAAGTAAACTAACCTTTTGTGAAAATAAGTTTGTAACTTTTTTCAGCTTTTTTTGTGGTGTAGGATTTATTCAAATTATGCTATGAACTTTGGGGTTACTAAACGATGGAGACTGGAGGTTTTTGACAATGAATGAGATCAGAATACATGGTCGTGGAGGTCAGGGAGCCGTAACCTCTGCGGAATTGATGGCTCTTGCAGCCATCGCTATAGGTAAATACGCTCAAGCCTTTCCCAGTTTTGGTCCCGAACGCCGCGGGGCTCCGGTGATGGCTTTCCTTCGGATAAGCGATGAACCTGTGAGAACGCGAGAAAAAATTTATAATCCAAACTTGGTGGTTGTGCTTGACGCAAGTCTTATTCCTATTTCTAATGTGGAAGCTGGTATTGCTGACAACGGTATTGTGATTGTCAATACTCAAATGTCTCCTTCTGAGTTGAAAAAAAGCTTCAACCTTAAATCTCGTGTAGCAACAGTTGATGCTACTTCAATAGCCAGAGAAATTCTTAAAGTTCCTATAACAAATACAACTATGATGGGTGCTATCGTCAGAGTGTCTCAAACTGTGCCTCTGGAGAGCCTGGAAAAACCCATCATGGAAAGATTTGGTCCTTCTCTGGGTGGGAAAAATTTTGCCGCTTGCAAGAAAGCTTACGATGATACGATACTGGAATAATAACTTTGTTAATCATAAATAGATTGGAGGAAAAGCTCGTGGCAAAGGAACTAGGACTTCATAGCTGGCGCGAACTGGCTCTGGGAGCCGCCATCCTTAAACCTGGTAGTGCTTCAGAGCTTAAGACGGGGGATTGGCGTTCTAGCCGTCCTGTGGTGGATTATGAGAAATGTGTAAAATGCGGCAGATGCTACATCCTGTGCCCCGATATGGTTTATAGCCTGAAAGAAGATGGATATTATGAGCTAAACTACTACTACTGCAAAGGATGCGGCATCTGTGCTCATGAATGTCCGAAAGATGCGATAGAAATGATAGAGGAGGGGAGCTAATGGGAAGGCGAGTAGGAATGGAAGTTTCAATTGCGGCGGCGGAAGCAGTCGCCCTTATAGATGTTGATGTTGTGGCGGCATATCCCATTACACCCCAGACTCATATTGTGGAGCATCTTTCGGAGCTTGTTGCTAATGGACATCTGGACGCTGAATTTGTTCCAGTGGAATCTGAACATTCGGCCATGAGCGTATGTGTGGGAGCTGCGGCCGCTGGAGCTCGCACCTTTACTTCTACAAGTGCTCAGGGATATGCTCTGATGGTTGAAATTTGTTATATAGCCTCAAGCATGAGGCTACCAATAGTAATGGTTATGGCAAATCGAGCTATGAGCGCTCCTATAAGTATCTGGAATGATCACGCAGATATGATGCTTGCTAGAGATACAGGATGGATTCAGACCGTTGCTGAAAATGGACAGGAAGTGGTTGATTTGCTAATCCATGCTTACCGTGTGGCGGAAGATCATCGAGTCCTTCTCCCCGTTATAGTTAACTTAGATGGCTTCATTCTTTCCCATGTTATTGAACCAATAGAACTTCCGTCAAAAGAAGAAGTCCAGAAATATCTGCCACCTTATAAGCCTGCTCTAAGGCTTGATCCGAAAAATCCTGTAACTATGGGACCCGTTGGTGTTCCTGAAATTTACACCGAGGCAAAGAAGGCTCAGGACGAGGCTTTAAAGAATTCCAAAAAGGTTATCATAGAAGCATGGGAAGAATTTGCTAAGCATTTCGGAAGAACCTATAGACCGGTGGAAACTTATAAGTGTGAGGATGCAGAGGTTATTCTTCTTCTTATGGGAAGTATTGCCGAGACAGCAATGAGAGCCGTAGATGCGATGAGAGCCAGAGGTAAAAAAGTGGGGCTTGCTCGAATAAGGCTTTTCAGACCTTTCCCTGTGGAAGAGCTTGTTTCTACCCTGAAGAATGCTCGAACTGTTGCCGTCATAGACAGAGCTCTGGGATTTAATGGACATGTAGGACCTGTTTGTGCCGAAGTGAAATCTATGCTTTTTGATCATGGACTTACGCCTTATGTGTGGAACTATATTGCCGGTCTTGGTGGGCGGGATGTTACAGTAGAAAATTTCATTGAAATGGTTGATATGGTCGAAGCCAAAGCAGCTAAGAAGGAACCGATGGGATATGAGATTATTAATGTGAGGGAATAATCCATGGGAATAGCAAGCGAAGCGTTAAAAGATTTTAAAGGCTTTACGATGAAAAACATCCCTTCAGTGGAACCCCTTTCACCGGGGCATAGGGCCTGTCAGGGATGTGTTGAAATTTTAGCTCTGAGGCTTGCTCTCAAGGCTATCGGCACGAATGTAATCGTTGCAAGTGCTACTGGATGCATGGAGATCGTCACATCGCCCTATCCTCAAACAGCCTGGCGAGTGCCGTGGATCCATGTTGCCTTTGAAAATGCGGCAGCAGTCATAAGCGGCGTTGAATCGGCTTATAAAGTGCTTGCGCGAAAGGGAAGAATAAGCCCTGAAGATAAAGTGGTTTTTTTGGGGTATGGTGGTGATGGTGGGACGGCTGATATTGGGCTTCAGGCTTTGAGCGGGGCTTTAGAACGTGGACATGATATTGTTTACATCTGTCTCGACAATGAAGCTTACATGAATACAGGAATCCAGAGATCATCTTCGACTCCATATGGTGCTATGACAACTACTTCTCCGCCGGGGAAAAAGAGCATAGGACAGACGACCTGGAAGAAAAATGTTCCTGCCATCGCAGCAGCTCATGATATTCCCTATGTTGCGACGGCATCCCCTGCCTATCCACTTGATCTTATGAATAAAGTGAAAAAAGCCGCTATGGTGCCGGGACCCGCTTATGTTCATATCTTTTCGGTTTGTCCTACCGGATGGAGACATCCGACAAATATAGCTATAGAAGTTGCGAAGATGGCTGTAGCAACTAATGTGTTCCCGCTTTATGAGGTGATCGATGGTAAATGGATCCTTTCTCGCAAAAATCCTAAGCCAAAGCCGGTGGTGGATTACTTGAAAATGCAGCGCCGGTTTGCTCATCTTACAGAAGAAGAGATTGAAAAGATTCAGGCTAGAGTGAATGCTGAGTGGGAAGCTTTACTGGAAAGATGTGGAGAAAAGAAAGAACCGGCTCCTGAAGGTGCTGAACCCTCCGGAGAATAGCAAATAAGTCAAAAAGCAATATGCTGAAATTAACAGGGGGACGTTTATGAAAAGCGTCCCCTATTTTTATATTTCTTTGAAAACCTTTGCGAGAGAGTCCCCCGCTACGTGCATTTTCCATTCGTTTTGATAACCAAAAGGAGTTTCTAGGACGGTATATCCGGCATTTTCTAGTTTGCGCTTAACTTCGGAAATGATCGATAAGGCTACATCCGGAGATGCCTTTTCTGAGCCGAGGTGATTGAAGGAGTGAAGAATAACGGTTTTAGTCTGAAATTTTCCGGCAAGCCATTTGGCATTTTTTACAAATTTGGTAATCACGTTTCCACTTCGTTGTTCATCAGTTGGTTCTGCGTGATAGAAGATGATAACAGCTTGAGACGCCTCAATAGTTTTTTCTTGATCAGGCACGTCAGGTATTGTCTTTTCTCTGGGCGTAAGCCAAAATTCGTGAGCGAAAAACATTAGAAGCTTCATAGCGCTTTGCTCCTTGCCAGGTGATATTGATTGTTTATTAACCAGACTGTTTCTAGTTAAAAAAAATGGAGGACGCAATGATTTACAACTTTTTCTCTTTGGAAAACCTCACAGCCCTTATTACTCTAACTGCTATGGAACTAGTTCTGGGCATTGATAACATTGTCTTTATAGCAGTGGTTACTTCAAGGCTCCCTGCTAGGTCTCAATCTTCTGCTAGACGTGTCGGTTTGGCTCTAGCTTTGATTTTTCGCATAGCTCTTCTTTCTCTCTTGTTTGTTATGACTCATTTTACAAAACCTTTAGTAACTATTTTGGGGAACGAGTTTTCTGTGCGTGATGTGATCCTTATTGCAGGTGGGCTTTTTCTTATCGCTAAGGCTACCCATGAAATCCACGTTAAGCTTGAAGGGGTAAAGGAAGATAAAAGCAAAAAATCTAAGGCGATCTCTAGTTTCTCGGGGGCTATAATCCAGATTGCCATTATAGATATTGTCTTTTCGTTAGATTCTATTATCACCGCTATTGGTATGGCAAGACATATTGGGGTTATGATCCTAGCAGTGGTTCTTGCTGTTGTTTTTATGATGTTTTTCAGTGGAGTTGTCTCGGCTTTCATAGAACGTCATCCCACCCTTAAAATGCTCGCTTTAAGTTTCCTACTTTTAGTTGGTGTTGCCCTAGTAGCTGATGGCTTTGGAAAACACATAGAACGAGGATACATCTATTTTGCCATGGGCTTTTCGGTTTTTGTTGAATGGCTTAACATAAAGGCTCAAGCGAGAAAATAAGGGGGAGATTGGTAGATGAAGAAGTTGATATTGATCTCTGTGGTCATTTCGATTTTCTTAGGAGGATTTACCAGTATTGTTTTGTCCGAACAGGAAACTTCTACTTCTCCAGCTTTAGATCCGGAACAGTTGGACAAGTTGTCTCAATCCCTAACTCAGGCGATCCAGGAGGAAAAGATAGCTCTAGATAGTATAGCAAATCGGATGGCAGAGTTTAAGCGTATTCAAAATATTTTTGTTGTGGAACTGGATTCTCTTAACTTGCTTCTCTCCACCTATGTTAACATTGCTAATCTTTCCAGTATAGGACTGGATGACTTGGAAAAAGTGAGTAGTAATCTAAAAGGGAGTCTAGCAAGAATCTCCGAGCGAATGAAAGAAATAGAAGAGAAAGAAGAAGAACTTTCAGAACTTATAAATAAAACGGTTGAACAGAGGAACGTAAATGAGCAACAGTTAAAAGATCTTAAAGCTCGCGAATTATCCACTCCCGCAGCTCAGACGGTTATTAAATCTCTTGGACAGCTTACGGAATTGCTTAAGAAAAAGGAGAAGGAATTTAGAAAACTGCATGCCTCTTACCGCGCTTTAATTGATCAAGCTAAAACAAGTATAAACAACGGGTCAGTTCTTCTTGAAAAAGTTGATGAACACATTACCAAGAAGAAACGAGAGGAGCTTTTTCAGAGAAAGCAGTCAATCTTTACAATGCTTTCTCGGGAAAGTTTCGTTCAAGAATTGACCCAATTCTGGACTGCTGTTACCAATCTTGCTTCAAAACAATTCTGGATTAGTCAATGGCAGGTGCTGGCAAGAACAACATTTGTTTTTGTGGTGGTTTTTCTCGCATTACTTGTGGGTGTTGAACATGTTCTAAAACGAATCAGTGGCTTCTTGTCTAGAACATGGTTTCTTGACCGAGTAAGTAAGCTAAAACCTTTCCTGTTTGCTCATATTCAACTGATCTTGTCATCTATAGGATTGTTGGGAGCAGTTGTTTTTGCTCAAATATATTTCCGTATAAACGGGCTGTATGATGCCTCTACACCCGTTAGGTTTTTTGTTTTAGCCATAACCGTATGGCTTTTTACGAGATGGATCCTTGATTTTCTTAAGATTTATAAGGAAGTGGTCGGCATTCTGAGAGATAAGGTCTTTCAAACTTATCTTAAAGTCTATGTCCATATTGCAAGATGGCTAATTCTATTATACCTGTTTATAAAAGAATTTGTTGGCTTTGGAAGCTTTTTTATCTCTTATAGATTGGCTATGGAGTTAGCATTTCTTGGAATGTTGGGTTTTTTCTGGAAAGAATGTCGTTCCATATTATTGCCGATTTTAGAATCCAAAAAAGCAAAAATAATCTTTTTTGGGTTGGTAAGTTTTTCATATCTCGTTTTCGGCGGATCTGTTCTGATGGAACTTCTTGGATATACGCTTTTTGTCTCATTATGGCTTGCAAGCTGGGCTTATACTTTTGTTTTTTCCCTTTGGGTTTGGATGATTGCTCAGGATCTTATTGAATGGGAACGAACCCTTAAAGGAGTTGTCTCTTATCTGCCGGAAGATTCGAGAGAATACCAAGAATCGCTTAGTTGGCTTTTGCTGAGGCTTTTTTGGGTGGCCTTTGTGCTTGGTTCCATAATTGTTCTGTTAATTGTCTGGGGTGCTAAACGGGAAGTTCTACTGACCACTATAAAATTGCTTCATACCCCCATACCTATTGGTAACATGAGCTTTAGGCTCATATCGCTCGTTTATGCAACTATAATTATCACTGTTACGCGTTTAGTAACTCGCAAAATAAGACACTTTATGAAAGAAGGGCTTTTTAAATACAGCGGGCTCGATCACGGTGTTCAAGAATCTATAATAACTATAACGACTTACATTGCCTGGCTTTTGGGGATAATGCTGGCACTCAATGTAATTGGTTTCAGTTCTACATCTTTTACTGTCTTGTTTGGCGCTCTAGGTGTTGGTCTTGGTTTTGGACTTCAGCAAATTTTTAACAATTTTGTAAGCGGCGTTATTATGCTTATTGAACGTCCGATACAGGTTGGAGATGTGGTTGAAATTGGGGGAATTCGTGGAGTGGTCAAAAAGGTTAATGTAAGAGCTACTGTTGTTCAAACTTTTGATAATGCATCGTTCATTATTCCTAACTCCGAGTTTATCAGTGGGAGAATAATAAACTGGAGTTTCCAGGATCCCACAATAAGGAACTCCATAACCGTTGGGGTAGCCTACGGGTCGGATATCAATCTAGTCAAGGATACCCTTATGGAAGCGGCGATAAATCATCCTAAGGTTATTAAAGATCCCCCGCCAGATGTTCTTTTTAAGGACTTTGGAGATAGCGCTCTGGTGTTTAGCCTTCGTTTTTTCACTCATGCAAAGGATGCAATTTTAACTGAAACAGAACTTAGGTCTGCGATCTATAAACTGTTTGTTGAGCGAGGCATAGAGATTCCGTTTCCCCAGCGTGATGTTCATATCAAATCGGGGGTGATCCAGTATCAGGGAATAGAAAGTTCCTGATGAAATTTTTTCAGGAGATAATAACGCTTCATCATAACGAGAAAAGTTGCTGTTAAAAGTAGTGTTAAGCATGCCGCAATCTCGAATGCCAGGCGGTAACCCCATTTTTCGATAATTGGCCCCATAGTTAAAGATGCGCTCATGATACCAAAGTAAATAGCGGTGTTATAGCCGCCCATAGCGATTCCTCTAGTCTCAGATGATGTAACCTCTGTTATTATTGCTCCAATGGATGGAAAGGCTAAAGCCATGCCACCGCCGAGAAAAAAGGCGTTTAAAACGAAATTGGTAAGACTTTTAGAAAAGGCGAAGCCCAAGATGGCAATCATGACAGCAAAGATACCAACCATAACTAGTTTGTTTCTATTTGTGACTTTATCGCTAAGCCATCCAAAAGGAGCTCGAGATAAGGCGTTCGTTAGCCCTTGAGTGAAGAAAATAAGTCCTATGTGACTAAGAGCTATACCTGCATCGTGAGCATGCAATGGTATAAATGTAACAAACATGCCTAGAGCAAAACATCCTCCAAAGGTAATAATCCAGCAAGCTACAAGAGCGCTATTAATTGTCTGAATAACTTTTAATGACTTACCAGGCTGGTGCGGTGGATTTGTTGGTGTTTTTGTAGTCTTTCTTTTTGGTAGAGCAAAAAACATTATAACAAAGAGTAGTAAAGTAAGTCCTCCAGATATGAGGAAAACCGATCCATAGTCTAATTTTTCTGCAGTCCAGCTACCAAGAGCAGGTCCTATACTCATGCCAAGGTAGAGAGATGTTGTGTACCACCCGTAGGCTCGACCTATGTGGCTTGATGGAGTTATATCAGCGACGAAAGACATCATCGTAGGACCATAAGTTGATAAACCAACCCCGAATAGAAAATAGATGACCAAAATTTGCAAAGGAGACGTGGTAAAATAGAGAGCAAAACAAGTGAAGCTCAGGATGATAAGCCCTACACAGGCAATGATCTTTCTTCCGAATCGATCAGAAAGAAAACCCATAGGAAATGACAGTGCACCAGCGGTGAAGAAAAATGCGGAGTTTATCATGCCAACCATTTTCGTGGATGCTCCAAGGTTTTTTGCATATATGGGCACTATAGGTATTCTCATATACGATGCCACATAGCATCCTAGAGTTATGAAACAAACTATAATGAGGATATAATAGTTTTTCCAAATGTTGGATAAAACAACCACAGTCCTACGCTCCGAAGACATCAACTCTAACCTCCACTTTAAGCATGAGGTTATTTAGAATTTGTTCCATCCATAACCAGTTTTTTTGAAATTTAACCCGCCAAATTAGCTATCGTCAAACAATTGTTCGTTGTACCCAATGCTTTAGGATTGGATAAAAATGATGGCGTTTGAAAATTTCTCTTATGGGATGGCTAAGTAACATAAACTGTAGAAAACGCAGGGATGGGGCTCAACTTGGAAGACCTGTCCAAATGTAGGGGCACGGCATGCCGTGCCCCTACAATCGGTGCGCCCGGCATGGGCGTGCTCCCGGAGGTGAAAGTCCTCCCGTGAGTTGATCACAGCGAGCGAAGGGAAGCGCAACTGCAC